>DAOPYF010000080.1:0-11640 GCA_035352735.1 Treponemataceae bacterium | reverse complement strand
TAAACTTTAACATAGATTGTTACATTGTAATGCTAGTTTTCGGAGGAACCGCTATGATAAAAAGACCCGCATATTTTTCGCTTTCAATCATATTTCTCGGCGCGTTACTCGCGTCCTGCGCAACGTCGGGTCCCGACGCATTCCTCGCGAAGAACGTTCCCGCGCCCGATCGCGCGGACCTACTCTTCAAGCAAGGCGTCATCCAATACAACGATCAGCTTATCGCCCAGAACGACCTGAACGCGATTCCCAACGTCCGACTGTTCTTCGAGAACGCCCTCCTGATCGACCCCCTGCACCCGCAGGCACAATCCTATATCGAGAAGGTAGACAGCTTTAAGGCCGCGAGTTTCTCGAAAAACCTCGCCAAGGCGCAACGCCTCCAGGCAAAGGAAAAGCGAACCGAGTCCGAGGACTATGAGCTCGCGCTCGCCGTCACGCGCGCCGCGACCCTCAAACCCTCCGACACGGCCCTCCTCAAGGTGAAGTACGCGAGCGCCGACGCCCGAAAGGCCGTCGTGCAAAAAAGGGTAACGAAGCTCTCGGCGATCGAGTCCAAGATCCTTTCCGAGAAGAAGTCGCTTGCGCTCGGGAAGCTCGTTCCCCAGGCCACGCGCGCCATCGCCGAGATCGAAAGCATCGATCCGGGCAACTCGGCCGCGTCCAGCACCCGCAAGAACATCGATTCGTACATCATGGGCCTCGCCCGCAAGGACATCGACGCCGCGAAAGCGAAGCTCGAGGCGAAAAAGTACGGCGAAGCCGAGGCGGCGATCCTCCGTGCCGAAAAGACCGTCGCGAACATCAACCCCGAGACCGCGAACGAGATCCAAACCATCAAGTATCAGATTTACCTCCGCTGGGGAAACACCCTGCTCGGCATGCAAAAATTCGGCTCTGCCGACGATAAGGCAGACATCGCGATGGCCATCAACCGGACGCCCGAGGCCATAGACCTCAAGTCGCGGATTAACAAGGCGTCTTCGGCGCGCGACTACGACGCCGAGATTAACGACATCGCGGCGGGCATCGACGGCAGCATCTCGAGCGGCGATCTCGTGAGCGCCTGGAACACGATCTCGTCGGTCTCTGCGAAGGTCACCAAGCAGTCCAGCAAGGATATTCTTACGGCGAAGAAAAACGCCGTCCTTGACAGGATCAAGACCGTATACAACGACGGTATCACCTCGTACAACGAAGAAGACTACGATGACGCCAAGAGCAAGTTCCGCATGGTCCTCAAGATAGACGCGAACTATGAGCAGGCTCAGGCGTATCTCGATCGCACGAACACAAAGCTTAAAGCCCTCGCGGGCGACGAATGAGGGATGCCTCGATGATTGATCGGCTAAAAACGTACCGCGTCCTCGACGCGCTCAGCGGGCTTTTGTTCATCGCGTGGTTCCTGCTTCCCGTCTCGATCGGCGTGGTTAACGCGCGCGTCCCTTCGACCGGCATTCAGGTTTTTTACCCCTGGTCGCTTCCGCTTGAATACTCGCGGCTCGCGGGGCTTTCGTTCCCGAGCGCGGTTCTTTATCTCGTGTACCTCGTCCCGGCCATCGGGCTTTTCAAGATAGTCTGCTTCGTGATCCCGAACAAGCTCGGCGATATCGCGTTTCCGGACGGGGTATTCTCCACCCTCGCGCGAATCGCGGCGACGGCGATAATGACGTTCTCGGCGATCCTTCCGATGCTTCGCTTCGCCGACACGCCCTCGTGGTTCGCTGCCCTCCCCGTAATCGCGATCGCCGGAACCGTCGTCTCGTTCGCCGGCAACGTCGCCTCGATCGTGATCTTCCTCAAGCTGCATAACCTCCGGAACCCGGTCTATCGCGAGTATCGCGAATTCAAGAAGCAGCAGGGACTCATCACGATGAAGGAAGCCGAGGCGCGGCGAGGCAGGCCCAACGCCCTCGAGGTCCTTTTCCGCATCAGAACGAAGCTCTTCATCGCCTTCATCGGGATCATCTCGCTCATCCTCCTCGTCTTGAGCGTCGTGCTCCTTGGGAACTACCGCACGACGATCCTCAAGGCCGTCGGCGACGCCGCGCGAACCCAAGTCGAGCAGACATCGGCGATTTACCGGGTCAACCTCGGCGACAGCATCGCGATGTTCGAGTACCTGAACCGTCAGGACGAGCTTAACAAAAAAGCCGAGTTCTCCTACGACAACCTGACGATCTACACGAACCTGAAAGGCGAAACCTACCTCGACGCGCTGGGCGGTGACACGCCCGATTTCCGCGCCGAGTACTCAACGGCGGACATTGGGACGCAGTATCCCTCGGTATCGGCCCTTCCCGCGGCGGACGTCACCACGTACGCGAAGTCGATCACGCCCACGTCGAAGGTCATATCGATCCACGACGGCGAGAACCGGCTCTTCCGCTACGTGAGCCCGATCATCAAGCAGAACACCGTTACCAAAGGCGACGAAAAGACCAAGCGCGAGCGCCTGCTCGGCTTCTCCGTCATGACCTTCAGGGAAGACGTCGTGATGCGGCCGTACTACCTCACCCGGGTATCGGTCATCGTTTTCACCGCGTTCTTCCTCTATCTCGCGATCGTACTGACCTATCTCGTCGGAAACTACATCGTCAACCCGCTCCTTTTCCTCAGGATGAACGTCAGGAAGATTTCCGACATCCTGTCGACGATGATACGCGGTCAGTCTCGCATCTCCTCTACCGCTCTCGTGTACAACGACTGCGTGCACAGCCACGACGAGATCAAGAACCTTTCCTCCGAGATTAACGACATGGTCACGGTCATCCGCGGCATCGTCCCGTACATCTCCGCGTCGACGCTCAAGCACGCTGAATCGGGAACGACGACGACCATGCGAAAGGAACTGACGTTCATCTTCACCGACATCCGCGGCTTCACGACCCTCTGCGAGGGCATGGAGCCCGAAGAGGTCGTGACCATACTCAACCGTTACCTTGACCTCGAGACCGAGATCATCCTGAACAACCACGGCGACGTGGACAAGTTCGTCGGCGACGAGATGATGGCCTTCTTCGAGGGCCCAAGGAAAGAGGAGAACGCGTGCCGCGCGGCGATGCAGATCAGGGCCGCGATGATGAAGGAACGCGAGGATCGCGAAAAACAAGGGCTCCCCGTCGTCTCCATCGGCATCGGCATCAACACGGGAAACGTGGTTTTCGGTTCCGTCGGCGCGCGAGACCGCATGGACTTCACCTCCATCGGCGACACCGTCAACCTCGCCGCGCGCCTCGAGGGCGCGAACAAGGCATACGGCTCGAAATCGATTATCACCGAGGCCGTATACGAACGCGTCAAGGAACAGTTCCTCTGCCGCGAGCTCGACTTCATCGCCGTCAAGGGAAAGAACGAACCCGTCAGGATCTACGAAATTCTCCAGGAAATCCCCGAGGCGCACCCAAAGCTTCTTGAGATTAAGAACAACTTCGAGAAGGGGCTTACCGCCTATCGCACGAGAAAGTGGGACAAAGCGGGAGTCGCCTTCAAGAAGAACATCGATCTTTTCAACGACCATCCGTCGACGGTGTTCCTCGAGCGCGTCGAGCATTTCACGAAGCACGAACCGCCGCAGGACTGGGACGGCGTATTCAGGATGACGGTTAAATAAACTCGACGGCTTTATGCAAAACGAAAGGGCTGCCCGGCGCTTGAAAGCCGGACAGCCCTTTTTTTCGCTTTGCGCGCGCGCCTTATCGCTCCTCTCGGAAATACGGATTCCCGAGACCCTTGGGGCTCTGGTATTCCTTCTTCTTCCGATAGGTAATAAATATGAGCACGACGATCGTCGCCACGTACGGGATCATGTCGAGGATCTGCGGGGAGAACGCGATCGGCTTCCCGAAGAGGGAGAGGTCGACGCTCTGGAATTTAAAACCGATGCCCTTGAGCGCGCCGAACGCGTACGCCGCGAAGATCGCCTTTAAAGGATTCCAGGTACTGAAGATGATGAGCGCGACGGCGATCCATCCGGCGCCCGCGGTGATGTTCTCCTGCCAGCGCGGGACGAACACGAGCGAGAGGTACGCGCCGCCGATGCCGCAGAGGAACCCTCCCGCGGTGACGTGCGCGTATTTATAGGCGTTCACGTTAATGCCCGAGGCGTCCGCCGCGCCGGGGTTCTCGCCGACGGCGCGAACGTTGAGGCCCGCCTGCGTGCGCTTGAAGTACACGTACATCACGATCGCGACGAGAAGCCCGAGATGGACGTAGAGGCTCTGCTCGAAGAACATCTTCCCGAGCACCGGTATGTCGCGAAGCACGGGGACGGAAACCGGCGCGAACGCGTCGGAGATCTCGTGCGGCAGCGACTTTCCGGAAAGTCCCTTGCCGAGAAAGCCCGAAACCCCTGAGCCAAAGATCGTGAGCACGAGCCCGGTGACGACTTGGTTTCCCCGCAGGGTTACCGTGATGATCGCGTAGAGGAGCGCGCCGCCCGCCCCCGCGACGCCCGCGGCGAGGATGGCGAGCGCGGGGTTTGCGGTCGCGAGCGCGGCGGAAAACCCGACCGACGCCCCGAGGAGCATCATCCCCTCGATGCCTAAGTTCATGTTACCGACCTTCTCGCAGAGAATGCCGCCGAGCGTCGCGAGGAGGATATGGGTCCCCATCTGAACCGACGTCTGCATAAAAAGCGAAAGCGCGTCGACGAACTGGTTCATGCCCGCCCCTCCCTTGCCGTGTGTCCGGCCTTGACGAACGCGAATCGATACCGGACGAAGAACTCGCTGCCGAGAACGAAGAATATGATGATCCCCTGGATGATATCCGCCACGGTCGCCGGCATGCCGAGGGAGCTTTGCAGGAACGCGCCTCCCTGGAGAAGGACCGCGAAGAGGAACGAGACTACGATGATAACCGGCGGGCTCAATCGCGCGAGCCACGTCGTGATGACCGCGGTGAAGCCGAGGCCGCCCGAGAGCTGCTCGGAAAGCGAATGCTCGATGGCCGAGGCCTGGACCATGCCCGCGACGCCGCAGAGCCCCCCCGAGAGGAGTATCGCGATGAGGGTCACGCGCGTGACGCTCATGCCCGCGTAGCGAGCGGTTGCCTCGCTCTCGCCGAGGACGTCGATCTCGTACCCGAGCTTCGATTTCTTCAGCACGAAGTACATGATCGCCGCGAGGGCGACCGCGATGACCCAGCCGACGTGAATGCCGAGAAAGTTCGGGAGGATCGCGTCCTTCGAGAAAGGCGCGATCTTCGGGAATCCCTTCGCCGCGGGATCCTTCCAGGGCCCGTACTGCAGGAACGAGATCCACTTGAGGGCGACGTAGTTGAGCATGAGCGTCACGAGGGTTTCGCTCGCGGAAAAGCGCGCCTTCAATACGGCCGGCACGAGCGCGTAGGCGCCGCCGAAGGCGAACGCGGTGACGAGCATGAACGGGAGGAGGATTATCGCGGGGAGGCCCGGGAACGCGAACGCGACGAGCGACGCCCCGAACGCGCCGAGGTAGAACTGCCCTTCGGCGCCGATGTTCCAGAATTTCATCCTGAACGCGATCGCGATCCCGAGCGACAGGATCACGAGCGGGATGGCCTTGTTGACGGTCTCGTGGAACCGGTACGCGGTCTTCAGCGAGCCCGCGATCATCTTGGCGTATACGTCCAGGGGGTTATACCCAATGATCGCCATGATCGCCGCGGACGCGGCGAGGGCGCAGCCGACCGCGGCGAGGCGGAGCAGGTTCTCGCGAAAGGGCGAGGGTTCCACGCGCGAAACGATTCTTATCATGCTATGGCCTCCGGTTTGTGGCCCATCATCAGGAGGCCGATATCCTCTTTCGTGGTCTTCGCGGGATCGACGATATCCATCACGGCTCCCCCGTGGAGCACCAGGATGCGGTCCGAAAGCTCCATGAGCACGTCGAGGTCCTCGCCGATGAAGAGTATCCCGACGCCGCGCTTCTTCTGCTCGTTGAGCATGTCGTAGATCGTGCAGGACGCGCCGATGTCGAGCCCGCGCACGGGATACGCCGTGATGAGGAGGCGCGGCCCGAGCTCGATCTCGCGGCCCAGGAGGACCTTCTGGATGTTCCCGCCGGAGAGCTTCTTGACGACGTGGTTGACCGACGGGGTCGAGATGTCGTACGCGCGCACGATGCGCTCCGCGTGCGCCCGGCCCGCGACGCGGTCCACGAAAAATCCCTTCGTCTTGTTGTAGGATTTGAGAATGACGTTATCGACGACGTCCATTCCCGCGACGAGCCCCATGCCCAGGCGATCCTCGGGGATGAAGCTCATGCTGATGCCGCGCTTGATGATCGCGCGCGGGGTGAGGCCCAAAAGCTCGCCGCCGTCGAAGCGCACGGATCCCGAGTCGGCCCGCATGAGCCCCGCGATCGTCTCGCAGAGTTCCTTTTGCCCGGAGCCCGCGATGCCCGCAACCCCGAGTATCTCGCCGCCGAAAAGGTCGAACGAGACGCCGTCGAGGAGAGGGATGCCCTCGTCGTCGCGCTTGACGAGGCGATCGACCGCGAGCATCGGCTCCGCCGAGGGCTCAACCGGCTCCCGCGTTATCTCGAGCGAGACCGCGGCGCCGACCATCATCTCGGTGAGCTCGCGCGGCGAGGTCTCGGCCGTCTTGACGGTACCGACGCTCATCCCGCGGCGGAGCACGGAAACGCGGTCGCTGATCTCCATCACCTCGCCGAGCTTATGGGTGATGATGACGATCGCGCAGCCTTCTTCCTTCATCTTCTTGAGGATCGCGAAAAGCTGGGTGATCTCCTGAGGGGTGAGCACGGCCGTCGGCTCGTCGAGGATGAGCACGTTCGCGCCGCGATAGAGGACCTTCAGTATTTCGACCGTCTGCTTTTCGCCGACGGACATGTTGTATATCTTCTTGTCGGGATTGGTGACCAACCCGAACCGTTTCTCGATTTGATAGATTCGCTCGCCCACGCGGCGCTCGTTGAAGAAAAATCCGGCGCGCTCGCCGATAGCGATGTTCTCCTTCGCGGTCATGACGGAAACGAGCTTAAAGTGCTGATGGACCATGCCGATGCCGGCCCTGATCGCGTCAAAGGGAGACGCGAAGTTTCGCTCCTTCCCGTCGATGCGTATCGACCCGGAGTCGGGGGTATAAATGCCGGAGAGCATGTTGACGAGGGTGCTTTTCCCGGAGCCGTTCTCGCCGAGGAGCGCGAGTATCTCGCCGCGGTTAATGTCGAGCGACACGCCCTTATTCGCGACGACGCTTCCGAAGGTTTTCGTGATGCCGCGCAGTTCGATATATGCCATTGACGCTCCTCGCAATGCCCGTTTGGCGCCGCTTTCCGGCGCGCCCTTTTAAAAAAAGAAAACGCCCGCGACGCATACCGCGCGAGGGCTTATAGGGGACGGACCCAAAGGGTCCGCCTTTTTTCCCGAACCGACCGCCCCGAGAAAGGCCCCGCGCGCAAGGGCGCGGAACCCATCGGGCGATACGGTTACGGAAGAAACGTGTATCGCTTAGGGCTTACTGGGGGATCTTCCCGATAACGCCCTTGACGAACCAGCTCATGTTCCAGACCTCGTCGTCGGTCATGGCCTTTCCGGCCGCGACCTTCTCGGTCCCGCCCTGATCGGCGAGGGGGCCGGCAAAGACGTTGAGCGTGCCGTCGGCGAGCTTCGCCTTCGCGGCGTCGACCTTCTCCTGGGTTCCGGGGGCGCAGTTCGCGGTGAGCGCGTCAAGCGCGACCATTCCCTTGTCGAGGCCTTCCCAGTATGCGCGGCTCGTCCAGGACCCGTCGAGGATCTTCTGCACGTCGTCGACGTAGAAGGTCTTCCAGTTGAAAAGGGGCGCGGTGAGGTATGCCTTGGGCGCGGCGTTTCCGGTCGGGGTGTTGTAGCCGACGGCGAAGGCGCCTTTCTCCTGCGCGGCGATCTGGGTCGCGGTGGAGTCCTGGTGCTGGGCCATCACGTCGCAGCCCTTGTTGAGGAGCTCGAGCGCGGCCTGCTTCTCGACGGCGGGGTCAAACCAGGTGTTGGTCCAAATGACCTCGACGGTCGCCTTCGGGTTGACGGACTGCACGCCGAGGGTGAACGCGTTGATTCCGCGGATGCACTCGGGGATCGGCATGGCGGCGACGTAACCGATCTTGTTCGCCTTGGTCTTGAGACCGGCGACGATACCGGCGAGGTAGCGCGGCTGCTCGATCTTGCCGAAATAGGTCGATACGTTCGCGGCGCGCTTGTAGCCGGAGCAATGGCCGAAGTAAACCTCGGGATGGTCCGCGGCGACCTTGATGGTCCAATCCATGAAGCCGAAGCTGGTGGTGTAGATGACGTTGCATCCCTGGTCGATGAGGTCGCGGATCGCTTTCTCGCAGTCGGCGTTCTCGGCGACGTTCTCGATGTACGCGGTCTTGATGCCCATGGCGTTCAGGGCGAGCCGTCCCTGGTCATGCGCCTGGGTATAGCCCTCGTCGTTGATGTTTCCGATGTACACGAAACCAACCTTGATCGTGTCCTTCGTCAGCTTCGCGGCGGCCTTGCCGTCCGCCTTCTTGGCGCACGACGTCGCCAAGAGCACGGCGGCGGCCATCATGATGACGGTGAGAATCTTTTTCATCCTCTACTCCTTTTCGTAGAAAAAACGTTTTATTAAAGCCCGCGATTCGCTCGCCGGCATTAAGTTCGATAACGGCCCGGGCTCGGACGCCCGAAAAGGCCTCGCTACGCTTCCCTGAACGAGATCTCGCCCGCTTCGGTCATCCGGTCGACGATCGCGAGGGACTCAACCCGGATTCCGCGGGCGCGAAGGCGCTTGCCGCCGTCCTGAAATCCCTTCTCGATGACGATGCCCGCCCCGGCGACGCGGGCGCCGGCGGCCTCAACGAGGGACACGAGCCCCTCGAGCGCGCAGCCGTTTGCGAGGAAGTCGTCGATGATCAGGACCGACTCCCCCGCGGGCAGATAGTCCCGGACGACGGAGACCTCGTACGTGGTGTTGTGGGTGTAGGATTTAACGCTGGTCGAGAGGGTTTCGCCCGAGATGTTTTTGGTTTTGGCTTTTTTCGCGAAAACGACGGGAACCTTGAAGTACTGTGCCGCGATACAGGCGATGCCGATGCCCGAGGCCTCGATCGTCAGGATTCTGTCGACGCGAATGCCGGAAAACCGCCGTGCGAACTCGCGCCCGATCTCGTTAAAGAGGTCGATATCCATCTGGTGATTCAGGAAGCTTCCCACCTTGAGGACGTTGCCGGGAAGAACCTTCCCGTCCGCGCGAATTCTGTCAATCAGCAACTGCATGGAATATCATATCCAGTCCCTTTGTTTTTTTCAAGACGCCAAAAAAATGACCAAAATTCCATAAAAAACATCGACGCTGATTGTCTTCTGATTGACAGTTTAGAGATAATCAATACATGATAGTAGTTACTTCGTACCATTTGGTATGCAATACTCTCTATGTAAAAGGATGAAAAAATGAAGAAGCTCACCGGATTTATCATGCTTGCCGCCATAACGGCGACATTCATTATGGGCTGCTCCTCGTCATCGGGCGATTCTGATGACGATCTGCCAGCCGTTTCTAAGGTTCAGGTTCTGAACGCAAAGGCCGATTCGGACTTCGCCACAACCGGCGGACTCAAGGTCGCACTTATCGCCCTCGACGATAGTCAAAATTCCATCGTCAGCGACGGGATCGATGTTACCGCAACCGCTACATCCCGCACCGCGGTTGCCCTGACCACATCCAAGATCGAGACGAAGGAAGCCACGGACTCCTCCCTCCCATGGAGCATGGCAATCGACCTCGACAGCTCCGGAAGCATGTCCTGGACCGATGCAAACCGCCTTCGCGTTACCGCCGCGAAGAACTACGTCGACCTCATTCTTAAAAATAACGCAAAATCCCAGCTTGCCGTCTACGATTTTGGTTCGGGAAGCACGACGGGATTCACCAAGACGCGACTCCTCCAGGATTATACCTCCGACAAGACCTTGCTCGCCGCTGGTATCGATAAATGCACCGATGACGGGAACACCCCGCTCTATGAGTCAATCTATGAGTTACTCGAGGATATTAACGTAAAGGTAAAAGCGAGCTCCTATCAGCGCGCGATAATGCTGCTTTCGGACGGCGGCGACAACGATTCAACCCACACCGACGCGGAAACCTACGCGCTTGCGACTAAGTACGGGATCCCAATAAACACCGTTGCGCTTGGCTACGACTCCGACGTGCTCAAGGAACTCGCCGCTAACACCAATGGCGTGTATGGTATGGCCGCGACAGACGCTGACCTCACGAATGTGTTTCAGAGCGTCGCCCTCGGATCGACCCAGGGATACGTCATCGTGTCACTCAACTTTCCGAAGGACGCTCTGCCTACGGGGGACACCGATATAACCCTCGCGATCACGAGCGGCGGACAGACAAAAAACACGACATTTATATTCTCTCCGAACTGACCGAACCGCCCCAAGCGAATTATCGCTTGGGGTCGTATGAAAGGCCTGAAGGCTAATATAGAAAAGAGACCGCCCGGTAACGGTTTGCCAGGCGGTCTTTTTTTATCCTATTTCAAGGATTTAAGTACCCAAAGAGCTAAAGCCCCGGAGACCATCCCCTCAAGCGCCTATCGCTTATGGGGAGGCTTTTCAAATTCCGGTCAGAACTCCGCGGTTCGGGCCCGCTCGAATTCGGCCTCGATCTCGGCCGAGGGCTTCTCGGTCACGAGACTGACGACCACGATCGCGAGGGACGAGAGGACGAAGGCGGGAAGGAGCTCATAGACGCCCCAGTAGCCGCCGAGCCGCGCGATGCAGTTCTTCCAGACGAACACCATGATGCCGCCGGTAAGCATGCCCGCGACGGCGCCCTGGAAGTTCGTGCGCTTCCAGAAAAGGGAGAAGAGCATCAGCGGGCCGAAGGCCGCGCCGAGGCCGGCCCAGGCGTAGGACACGACGCGGAAGATCGAGGTGTTGCCCGAGACGGCGATCCAGATGCCGAACGCGGTGACCGCGACCTGGGTAAAGCGGGCGAGCCACATGATCGCCTTATCGGAGAGTTTTTTCTTCGAGAGGTTCTGCACGAGGTCGTTCGCGAGCGACGACGAGGTGATGAGCATGTACGAGTCGGACGAGCTGATCGACGCGGCGATGATGCCCGAAAGCACGAAGCCGGCGAGGATCGGCGGGAAGAAGTCGACCGCCATGTGGATGAAGATCGTCTCCGAGGCGCTCGCCGTCGTGAGAAGGCTCGGCATCACGGCGCGGCCGATCATGCCGATCGAGACCGCGGCGAAAAGGGAGATGAAGCACCAGGTGACTGCGATGATGCGCGCCTGGCGGATCTTCGACGACTTCTCGATGGCCATGAAGCGGAGCACGACCTGTGGCATGCCGAAGTATCCCAAGCCCCACGCGAGGCACGAGAGGATGCTCAAAAGTCCGTATCGCGCGCCGGGACCGAACGCGCCGCGTCCGGCGACGATCGCCTGAACGTTGCCCGCGGCAGCGGTAACCGGCGCTGCGGTCGAGTCGACGGGGACGGCGATGCCGAAGAAGTCCATGAAGTTGGGGATATCCTTGAGGTTGTTAACGATTCCGCCGATCCCGCCTGCCTTGATCGTACCCACCGTGAGCACGAGCACGATCACGACGAACATCAGCGTGCCCTGGACGAAATCCGACATGGTCTCG
>DAOPYF010000079.1:4125-11882 GCA_035352735.1 Treponemataceae bacterium | reverse complement strand
CCGGCGGGGGCAAAGCGATCATCGTTGATAAGCGTCGGGTCATCGCTACCGATCCAGTTAACCGAGTACGGCGGATTGGAGACGATGGCGTCAAAAGGCTTATCGTTTTTATAATGGGGATCCAGAAGGGTATTCCCCAGGGCGATATTGAACTTGTCGTAGTTGATGTTATGCAAAAACATGTTCATGCGGGCAAGGTTGTAGGTGGTGTGATTGATCTCCTGTCCCCAAAAACCGTCTTCGATGATGTGCGCGTCAAAGTGTTTCTTTGCCTGTAAGAGCAGTGAGCCTGAACCGCACGCGGGGTCATAAATTTTGTTGACCGATTTTTGCTTGTGCATGGCAAGCTGCGCGATCAGCTTGGAAACATGCTGTGGGGTAAAAAACTCGCCGCCTGATTTGCCGGCATTCGCCGCATAGTTGGAAATAAGGAACTCATAGGCGTCGCCGAAAAGATCGATTTGATTGTCATGAAAACTGCCGAACTTGAGCCCTGCCACGCCTTTTAAGACTGCCGCCAACCGAGCGCTTTTCTCTTTGACCGTATTACCGAGGCGGTTACTGGTGGTATCGAAATCGGCAAAGAGGCCCTTGATATCCAGCTCGGACGGATATCCGTTTGCGCTGCTTTCGATCGCGGTAAATATCTTAGCCAGATCGACATTGAGCTTCTCATTGGTATTGGCGCCTTTCGCCACATTGACGAAAAGCTGGCTGGGATAGATGAAATAGCCCTTTGTTTTAATGGCGTCGGCTTTAAGTTCCGAAGTAATGACGGAGTCGGAAAGATCGGCGTATACGATGCTCTCATCGTCCGCTTCGATGTAGGCAGAGAAATTCTCGCTGATAAAGCGGTAAAAAAGCGTACCTAAGACGAATTGCTTGAAATCCCAGCCGTCAACCGATCCCCGGACATCATTGGCGATTTTCCATATCTGGGACTGAAGTTCGGCTCTTTGCTGGATGCTTGACATGTATGCGACTCCTGAATGATTGCTAATTAATAAATATCGCGCTCTTGATGGTTGAGTTAATGCCTTTTATTTCCCCGCACGGAGGTCTGCATATAACTTGATGTCTACAGGATATCATTATACCCCCACTTTTTGAGGAAGGCCATCACTCTTTCAACCCGCTAGTATTCGGGGTCTGACCCTACGGTAATGGGGTCTGACCCCAAGTCTTCCGAAGTGACTCCGACCCACTCCGTTATGACTCCGAGCCAATCAGAAGTGACTCCGAGCCACTCCGTTATGACTCCGAGCCATTTCATTATGACTCCGAGTCATTCAGTTATGACTCCGAGCCATTCAGTTATGGCTCCGAGCCATTCAGTTATGGCTCCGAGCCATTCCTTACATCTTTCTGACTAGCTTGATAATCGCGAAAACGGATACGAAAAGGCCGATTACGAAACAGATCAGTTTGAGGGTTATGAACGGAATGATGAACGAAAGGAATATATGATTGATTCCCATCAAAAGGATTGCGAAGTTCATCGGCGCGGTCCCTAGCCGCTTGAGGCTGATTAAGAAAAGAAGAAGAATGGTGATTGAGGATAAAGCCAAAATGGTCTCAACAAGGACTAAGCTCATGGTAAACTCCTTTTTTGTTCGCGATGACCGAGGGCATGGGGTAACGGTACCGCTTCGATCATTATAATACCCCTCCTTTATGGATGTCACCCATTCGCGACCGTGCTATAGTGATTCGCATAGTCCATCACCCGATGAGGTTTGCGCCATGAGAAAAATCCAGCTTATATGCATCGCCCTCCTTTGCGCGTCGTCGGCCTTCGCCGAAACGCCCGCGGCCGCCGTCCAAACGCTGTTTCCCGTCTCGATCGGGGACGGCGTCGGGTTCATCGATAAGACGGGGCGTCTCGTCGTCAATCCCGATTTTATGGGACCATGCCCCTATTCCGAGGGGATGACGGTCGTTACCCAAAACGGTAAATACGGCTGCCTCGACGAGAACGGCGCGATCGTCGTCGCGCCCCAGTATGAGGATATGCAGGAATTCCACGAAGGGCTCGCGCGGATCGAGGTGGGGGGAAAGTTCGGGTTCGTCGACCGAACGGGACGGGTCGCGATTGAACCGCTGTATGAGTTCGCCGACGCGTTCGCGAGCGGCCTTTCGCGCGCGATCCTCGACGACAGGATTTACTGGATCGACCATTCGGGCAAACGGGTGATCGACGAAAAGAAGATGGGAATCAAGCCCTACGCCGGCTATCTCGGCGATTTCTCCGAAGGCCTCGCGTACGTCAGGATCGGGGGTAAGTACGGATACCTCGACGCCGCGGGCGCGCTCGCGATCCCGCTCCGATACGACGAAGCCGAGGGCTTTTCCGAGGGTGTCGCGCTCGTGAAGGCGGGCGGTAAGTACGAATACATCGACCGAACCGGCACGGTCGCGTTTGCCGTCGACAACTACCCAGTCCTCGAATCATTTCACGGAGGGTACGCGATCTATCGAAAGGAAATGATGTACGGTTTCATCGGAAAGGACGGCAACGTCGCGATCCCGGCCGCGTATCGGACCGCCTGGGATTTCCGCGGCGGTTTCGCGCGGGTCGAGACGAACGACGGGGTTTTAGGCTTCGTCGACGCCAAGGGAAAGTTCACGCCCGTGAAGGGCGCCACGAACCTTTACGATTTCTCGTGCGGCCGCGCGCGGTACGAGTCAAACGGCCTTTATGGCTTCGTCGATTCCTCGGGCCGCGTCGCGATCAAACCCCGGTACCAAGAAGCGAAGGATTTCGTTTCCGGGGTCGCCGCCGTGCGCAAGGACGGGCGCTGGGGACTTATCAACGCCTCGGGCAAGGCGCTGCTCCCCTGCGCGTACGATTTCGCGGCGGTCTTTGAGGGAGCGCTTGCCGTCTGCGGCAACGACGACGATTCTACGTATGTCGATTTTAAGGGCAAAAAGGTATGGCCCCGCGGCGGTCGCTGATCCGCCCGGCGGTCGCTGATCCGCCAGGCGGTTGTTGATCCGCCAGGCGGTCGCTGATCCCCCCGGCGAGCCATGGCGCGATCTCGCAAAGCGAACGGCCATTTCGTATACTTAAGGAATGACCCAGGGACCGGGAAATACCGTCGCGCTTCTCCTTGATACGCTCTACGAACGCTACACCATCGACGCCTGGCGCGAGTCGATCGCCGCCGCGCGCGCCTTGGGCCTGCGGATAATCGCCTTTCCCGGCGGGTACCTGAAGGCGGCCGATGCCGTGAACTTCCAGCGAAACGACGTGTATTCCCTCGTGTCGTCCGATCGGGTCGGGGCGATCGTGAGCCTTTCCGCTTCGCTGGCTAATACGGTCGGGACGGGCAATTTCGTCGATTTCTGCGAGCGGCTCCACGGTTTGCCGATCATTCACATCGGGATAGATTTCCCCGACCTCGTCTGCTTTCGCGCGGACGGCTTCGATTCCACCGCCGCGCTCGTTCGGCATCTCGCCGAGCGGCACGGTCGCCGGAGGATCGCCTGCATAACCGGCCCGCTCGGCATCACCGACGCCGACGACCGCTATCAGGGCTACCTCAGGGGAATGGCCGACGCGGGGCTCGCCGTGGACCCGGATCTCGTGTATCGGGGAACGTTTCTCGGCGAGGCGGGCACTGAGGCGATTCGGGTGCTGCTCGACGAGCGAAAAAAAACCTTCGACGCGCTCGTGTGCGCGAACGACGTCATGGCGGTTTGGGCGCTCGGCGAATTGGAGCGGCGCGGGTATTCCGTTCCGTCCGACGTATCCATCGTCGGTTACGACGATCTCGAGATCTCGCGGGAACAGGCCCCTCCCCTGACCACGATACGGCAGCCCATCGACGAGCTGATGCTCATGGCATTCACCGCCGCCGGGCAAGCCCTGCGCGGCGAGCGCGTTCCGCCCGGTACCCGGGTCATTCCGACGAATATCGCGTATCGACGCTCCTGCGGCTGCGACCCCGCGGAACTCATGCTCCGGGACACGGTCTCCCGGAGCGAATCGGGGCGCGAACGCCTGCTTCTTGACGCGTTCCTCATGACGCTCTCCTTCGAGGACGCGCGCGCCTTGCTCCTCGAGGCCGATTCCTCGCGCGAATCCGCGGCGGGGATTTTCCTGCGCGTCAGCGCCATGGTCGCCGAGCGGGGAATCGACGGCAAGCGGAGGGTCGATGCGCTCGCCGTCCTCGTGGCCGCCGCTACCGAATTGCGGATTGTCGGGGAACGCCGGGTCAAGGAGGAGGAATTAAACCTACGGCGTATCGTCGGCGAATTGCTCGGTTTTACGGGCGCAGAGCGCCTGGGAGACGGACTCCGGTCCGTGTTCGGCATGGCCGGACTGGAGTGGTGGCTCGTTTCCGAATACGCGCCCGACCGCGCGACGGTACGGGTAGTCGCTTCCAGCGAGGAATCCCTGACGGGCCGCGTCTATCGGACGGAGGCGCTGTTGCCGGACTGCGACGTTCCCGATTCCCTGATCGTGCTGCCGCTCTATCTGGGCGACGAAAGCCTCGGCTTCATGGTCGTTTCGGGCATCGCCGAGCGCACGGCCATCATCGAGCTTTTGCGCGAGCACATGAGCGCGGCGATCCTGCAAATGCGCAACGAGGAACGCGAGCGGCACTATGCCGAGGAACTTTCCCGCCTCGTCGACGAGCGTACCGCCGAGCTCCGCGCGGCCGTGGCTGATCTGTCCGAGGCGCGCCGGCTCCTTGAGGTTCAGTCGATCAGCGACGAGTTGACGGGCTTGCTGAACAGGCGGGGCTTCATGGCCTTTGCCGAGCGCGATTTGCGCGTGAACGGGCGAAAGCGGGGCGACGTGATGCTCGCGTTCGCCGACCTCGACGGGCTCAAGCGGGTCAACGACACCTTTGGCCACGCCGCGGGCGATTGGTTTATTACCTCTTTTGCCGGGATCTTGCGCAAGGCGTTTCGCGATACCGATGTAATCGCCCGCCTCGGCGGCGACGAGTTTTCCGTGCTCGCGTCCGACTGCCCGCCGTCCGAAGTCGACGCGGTCCGCCGGCGCATGGACGCCCTGCTGCGGGAACTAAACGCTTCGTCGGGCAAATCCTGGAAGGTCATGGCCTCAATTGGCTTCGCGCATTCTTCTGAAATGGGGGGGGACTATACCCTGAGCGACCTCATGACGCTCGCCGATCGCCGAATGTACGAAGAAAAACTATCCCATCGTGACTACCGCGAAAACGGCAAGGCTTCCCCCACGCTGGGGTGAGCGCCGTATCGCGTCTTATTTTCCCGACGACGCCATCTTTTTGCGTCCGTTCTTTATCGCGTACAGCAGGTCGATAAGGCCAGCGCGAAGCAGGAGAACCTTGATCTGCGCCATTTGAAAATCCTTCTTGCTGTAATTGCCGACGGGACTTTTATCGACGCGTTCGTTGACAAGCGCCGTTTCGGAGTCGTCGATGATGAACTCGGGGAATTCCGTTCTAGTATCGAGAACCTGATTGGCGAGAAGCTCTTTGAGGATTACGTTTTGTTTGTCTTTTGAATTGCAATGCACGCCCGTGTCGTCGAAGCCCTCGTTTTTTACCAGGGTAACTTTCGGCATGATCGTATAGGCGTTATGCACGGTCTGAAAGATCGAGTTAGTGTAATCCATCGGGCGAATGTCTTGGCGCTTGAGGAGGCGCACCGAGTAGACGAAGTTCTTCCTGCTCTTCGAGCGGAGCGTCCTTCTCATTTGAGGGTCGCGCAGCATGTTCCTGACCCAGGCGTTGTCGAGGTCCGTCTTGATCTTGAGATAGCGGTCCTTCCAGACGCCGAAGCCCCAATCGCTGAAATACCGCTGCATCTTCACGACCGTCGAGCCCGACTCAGGCATCGGCACCGGATAGGAAAATCCGGATATGGACCCGATGGTAGCGTCCTTCTCGTAGCGCTCGAGCCCCCGGTTCACGTAGTCGAGGAAATTCGGCGCGAACACGTTATCGTCCTCGCTGAAAATAAGCCGATCGTTTCTCTCGAACGCGTACGCGAGGAGATCCTTGATGTTCGCGATGGCGCCCATGTTTGCCGTACGGCGCAAGACCGTAACGGCCTTAAACCCGGAAAGCCCGGAGAGGTAGCCGTCTATGCGCCTGAATCCTTCTTCGTACTTCGGCGCGGGCGGGAAATCGAGGCCGACGATAAGCTCGGTCTCTTCGGCATGGGCGTTTCGCCTGAGCGATTCGACGCACGCTACGAAATGGTCATAGCGGTCGAGGGTCGGGATGATGATTGGCGCGTACTTCATTTTTTTGTTCCTTTTTATATAACACCGTAACTATTTGCTTATGACAACGGAAAGAATGCGATCGATGTCCGCCTCCGAAATTTGGTGATGAATGGGAAGGCAAAGCACCTGGGCCGACATCCTCGAGGCGATCGGCAAATGCGCGGGGTCTGCCGACTGAAGGCCGCGATAGGTCGAGAACTCGCTTATGAGCGGATAAAAATACCGCCTGGCGAAGATACCCTTCGCCTTGAGGGCCTCATAGAGCCCGTCGCGCGTCGTGCCGTACGCGTCCCCGTCGACGAATATCGGGAAATACGAGTAATTGTACGTCACGTCCTTCCGCTCGCGAAAGAGCGTGATCCCCGGGACGCCCGAGAGCGCCGCGCGGTATTTTTGCGCGACGCCCTTCCGGTGCGCGATCGCCGCGTCGATGCCCTTCAGGTTGAGGAGGCCATACGCCGCCCTGACCTCGTCGAACTTGCCGTTAATCCCCGGCTCGATCACGGAGGTTTCGCTATCGATGCCGAAGTCCTTTATGCGGTCGATGCGCCGCTTCGTTTCCGCGTCGCGGCAGACGAGCGCGCCGCCCTCGATCGTGTTGTACGTTTTCGTGGCATGAAAGCTGAGCGTCGCCATGTCTCCCTCGAGCAGCACCGACGAGCCGTTTACCCTGACGCCGAAGGCATGGGCGGCGTCGTAGATCACCTTGAGCCCGTGGGCGTCGGCGATTCGCCTGATCCTCTCGGAGTCGCAGGGATTTCCGTACACGTGAACGGGCATGATGGCCGACGTCTTATCGGTAATCGCGGCCTCGATCTTATCGGGATCAAGATCGCCGGTCTCCGGGTCGATATCGACGAACACCGGGGTAAGGCGATTCCACCATATCGCGTGAGAGGTCGCCACGAAACTGAAAGGAGTCGTGATCACCTCGCCCGTGACGTTCAGCGCCTGGAGCGCGGTAATGAGCGGAAGGGTTCCGTTCGTGAAAAGGCTCAGATAGGGAACGCCCAGATACTCGGAAAGGGCCTTCTCCAACTCGGCGTGGTAATGGCCGTTGTTCGTGATCCACTTGCGTTTCCAGATATCCTCAAGATAGGGCTGAAGGTCAGCGATTGAAGGAAGAAGCGGGGTCGTTACGAATATCTGTTCATCGTTATTACCATTTTTCATATGCAACAGGATACACCTAAAATGTCAAAATTTCATAATGTTTAGCGGGTTTGCGTTGCTTCGCGCGTTTTTTACACGGTTACTATTTAACCGCGTTAATCCATGGGCGCGCCGGAATTTCCCGGTCAGCCGCCTACTCGGCGGGAAAAACCCATCGGCCGGCCGGGCTTTCCGCTTGTATGAGAAACGCCCAACGCGTTTCTCATACCGCTTCTATCCCTCGCGCAATAAAAAAAAGCGCTCGGGTGCGGAGTGGGAATTTATTGACGTGCGTGTTCTCGCTTCGCTGCGAACACGCTTTGGATCCCTCGCGCAATAAAAAAAAGCGCTCGGGTGCGGAGTGGGAATTTATTGACGT
>DAOPYF010000079.1:0-4025 GCA_035352735.1 Treponemataceae bacterium | reverse complement strand
GCGTGTTCTCGCTTCGCTGCGAACACGCTTTGGATCCCTCGCGCAAGAAAAAAAGCCGCTCGGGTGCGGATAAGAAGTTTATTAACGTGCGCGTTCTCGCAAAGCTCCGAACGCGCTACGGAGGCCTTTTATCTGATGCACATGGCTTTCATTTCCTTACATTCTTGTTTAAAACCAAACTTTTCATAGAATTTATCTTTTCCCGGCGCAGCGACTAAGGTCGGCAAAAGATTATTCTCTTTGAACACTTCCATTAGCCTATTCATCAATTCCGTCCCGATTCCTTTTCTTTGATAGTCGGGATGCACGATTAAGCGAAGTATATATGCATGTCGAATCCCATCCGACAGAACCTGAACGAATCCAATAAGTTGCGACCGCTCGTTTCTTGCGGTCAGCCAGCACCAACTCAACGCCAAAGCCTTTTCCAGTTTTGACGTATCCTGAATCCGCCATTTATTCGTTTCGAGCAAATCATTCAGCTCATTCGCATCGATCTCTTCATTCATTTCAATTTTCACGTATTCCTCCGTTTAGGCAGTATGCCTATATATTTTCGGCGTAAATCCCGCTTCCCAGGAGACATGTTCCTGCCGATACCGTAGACATGAAAATATACGAGCTCGAACCAGACGTAAACCACTATCGGAGTTTCGGCTATGTCAATGATGACGATGACGATTTGACAACGTCCGTTAAATTCGGCGAACCGCTGGAATCTTGGCAAAAGATAGACATACGGCCGGACGAGTATCGCCTCTTGCCCGAGCCCGGAGATTATCCGGACTTGCTCGGCACGCCAATGATATCGGATCATGCAAAAAATATTCTCATGAAAGAATGCGCCGATGTCGCTTTTCAGTTTCTCGATGCCGTCGATTCAAGCTCGAAGAAAACATTCTACCTCATGAATGTGCTCACGAAAATCGCGGCGCTTGACCGGGAGAAAACCGTATTCGAATATTATAAGAGCAACCTGCTCGGAGTCGAGAAGTATCATTTCAGATCGGATATTTCCTATCCGCCGGTCTTTAAATGCTATCTTGATGGCAACCAGGCAATCTACCGGGAAGTTTTTGTCACTGACGAGTTTAGGCAGATCGTGGAAGGCAATAAGCTCAAAGGTTTCTTGTTCAAGGAACTTTGGGACAGCGATGAAACCAAGGATAGACGATTCGACTGGACGATTAAGAAAAGAAAAACCGATCACTTCTTGATTTCCGGCACGATATTCGTGAACGGCGTCGGACCCTACCCCACCAAGAAGTGCATACTCTCTTCGGAACAGATCAGTTGGCTGTGTTCGGAATTGCGCAGGCTAAAGCCGGAAGACATTAAGGAAGAGCTCAATAAGCTTCACTTAGGGACCGGTGACTGCGATTTATACGTATCGATCGCCGTCTATGATGGCGGCGCATGCATAGTATTGAATCCACTTTGGCGCGATAAAAAGATGGAATGCAAGGACAACATGCAACTTCCGCTTTCACTTAAAGAGGAAACTCCCGTTACCGGCTCCATCGAGCCGTTCCTCCGTGACCTGGAAAGACAAATTCACGCTGTATAGCGTATTTTTCCGGGTCACCTGGATTACTCGTTTCGTTATGCCGTAATCGCTCGGGATACTGTTGCTTAGGCAAACCTTCCCATCTACCGGATAACGGCGCCAGCGCGTCACCCAGCGCGGCAAAAGGCGGGGTCGCAAACCTAACCCGCGTGGGGGCGAGTACTTCCCGCGCGGGTTACCGCAGTTAGGAATCCTTTCGCCGCGTTGAAATGCCAAACGGGAGGTAAAGCGGGCAAAAACCGACGATTCCCGTCGCGAGCGGGATGATCGCGATTAGGCCGAGCCAATTCCGGAAATAGATACCCGCCGCCGCGATTACGATTCCTACGCCGATGCGAATGATCCTGTCTACCGTACCGACATTTCGTTTCATGATATCCCCTTTTGCGCCCCGGTCGGGGCGCTCTCCTATAAGCATAAGGTATTTCACCGCCACGGGAACGTGACCTTGTCACCGACGAGGCGCGCGATCCGCGATAGGATTGACGTATATGCTAAGGAGGACCGCATGGATACGAACTTACTCTGGATTATCGCGATCGCCGTCGCCGTGGCCTACTTCATCCTGAAACGGCTCGGTTCCCGCAAGGCGCAGCCTTCGCTCGTCAAGGATAAAATCGCACGGGGCGCCGTCGTCGTGGACGTCCGCACCAAGGGCGAGTTTGCCTCGGGCGCCTACCCAAAAGCAAGGAACATTCCCCTTGACGCCCTCCCCGGCCGGCTCGCCGAGCTTCCCAAGGATAAACCGATCGTCGTTTACTGCGCCTCGGGCGCCCGCGCCGCGCAGGCGGCCCGTATCCTTTCGCAGGCGGGATTTTCCGACGTCGTCAACGCAGGCGGACTCGCCGCGCTCCGCTAGCGGCTGTCGCGCTCCGCCAGCGAAGGGCTTCGAGAACGCGACGCTGAGAAAAAAAAGCCTCCTCGGGATATCCCGAGGAGGCTTCGTCAGTCGCTAAAAAATCGCTTTGCCTACGACGACTCTTTTCGGAGCCGCAGCCAGGACGGCAAGGCAAGCTTAAACTTCCCGCTGCCGCGCATCCACACGACGACGCTCTGGAGGACGATGAACACGTAGAGCAAGAGCCCGCTCACGATCGCCTGGAAGTTCGAGTTGACGCCCGCGGCGCGGATGAGCTCGTTGATCGTCAGGAGGGTGAGCGCGCCGATCGGGGAGCCGAAGAGGTTTCCCACGCCGCCCGTGAGCATCGTGCCGCCGATGATCGCCGCGGCGATCGCCTTCATCTCGAAGCCCGACGCGTTTCCCACGTTGCCCGCGCCGGTCGTCATGATGTACACGAAGCCCGCGATGCCCGAGAGCACGCCGCAGAGCAGGTACGACATGAACTTAGTCTTCCGCACGTTGATGCCGAGCATCAAGGCGCTTTGGCTGTTGCCGCCGACGGCGTAGAGGTTGCGGCCGAAGCGCGACCACTTCATGAGCGCGAAGAGGAGCAGGATGAGCGCCAGGACGATCACGGTGCCGAGCTTGATCTCGAGCGGGATGAAGTTCCCGAGCCGGTTGCTGTTGCCCAAGAACGGGATGACGATGTTGTAGTCCCGGAGCGCGACGAACGCCTCGTTGGTGACGTTGATCGGGTCCTTGTGGATCGTCGTCAAAAGCCCGTTCGCGAGGAACATGCCCGCGAGGGTGATGATGAACGGCTGTATCTCGAGGTACGAGATGAGATACCCCTGGAGGAGGCCGAAGGCGACGCCGATGCCGAGCGCGAGGAGCAAGGCCCCCCCGACGCTTCCGCCCTTCGATTCGAGCAGGACCGCGCAGCACATGGTCACGAGCCCGGTTACCGCCCCGACCGAGATGTCGATGCCGCCGCCGATCATGACGATGCTCAGGCCGAGCGTCAGGATGATGAGCGGCGCGTTCAGGCTAAAAAGGTCGAAGAAGGTCTGGAACTGCAGGAAGCTTCCCGGAAAGCGCAGCATGGCGAACCCGTACATCAGCGCGAAGATGACCGCCGCGATGATGAAGAGGAGATTGGAGTTCGACAGCGCTTCTTTTGACTTGAGCGTTTTTTGCGTTTCCACCTTACGCCTCCTTCTTGGCCGGCGAGCCGTCGCCAAAGGACTCGGCGCTTATCCGTATCTTCGCCCGCGCGATATAATCCCTGACGACGGGCGAGGCGATTACCATGAGGATGATGATGAACACCGCCTTGAAGGCCTTGATCGTCTCGGTACCGACCTCAAGCCTGAGGAGGGTCCGGCTCAGCATCTCGATCGTGTACGCGCCGATGATGGAACCGGTGATGCTGAACTTTCCGCCGCCGAGCGAGTTTCCGCCGATCGCGACCGCGAGGATCGCGTCCATCTCGACGAACTTGAGGATGTTCACGCTGTCGTGCCTACCCGCCTTGGTGACCGCGATGAAGCCCGCGACCGCGCAGCAGATCCCGAGGAGCATGTAGGTGAGGAACTTGATCTTCACCGGGTCGATGCC
>DAOPYF010000078.1:0-11896 GCA_035352735.1 Treponemataceae bacterium | reverse complement strand
CGCTGCCCCGCGCACGAGATGCCCTACGTTTGGTATATCGGGCGTTGGCCCGACCTAGCCCGCCTCAACCGGATGGCGTCGGCCCTCTCAGGCGAGATCGATTGCTCGACCTTCACCGCGGCCGGGGATCAAAGCCACACGCGCTTCCGCTATCTATATAAGGCGGTCTTCTATCCCGAAGGAGAGAAGGTCGTCTTCGAGATCAGCGCGAACGCCTTTCTTTGGAAGATGGTTCGCTCGATCACTGGCACGCTTTTGTATCTCGAGGAACGCGGCGCGGAGATCGACGAGTTTACGCGAATACTTGAATCCCGCGAGCGGAAGCTCGCCGGGCCTACCGCTCCCTCGACGGGGCTCTTTCTCTGGAACATCAGATACTGATTTCCTTTTCATCAACGTACGCGCTTCCCAACAAACGAAACCGCACGCTTTGAACCTGCGACGAAAGGAGCCGCCGCCGCTTAGAGTAAGCTTACCGGGTCGACGTCGACTTCGATGTAGAGGGCGGGAAGGGGCTTATATCCGGTGAGGAACAGGCGCGCGGCGTGCGCGATCGGCGCGAGGTGCTTGCCGCGGATGATGATTTGATGGCGATGGTTCCCCGCGATGACCGCGAGCGGGCATTCGGCGGGGCCCATGATCTCTGCGTCAGCGGGTACGTGCTTTGAAAGGATTTCGCGCGCGCCCTCGGCTCCCCGCGCCGAGACCTCGGGGTCCTTGCTCCGAAAGACGAGGCGGACAAGGCGCGAATAGGGCGGAAAGCCCAGAAGCTCGCGCTGCGCGAGCTCGTACGCGTAAAAACCCTCGACGTCGCCGTTCGCGGCGTACGCGATCGCCGGGTTCTTCGGGCTCCAGGTCTGGATGATAACCCGGCCGTCGGGGAAGAATCTCCCGGCGCGTCCTGCGACCTGGACGATGAGCGCGAACGTTCGCTCGGCCGCGCGGAAGTCGGGCATGTGGAGCCCGGTGTCGGCGAGCGCAATCCCCACGAGCCTAACGCCGGGGAAGTTGAGGCCCTTCGCGACCATCTGCGTGCCGAGGAGAATGTCGACCTTTCCGTCGCGAAAGTCCGAAAGCGCGCGCTTGAGCTCGTCCTTCTTCGTGAGGGTATCGGTGTCGACGCGCTGCACGGTATACTCCGGGAAAGTCCGCCTGACCTCGTCCTCGATGAACTCGGTCCCGAATCCCGCGTAGCCCGTATCGAGCGACCCGCATTCGGGGCAAACCGTCGGGGGCTTGGTCTGGTAACCGCAGTAATGGCATTTCATGATACCCTGGGTTCGGTGCCAGGTCAGCGGCACCGAGCAGTTCTTGCACTTGAGGTCGTAGCCGCAGGTGTTGCAGCGGAAGAAATGGGTAAACCCCCTGCGATTCAGGAAGATGATCGACTGCCTGCCCGCTTCCTTCGATTGCCGAATCTCGTCTATGAGTGAACCCGAAAGGGCGCCGTCGGTCCCGCCGAGCGGGACGACGCGAATCTCGGGAACGGCGCCGCCCGCGAGTCGCCGCGTCAAGGTAAACTCCCTGAGAGCGCCGGTCTTCATCTGATGCCAGGCCTCGACCGAGGGGGTCGCGCTTCCCATGACGAGCGCCGCGCCCGCGCAGCTCGCGCGATGCATCGCGACCTGCCGCGCGTGATAGCGCGGCGTCGTGCCCGATTTGTACGAGCCGTCGTGCTCCTCGTCGATGATGATGAGCCCGAGGTTCCCGACGGGCGCGAAGACGGCGCTTCTCGCGCCGACGACGATGCGGGCCTCGCCGCGCCTGATGCGCATCCATTCGGCGAGCCGCTTGCTGCCCGAGAGCCCCGAGTGGAGGACCGCGGCGAGCGTCCCGAATCGGGAGACGACGGACTCGATGACCTGATGGGTGAGCGAGATCTCGGGCACGAGATAGATGACGCCTTGGCCCCGCGCGAGTACGCTTTCGGCCGCGCGGAGAAAGACCTCGGTCTTCCCCGAGCCGGTGACGCCGAAAAGGTAGGCGGGAGACTTTGCCTCGGGGTCGAGGATTCCCGCGACCGCGCGCGATTGCTCGCCGGAAAGCTCGCGCGACTCGCCCTCGAAGTCGAAATCGTCGAAGGCGATCCCGCCGGTTTCGCTTTCGCGCCTGCCAGAGGGAAGCATCGCGCCAAGGGCCTCGCCCTCGGCGCAGAGGTAGAATTGCGCGATCCATCGCGCGAGCGATATCTCGTTCATGCCGAAGATCGGGCTCTCGTCGACCATGCGTACGACTTCCTTGATGTTGCCCTCGTCGAGCGGGCAGCCCTCGGGAAGCCGCGCGCTTTCGCCGATCACGAAGCCCGCGATGCGCCGCGAGCCGAAGACAACCTCGGCTCGGCGCCCGACGAAGGATTCGGCCGTGTCTTGGGAACCGGCTTTCTCGGGGGCCCGATAGGTGAAGGTCTGATATACGGGAAGGTTAAACGCGACTTCGAGCCAGGTCGGCATCAGGGGTTACCGTCTTCGAGAAGCTCGGTTTTGAATCGCTTGAGATCCTCCCACGCGGGACGCTTGAGGTTCTCGTCGCGGAGGAGCGCGCTTGGATGGTAGGTCGGCATCAAGGGAATGCCGCGATAGTCGAAGATCCGCCCGCGAAGTTTCCCGATGCCGTCCGTTGTCTTCAGGAGGTTTTGCGCGGCGACCCTTCCGACCGCGAGGATCGCGCGGGGCCTGAGGGCGTAGATTTGCGCCTCGAGGAAGGGCGCGCAGGCCGCGGCCTCCTCGGGGGCGGGGTCGCGGTTCTCGGGCGGCCGGCACTTCACGACGTTCGCGATGAAGCAGTTTTCCTTTCGGGAGAGCCCGATGGCAAGGAGCATCTTATCGAGGAGCTGGCCCGCCTTCCCGACGAAGGGCTCTCCCTGCGCGTCCTCGTCCGCGCCGGGTCCTTCGCCGATGACCATGACGAGCGGCCGCTCAGGGCCGATTCCGGGAACGACGTTCTTTCGGGTTTGGCACAGGACGCACCGATCGCAGGAGGCGATCCGGCTTGCGATCTCCGCGATCGATTCGGTCGGCGCGCCCGAGTCCTCCATGCGCGCGGGACCTGGGACGCCATCGGACGTTTCGCCTCGCGCACCGTCCGCAGAAACCGTGTCGTCGGTAAAAGAGGGCATGGCCGCGCGCGGCACGGTGCCGCCCGAAAGCATGCGATCGGCGGTTTCGAGGAAGGTATACAGGGTTTCTTTTTCTTCGCGGTTCACGGTTAAAAAAATACCTCAATCAAACTATCGCATCAACTAAGAATCAGGCGCGAAAGGAAAGCAAAAAAGCACTTGCCGTTCGCGCCGCGCAGGGACGATTCGCGCCGAGGAGATTATCCTTCGACGTTCTTTCTAAGCGTTGCCTCGTTGACCGGATGGGGATAGTACGCGAGCACGGTCTTGTAGAACGCGATCGTCTTTTCTGCATGATTGGCGATCGAGAAGGTGCGCGAGATCTCGAGGCTTCTCTTGCCGTATTCGCGCCGCTTGTCGGGGTCGTCGACGAGCTCGAGGATCCCGCGCGCGACCTCCTCATCCGTGTTGCCGAGATAGCCGTTCTTTCCCGGGTAGACGGTATCGAGATAACTCGCGTCGCGCCTGGTGCAGATCGGAAGACCCGATAGGAGGGCTTCGAGAATCGTCATCGAGTGCATCTCCGAAAGGGAACAGGTCATAAAGATATCGCTCATGCCATAATATGTATGTAGCTCCGTCCAGTTGACGAACCCGGTGAAGATCACCTGCCCATCGCCGTTTGCCTTGTGCACGGCCTGGCGCATTTGCTCGATGGCGGGGCCGTTCCCGACGAAGAGCGCCTTCACGTTCTTTCGGGCGGCGGTTACCTCAAGCGCGACGTCGAGTAGCTCGAGTACCCTTTTTTCCTCGCCGATGCGGCCGACGAAAAGAAGGAGGATATCCTTGTCGCCGATGCCCCAGTTCTTCCTCATTTGCGCGAATTGCTCGGGGGTATCGGGTCGCGACAGGAACGCGTCCGTGTCGACGGCGTTCGGTACCACGGCCGACGGGATGTCCGGGAGCATGAAGTCGCTCTTGAAATAGTCGCGGGCCTTCGTCGATACGTTGATGAACGCGTAGAACTTGCGGTAGAGGCGCTTGACGAGGCGGCGAATGACCTTAACCGGTATCAAGCGGGCAAGAGGCAGGTAATAATCGTAGAAATCCTCCCACATCGTATGCGTCGTGGCGATCGTCGGGATGTGCATGGCCTTGCCGACTCGCTTAGCCGCGTGCGCGATGTAGAACTCGGTGTGGCAGTGGATGATCTCGACATGATGCTCGCGGAGGAATTTGATGATCTTCCGCTTCTGGGGGAAGCCGACGAATTGGTCGGTGCCAAGGCCGAGCGGTATGGAAGGAACGCGGAATATGCAGGGATCCTCGTCGCTTTTTGATTCGGGGGTCGTCTCGACCGTCACGATGACGACATGGTGACCCATCGCCTCAAGCGCCGCGCGAAGCTGAATGACGACCGTGACGATACCGCTTTTTGTGGGAAGGTAACTATCTGAAAATAACGCGATATTCATTCGTCCAGTATAGCTTCCTAACCGACATTTGTACAGGTAAGACTTGCCCATGCTCGAGTTATGCGGATATACTATGGGGAAATTATGAAGCAGAAAATTGCTTTCCTTTATTTAAATACCGGGGGCGGCCATATCGCTCCCTCAAAGGCGCTCGCGAGCGGCCTTGAAAAGGCCTGGCCCGATGACGACAAGGCGTTCCTTTGCAACGGCTTTAGCGATAAGATGGTGTTTTGCCGGCTTTTTTTCGAAAAAGGCTATCTCGTCTCATCGAATTATTTCGAGCCGTCCTATGTCCTGTTTTACCGCATGACCGAGCATTCCCTGTGCAGAAAACTCGGGAGTTATTTCGTCTCGATTCATGGGGAGAGCCACCTCTATCGTTTTTTCCGCGATAACGGGATCACCAAGGTCGTATGCCTCCATGAGGTGCTCATCGACGTCGCTCGGAAGGCGCTCGATCGCCTGAACCCCGCGATACCCCTCATTACCCTCGTCACCGACCCCTATACCGCCCACGCGATCTGGTTCCATGAAAAGCGAATGGAGTTGGTCGTTTTTTCCGAGAAGCTCCGAAAGGAAGCGATCGAGAAGTATGGGTATGCGCCCGATCGCGTGCACGCGTTTCCGTTTATCCTCAACCGCGCATATGACAGGCGGTATACCGAAGAAGAGGTTATCGAGGCCAAAAAAAGGCTGAAGCTCCCGCTTGACCGGAAGATACTTCTTATCGCCGGGGGCGGGGAAGGGCTTCGGAGCGCCGACCGCATCGTGTCGGAATTCGTCTCGAAAAAGCGCGACGAGATCCTGCTTGTCGTGTGCGGAAAGAACCGCCTGCTTAAGCGGCAGGTGCAGTTGCTCGTCGACTGGAAAAAGGCCGAGAACGTCATCGTCTACGATTTCGTCTCGTTTATGCCCGATCTCCTCAACGTGTCCGACTGCGTGATCACGAAGGGCGGCGCCTCGACGGTCATGGAGGTGCTTGCCGTGGGTAAGCCCGTGATCTTCTCGACCTTCATCCGCGGCCAGGAACTCGGGAACGTGCTCTTCGCCGTGTATAGCGGCGCCGGTTGGTCTGTCAAAAAGCCCAAGGAGATCATTGCGCAGGCCGAGCGCGTCATCGGCGACCCGGCCATGGTTCGGGACGTCCAGGCGCGTATCGCGAAGCTGAAAATCAGAAACGGGCTCGACGAGGTCATGCGCTTTATCCATTCCTTTTCGTGATCTTTTTTGGGGGCTCGGTTTCGCGCGAGGCCTTGTCGGGAAAGGGCTGACGGCTTGAGGTTCGGGGGCAAACTCGGGTATAGTGGGGTACCGGTTTCTCGCGAGGCGCATCGAGTCCATGAGACGCGCGCTCGCCAAGGGGTCACCCCGTTTCCGGTCACCGCATCAGTAAGGGGAAAACATGAGAGCCCGTTTCTTGTCCATCCTATTAGTCGGCCTTTTCGCGTCGACGACCCTCTTCGCCCAGGTAGCCGCCGATCCCTACGATTACTTCTACGACGACCTCGTCGTGTGGGAAACCATGGGGCTCGTGAATAACCTTCCCGCGGCTAGGCCCTATCCCCAGCAGCTCGTAAAGTCGATTCTCGACCAGGTTATCGCCAAGGGCGACGCGACCCAAAGGCAGATCGCCGAGGCGCACGCTAAGCGCATCTTCGGCAGGGTCCTCACCGTCGGCTACAAGACCGGAGCGGCCATCGATAGCTATAATGGGTTCAAGCAACTCGACATCGCGCTCGCGATCGATCTTAACTTCTTCATGTCGGAAAAGGTATCGGCGAGCGTCTCCGTCGACGGATGGGCCACGAACAAGCTCCGCTCCGAGGAGCTTATCCCCGCGGGACAGGGCTCTGCGAAGGATATCGTCGAGGACAACGCGAAGGCAGGCCCGATGTGGATCCTTCCTTCGGTCAATTCATCGATCGCGATTGGCACGCCCGATTACTATCTCAACGCCGGGCTCATGCGCGGTTCCTGGGGCCCCTTCCATTATGATGGGATCATCGTCGGTCCCCAGGCGCTCCATACCGGGCAGCTCGATTTCGCGTTCTACCGGAACCCATGGGGCCTTAACGTCTCGTTCTATACCCTGTCCGCGACCGCTGACGACGATCCCGATAAGTATTACCCCGAGAAATTCGTTTCGATCCACTCGATCGACTATCATCCCTACGAATGGCTTTCGGTTTCGATCCTCGAATCCGTCATCTACGGCGGTCGGTTCGATCCCCTCTATATCCTCCCGCTTTCGCCGTACATGATCAGCCAGGGGAATACCGGCTTCGCGGATAACAACTACATCGGCGGGATGTTCACCGTTAAGCCGATCGAGGGACTCAAGATCGACGGGGTCCTGAACGCCGACGATTTGAGCTTTAACGATCTCGTGAAACTGAAATTCGATACGAAGTGGCGAATCGCCGGGCAGATCGGCGCATCCTACGCGCCGCGGAAGTCGGGGCTCTTCACGCTCATCTCGCTGAACTACACGATGGTCACGCCGTATACCTATAGCCATAAGGGGAGCGAGGACCTCGACACGAGCGAGCCCAATTACCAAAACTACACCCAGGCGGGAGAGAGCTTCGGCGCCGCGCTCGACCCGAACTCCGATCGCATAAACCTCAAGATCAAGATCCGGCCGCTTGAGGACGTCGACGTCGATTTCGTCGGAACGCTCATCAGGCACGCGAACGTGAACGAGGACATCGGGTACGACTGGGTGAAGGAATACCTGACCGGCAAAGGATCGTACGTGACCGACGGGTCAATCCGAAATTCGTCGGGATCGGACGCCGGCCACGCGTACTTCTACTCGACGCCGTTCCTGACCCAGGAAACGATCCAATACATTTGGCAAACGGGCTTCGACGTGGCGTGCAGGCTCCCGATACTCAAGACCGGCGGTCACATGCTCTTCAAGTTCGGCTATCGCTTCGAGATGAACATCAATCCCGACGTCACGAGCGAGATCTACGCGCACGATGAGAGTCTCGAGGGAGCCGATGACGAGACGATCAAGGCCGCGGCCGCGAAGAAGCTCGCCAATTGGCGAGAGGACGCCGTTGGGACCGTGTACAATAATTACATCAGCGCGGGATTTCAGTACTTCTTTTAATGATAAGCGGATAGGAGCCGACGCGAAGAGAAAGCGCGCGTCGGTGCCGGTTTAGCTCAGAGTTGAGAGATCAGCGTTCGGTCTCGGCGGGGTCCTCTCCGTCGTCGTCGAATTGCTCTGGCTCGCTGACCTTCCCTCCGTAGAGCACCTTGGGATACACCACGATCCCAAGCTTTTTCTCGATGCGCGCGAGGTTCCTGAGTTCGCGCTCGTCGCCGAAGATCACGTTAATCCCCGATTTTCCCGCGCGCGCGGTTCGTCCCGCCCGATGGATGAAAAAGTCCTCGTTCTCGTTCACGTCAAGCTGGATGATATGGGTCACGTTCGGGATATCGAGTCCCCGCGCGGCAAGGTCGCTCGTGACGAGCACCGTCGTCCTGCCCGCGCGGAAATCATCCATGTTTTTCTTCCGCTCGAGCTTATCGAGCTTCGCGTAGAGCGCCGAGCACGGAACCTTCTTATACCGGAGCTGCGCCGCGATATTCTCGACCTGGCCGGCGATCGCCGTGAAGACGAGCGCCTTCGCGGGCTTTTCGGCGACGAGGAATCTTCGCAAGGTTTCGATCTTATCGCGCCCCTCGCTGTAAAACGCCCAATGCGCGATGTTGCGCCTGAGCACCTCCTCGGGCGGGAGCGAGATGAGGCGTAAGCGATGCGACGGGGCCTTTCCCTCGGGCTTGGGCTCGGCGTCCGCGCGTGCCCTTTGGGCGGGGATCATTCTTTCAAGAAGGGACGCGTGATACTTACTGAGCGTCGCGGAGCAGGCGATGAACTGGGCATCGCTCGGCATGACCGAAAGAAGCTCGGCGAGGATGTCGCGCATCTCGGGCGAGAGCATGCGGTCGGTTTCGTCCATTACGACCGTTTGAATGCCGCGGACGGAAAGTTTTTTTAAACGAATGAGCTCCAGGATGCGCGCGGGGCCGCCGGCGAGCAGGGTCGGCTTTTGCTTGAGCATCTCGATCTGCCGCTTCAGGGGCGCGCCGCCGATGCAGAGCGCGGCGGTTATCGGGAGCCCTGAGTCCTGCGCGAGGGTCACCGCCTCCGTCTTTATCTGGGAGGCGAGTTCGTGGGTTGGCGCGATGACGAGTATCTTCGGGCTATCCTTTCCGGCGTCGCTCATGCATTTCATGAACGCGGGAAGGAGATAGCAAAGGGTCTTTCCGGTTCCGGTCTCCGACTGGAAAAGGATGCTTTCCCCCGCGGTAAGGGCCGGGATCACCGTGCGCTGGACGGCAGTCGGGACGGTAATGCCGCGTTTTTCGAGAGCAGCGCAGAGTTCTGTTGGTACGGAAAGCTCGGAGAAGGTATTCATGGAATTGAGGATAGCATAATGGTCGGAAAAGTGCTATAATAACCCGTTATATCCGTAAAACGGGGGATGCTGTTGAAAATCGGTATCGATACTTTTGGTTGCGATCACGGCCGTTCCGGAATCGGGGCCTACGTCCTTTCGCTGGTACGCAACCTTCCGCAATCGGAACATTCAATTGATCTTTTCGGCCCTGAATTGGACCGTTTTACCTATACCTCCGGGCTCGATTCGGTCTCGTATACGGGCGTCGCGGTTTCCGATAGCCAGCTCGCCGAGCGCTTTTGGCACATTACCGGGTTTCCCTCCTTCGCGCGAAAGCAAAAATACGACGCGGCGCTCTTTCCGTCCGGCGTCAGGCTTCTCCCGGTAAAATTCGACGTTCCCGCCGTGACCGTCGTCCAGGATATCCTCTCCGATACCTGGAAGAACTCCGACGACGGGCTCATCGCGAACCTTTTCAAGATGCAGCTCAAGAATGTCGACCGGATCATCGCGGCGAGCCGCTTCATCAGGGACGACCTCGTGAACCTCCGCATTCCGGAGTCGCGGATCACGGTAATCCATAACGGCATCGACACGAGCCTTTTTTATCCCCGTCAGCAATCCCTGACCGAGGCCGTGCTCATCCATCCCTTCTCGATCAGGCGGCCGTACATCATCTACGCCTCCCGGGTCGCGTATCCCTCAAAATGCCACGTGGAGCTCATCAAGGCGTTCGCGATCTTCAAGCAGCGGACGGGCCTGCCGCATCGCCTCGTCCTCGCGGGCGCGGACGGGCTCAACGCCGAGATGGTGCATCGCGAGGTCATCAAGTCCCCGGTCGCTTCGGATATCCTCCTTACCGGGTATTTCCCCCATCAGAACCTGCCCGAGCTCTACGCGGCCTCTGACGCGTGCATCTTCCCGTCTGCGGCCGAAGGGGTCGGGCTCCCGGTCCTTGAGGCGATGGCGTGCGGCATTCCCGTCGCCTGCGCGCGCGCGGGCGCGCTGCCCGAGATCGCGGGGGAATCGGCGATCTATTTCGATCAGAATAACCCCGAGGAGATCGCGGACGCCATCGCGCGGATCGTGAAGGTCCCTTCGGGCGAGACCGATACCCTCAGAAACGGGCTCATCGACTCGGGGCTCAAGTGGGTGACGAATTTCGATTGGCGGCAAAGCGCCTCGGCTACCCTCGATTGCGTCGCCTCGGTCGTCGAGTAGCGTAAAGCCGTACGTTCGTATCGGATTTTCTCATCAGCGCGTCTTTGTGAAAATTAAAAAAAAAGCCCCGGGATTTGCATATTCCCCGGAGCTTATTTCTTTCGCGGCGTTGTATCGCGCGAGTTTTTTTGGAAGTAGCCTGAGCCTTGCCTTAGGCCGTTTTCTGGCCGGCCTGCTCGATCTGCGGCTTTTGCGCCTTTTCCACGACGTCCTTCGTGATGACCACGCGCTTGTTACCCTCGATCGAGGGAATCTCGAACATCAGTTCCATCATCATCTTCTCGACGATCGCGCGAAGCCCGCGCGCGCCGGTATTCTGCTTGATCGCGAGATCGGCGATCGCGTCGATCGCGTCTTCCTCGAACACGAGCTCGACCTTATCGATGTCGAGCGACGCCTGGAATTGCTTGACGATCGCGTTCTTGGGCTCGGTGAGGATGCGCCGCAGGTCGTCGCGGACGAGCTCGTTGAGCGCCACGGTGATCGGCAGGCGGCCGATGAACTCAGGGATCATGCCGAACTTGATGAGGTCGTCGGGGCTGAGCTGATCGTAGAGCTCCTGGAGGTTGCGTTCCTTCTGGAGCTTGATGTCGGCGCCGAATCCCATCGGGTGCTGCGCGACGCGCGCCTCGATCATCTTCTCGAGGCCGACGAACGCGCCTCCGCAGATGAAGAGGATGTTCGTCGTATCGATCTTGATCATCTCCTGGTTCGGGTGCTTCCTGCCGCCCTGCGGGGGCACGGACGCGGTCGTTCCCTCGATGATCTTGAGGAGCGCCTGCTGGACGCCCTCGCCCGATACGTCGCGGGTGATCGAGACGTTCTCGCCCTTGCGCGCGATCTTGTCGATCTCGTCGATATAGATGATCCCTCGCTCGGCGGACGCGATGTTGCCGCCCGCGTTCTGGATGAGCTTGAGGAGGATGTTCTCGACGTCCTCGCCGACGTAGCCGGCCTCGGTGAGCGTCGTGGCGTCGGCGATCGCGAAGGGGACCTTCATCTTCTGCGCGATCGTGCGCGCGAGGAGGGTCTTGCCCGATCCGGTCGGTCCGATGAGGAGCACGTTCGACTTCTCGATGACGACGTCCTCGGGCGCCTTCGAGGGGTTCGCGATGCGCTTGTAGTGGTTATAGATCGCGACCGAGAGGGCTTTCTTCGCCTGCTCCTGACCGATGATGTACTGGTCGAGGTGCGCCTTCATTTCCTTCGGGGTCGGGATATCGCCGGTGAACTCCGTGGAGAGCTGCTGGTTTTCCTCGTCGAGGATGCCGCGGCACACATCGACGCAATGGTCGCAGATGAAAACGCCCGGGCCGGCGATTATGCGTCGGCTCGAGTCGGCGTTCTTGCCGCAGAAGGAGCAGGTCTGTTCCTTGTCATTTCTGAGCTTTGCCATGCTTCCTCCTCTGCATCACCTGGTCGACGATGCCGTACTGGCAGGCTTCCTCGGCGGACATGAAGTAGTCGCGCTCCATGTCGCGCGAAACCTCCGCCTCGGTCTTCCCGGTGTGGAACGCGAAATACTCGATCGTGAGCTTCTTGAGCCTGACGATCTCGCGCGCCTGGATGCCGATGTCGACGGCCTGTCCCTGCACGCCGCCCCAGGGTTGGTGGACGAGGACGCGCGAGGAGGGAAGGGCGTTGCGCTTGCCCGCCGTGCCGCCCGCGAGGAGTATGGCCGCCATGCTCGCCGCCTGCCCGAGGCAGAAGGTCTGCACGTCGGAGCGGAT
>DAOPYF010000077.1:2913-11915 GCA_035352735.1 Treponemataceae bacterium | reverse complement strand
CCTTTCCGACATCGGAAAGGCCGCGATGGGCTACGAGGACGTGAGCTCGTACGTGTACATCAACGGCGAGCCGGGCGTGTACGTTTCGATAACGAAGCAGAGCGGCTCGAACACCGTCAGCGTCGCGAACGCGGTCTACAAAAAACTCGACGAGATCCGGAAGGTCGTTCCCGCCGACGTCAAGCTCGAGCTCGTCTCGGACTCGAGCGAGCAGGTGCGCAATACCGTCGCGTCCCTCCTCAAGTCGGCATGGGAGGCCGCGATCCTCGCTATGCTCGTCCTTTTCATCTTCCTCAGGAGCGTGAAGAGCACCCTCATCATGGGCATATCGATACCCTTCTCGATTCTCATAACCCTCCTGTGCATGCACTTCGCGGGGATCACGCTGAACATGATGACCATGACCGGATTGATACTCGGCGTCGGCATGGTCGTCGACGCGTCGGTCGTCGTCCTCGAGAATATCTACCAGTACCGCGAGCGCGGCACGAAGCCGATCGTCGCCGCGACCATCGGCACGCAGGAGATGTTCTCGGTCGTTCTCGCCGGCGGCCTTACGCACATGTGCGTGTTCCTCCCGATCATCTTCTTTAAGAACGAGCTCGGATTTCTCGGACAGCTTTTCCCCGACATGATCTTCACGATGATCATCGCGCTCCTCTCGAGCCTTTTCGTCGCGCTCTTCCTCGTGCCGGTTCTCGCGAGCCATTACCTCGTCATCGAGACGCGGAAAACGAAGCCGCTGAGGAACCCTACGCTCATCGCGGCCGACGAGGCGATTGGCGGCTTTATCGCCCGGGTTACCGCCGCGTACACGGGCGCGCTCAAGGTCGTCATGCGGCACCGAAAGGCGACCATCATTACGGTCGCGGGCATCTTTATCCTGAGCCTCACGATGTTCGGCCGCCTGAACCTCAGGCTCATGCCGGACATGAGCGACCAATCGGTTACCCTTGAGGCGGAACTCCCGCTCGGCACGAGGCTCGAGGACACGAACGCGCTCCTCCAGCAGCTCGAGGCGATCGTGAAGGACGAGATCAAGGGCTACACGACGATCATCACGACCGTAGGTACGGGCGGAAACCACTTCTCGAGCGAGAAGTCGTATTACGGTACGATAACGGTCAATCTCCCCGACGCGGACAAGCAGATCGACACCATGGACACGGTTAAGCAAAAGCTTCGCGCGCATTTCGGCGACTATCCGACCGCGAAGCTCAGCTTCTCGGCGGGGCAGATGCACCAAATGACCGGCGCGGATATCGACATCGCGATACGCGGCGACGATCTCGACCAATCGCTCAAGGTCGCAAACGAGATCGTCTCGATCATGAAGGATAAGGTGCCAGACTGCTCGGAGGCGACGCTCGACATGACCGAGGGCCTGCCGCAGGTAGAGGTCGTCATCGACCGCGATCGCGCGTATTCCTTCGGGGTAAGCGTGGCGTCAGTCGCGAACGAGATAAACGCCTGCATAGAGGGCATCAAGGCGACGGTGTACCGAAGCCACGGCGACGAGTATTACGTTGAGCTTTACCTCAATAACGCGGATCGCTCGAAGGTTCCCGACCTCGAGAAGATCTACGTGAACGGCACGAACGGCCGGGTCCCGATCGCGAACTTCGCGCGACTCGAAAAGGGCGTCGGGCCGGTCGGAATAAACCGTGAAAACCAAGCGCGCACGATTCACCTGACGGCCGATATTATCTCGAAGACGCGCGCGAACGACGTCGAACAGAAGATCCAAAAGGCGATCGACGACTCGATTATCCTTCCCGAGGGCATTACCCTCAGTTACGAGGGATCGTGGAAGGATATCGCGAAGACCGGCATGATCTTCATCATGATCATCACGATGGCGCTCCTGCTCGTGTACGGCGTCATGGCGGGAACGTACGAGTCGTTCAAGGACCCGTTCATCAACATGTTCACGATCCCGCTCGGGCTCATCGGAATCATCGCAATCTACCTCGTCTCGGGGCAGGCGATATCGATGTTCACCGCCTTCGGCTTCGTCATGCTCATCGGGCTCGCGGTCAATAACGGAATCATCATGGTCGACCAGATGAACCTGCTCGTATCGCGCGGCGTTCCGATGCGGGACGCGTGCGTGCAGGCGGCGACCTCGCGCCTGAGGCCGGTGCTCATGACCTCGCTCACGATGCTCCTCGGCATGGTCCCGCTCGCGTTCTTCCCGTCGGCGAACTCGCAGATGATCCAGCCGATTGGCCTGAGCGTCTTCGGCGGGCTTCTGTCGAGCACGCTCATCACCTTGTTCCTGATCCCGGTCCTCTACTCGATCGTAAACGAACGGTTCGGCTCGGGGAATAAAAAGCAGCGCAAGGAGGCACGGAATGTTCAGGGCTGAGATAATCGCGAACCGGTCGGTCATGGAAGAGATAATCGGGGAGCTTGAGGACGCATTGCCGGAAATACGATACACGGTCGTGAACGACGTCCAAGGCCGGGGAAAAGGCAACCGAAAGCTCGGCACGGTTACGTGGCCCGAGATGAACTTTATCCTTTTCGCCTACGTCGAGGATGACGGCGCGCAAACGGTGCGAACCGTGATCGAGGGGCTTAAGGCCCGATTTCCCCATGAAGGCATCAAGCTGTTCATGGTTCGCTCGGAAGACTGATCGTTTTTTGTCCCGCGTCTCAAGGCGCGGGACTTTTTTTGCCCGCTCACTATAAATACTCGAATAGTAAAATCGCGCGATCATTCCGCTTGCCCCCCGCCGTCCCGTTAGTATATTGACTCTATGAGGACCGGAACAAAAGCCGGCACCGGGGAGGTTGTCGTATGGCGGTACCTGATGGCAATCGTGAGCGACTAAGGATCATGCGCGAGGGCGGGACTGAGCCGCCCTTCAATAACGCGTATTGGGATAATCATGAGCCGGGGTTGTATCTTGACGCGATATCGGGGGACCTCCTTTTCAGGTCTCGCGACAAGTTCGACTCGGGGACCGGGTGGCCGAGCTTTACAGGGCCCGCGTCCGCGTCGGCCGTTACCGAGGTTCCGGATCGGTCGCGCGGCATGGAGCGAATCGAGGTTCGCTCCGCGTCGTCGCGTTCGCATCTTGGGCACGTTTTCGACGACGGTCCCGCGCCCGGAGGGATGCGCTATTGCGTCAATTCGGCGGCGCTTCGGTTCGTTCGCGAGGCCGATTCGACGGCGATCGTGGCCGCCGGGTGCTTTTGGGGGACTGAGGCGTATTTCCGCCGGCTTCCGGGCGTGCTCGACGTGACCGTCGGCTATTCGGGAGGCGACCGCGCGGCAAGCTACGAGGAAGTCTGCTCGGGCGCGACCGGGCACGCCGAGGCCGTGCGCGTCGAGTTCGACCCCGAGCGCATAAGCTACCGCGACATACTCAGGCATTTTTTCAGGATGCACGACCCGACGACGGCCGACCGGCAGGGTAATGACGTGGGAAGCCAATATCGGTCCGCGATCTTTTATCTCGGCGACGCGCAGCGCATGGTCGCCGAATCGCTCGTCGAAGAGCTTGAAAGGGGCGGCGCGTACGGCGAGTCCATAGTCACCGAGATAACCGCCGCGAAAGGGTTCTACCCGGCCGAGGAATGGCATCAGCGGTATCTCGAGCGGCATCCCGGCGGGTATTGCCACGTCAACCTTGCGCTTGCGCGCAAGCCGCTCGATCGCTAGATTAGCTCCGCCTCGGTGGGCTCATCGAGTTCCTTTACCTTTTGCTGGTACTCCAGAATCGAGGACTCGATGCTCGCGTAGACGAGGCGCACCACGACCTCGATGAAGTACGTTTTTTGGAGGATCATCTTTTTCCGCTTTTCGTAGAACGAAAGCATGAGCTCTTTCTTGTGCGCCATGTACTGGGTGTAGCAGAGGAAATCCGGCGTTTCGAGATCGTCCGGGATCGCCTGCACGTAGTCGAGGTACTCGTCCATATAGCTCAGGATCTTGAAGAGGTTGAGCCGCATCCCCGCCTCGCGCTTGGCGCTCGCGATCTTCGGCGAGATGAGCGTGAGGATCTCGTCCTTTCGGAAGATCACGCCTTTCTCCTCGAGCACCCGCTCGAGGTAGTCGATCACGTACTGGTTCGCGCGATAGTAGCGGAAGAACTCGATGATCTCGCCGACGCCCTTGGCTCCGTGCATGAGGAGCTCCTCGGCCTGCCGCGCGATCGACTCGGGCAAGGTCGGGTAGACCTGGACGCTGTACGTCTTGTACGAGGCGTCGCGCTTCTCGCGGATGATAACCTCGCGGAAGCGGAAGAGGTCGTCCCAGCGGATGTCCTGGTACACGCAGCCGAGCTTCTTCGCCTCATCGCGGAACTGGCGGTAGTACTCGTCGGCGATGCCGCTCGCCTTGAGGATGTCGAAGAACTCCGCCGAGATGCGAAGCCCGCCGACCGGCGCCGTCGATTCCATGCGCTTCGCGTTGATGACCGGCAGCCCGATGATGTCCCAGTGTTTGGAGCCGCCGGGCCCGAAGTTACCGATCGTCACCTCGCCGATATTCGCGCCGATTCGGATGCGGATCTGAAAGAACGCGAAGAGGGTCGAGGATATGTCGTCTTTGGAGCGGAGCGACTTGATGATGCCGAACGCTTCCTGAAGCGCGCGCTTCGCGTCATCGCTGGCGTCCTCGTCGAGGAACGCGTCATCGGCGTGGTTAAACCTGATGCAGGCCCGTTGCATCTCGACGCAGGTATTGAAAAGCTCCCGCGCGATGAACACGACGCGGCTATCGCGGTCCATCTCCCAAAGGCGCTTGTCGATGATGTCGTCGAAATGGAACATCATCGAGTCTCCCTCGATCTTATTGAGGAAACCGCCGTGCCGCTCGAGGACGATCTGAAACGCGGTATAGAGCCCGTTCAGGAGAATCTGATTTTCCTTCGGGCTGAGGAATTTCGAAAGGTGGGTATAATCCGCGATGTCGATAAAGCCTACGCCGACTTGGCCTTCCCGCGAATGCGCCGGTATGTGCCCAATATCGTAAATCGCCTTGACGAGATGCCGAGGAAGGTAGAACTCCTCGATTGACTGCATTAACGCAAGCCCTTCGGCCTCAGTCGCCGCGTCAACTAGCTCTTTTTCCATTGTTACCGCCTATATTCATGCCCGTATGGTATGTCGCCCGCGAAAGGGCACGAGTAAAGTATAGGACAAAGGCGGCTTTTTTTCAGCGGGCCTGGGAAGGAAGTGGCTACGCTTTCTTCTTCCCGGTTCGAACCTCGGCGTTCGCGGCTTGCCCGCTTTCCTTTTCCCGCTGGGCGAGCATGGCCTCGATCGCCCGATACGCCGCCTTCGGCTTAACGTCGCGGTCGAAAAGGTGCGCGGAGCCGTACCCGGGAAAGAAGGCGGGGATCCAACTGAGCTTATCGGTATAGCCCCACATGACGAAGCTCGCCGCGTTGGGCTCGCTTAATGCGACCTCCATGAGCTTGGTGTAGGCGGCGACCTGCTCGGCTTCCTTTTCGGGGGTCACGGGCATGGCTATGCGGACGTCGACCTCGGAGAAGGTGACGAAGAGCCCGAGGTCGCGGAATCGCTTAATCGTCTCGCGGAGGGCGCTTTCGTCGACGATATCGTGGGCCTGGACATGGAGTTGGAGCCCGACGCCCGAGATCGGCGCGCCGCGGGTAACGAGCCCCTTGACGAGCGCGTAGAAGGCGTCGCCCTTCGGGGTTCCCGCGTACTCGTTTCCGTAATCGTTCAGGATAAGCCGCGCGGCGGGATCTGCCTTGTGGGCCGTTCGAAAGGCGATGTCGAGATAGTCGTCCCCGATCGTCCGGTACCAGACCGTGCCCCGCATCGAGCCGTCGTCGTTGAGGACTTCGTTCGCGACGTCGTATTCGTAAATCCTTCCTTTGTACCGCGCCATGATGGTCGAGATCTGATCGGTCATGAGGGCGAGCGCCTCGTCGCGGGTTTTCAGGCCATCGACGTACGGCGGGTTTTGCTGATGCCAGAGAAAGACGTGTCCCTTCATCCTGATATTGTTCTTTTCCGCGAAGGCGACCATGCCGTCCATGTCGGACCAGTTCCAGAAGCCTTTCGTCGGCCTGATGTTGCGCCATTTCATCGCGTTCTCAGGCACGATCTCGTTGAAGTTTTCCCGTATGAGCTTGATCGCCTTGGGATCAAAGACGTCGCCTGCCTGCACCGACACGCCGAAGGTTAGCCTTCGCGCATCCGCGTTCGCGCGGAGGTTTTTTTTGAAACCGCAGGCGGGGAGAGTAACGATGATTGCCGCGCAAAGGGCGACCAGAGCGGGGATGCGTGCGTGATTCATGACATTCCTCCAATCATGGAAAGGGAGAGTATACCATGAAACGCGCGCCGCATGCCGTTCCGCGTTCGTAAAAAATCAGTCGATCTTGCCGTATTCCCGGAGGAATCCCGTCTTAAGGTCGCGGAGCCGCTCGGTGAGCGCTACCTTGAAGATATGGGGATTGAGAATGCGCTGATAGCTTCGGTCAAGGTTCCCGAGGCTTGAGCGCACGCGGCCGCGTATCTCGGCGAGGTCGCTCGGCGCGAGAAGGTTTTTACCCGCCGCCATCTTGCGCGAAAGGAGCGGCTCCGTCTTCGCCGCGCAAAACTGGAAGCTCTGCAAATCGTTCGAGGGATGATAGTAGCGGCTCTCGACGCCGGGCTTGATCTCCTCGCCGTCGAGGGCCATCACGTCGGCCTTGATCGAACCGTCCTCGTGGTAGAGGCGCCATACCTGCTTGACGCCGGGGTTCGTCGTCTTGTCGGGGTTGTCGGAAAGCTTCATCGTCGGGATGAGGCCTTCGCCACCGGGGGCGGTCTTCGCGGAAAGCTTGTAGACGCCGGTAAAGGAGGCCTCCGAGCCGCCGGTGACCATGTGCGTGCCGACGCCCCAGCTGTCGATCGGGGCCTTGTTGAGGACGAGCGACTCGATGATCTCCTCGGTAAGCTCGTTCGAGACGGTGATCGTCGCCTTCGGGCATCCCGCCCGGTCGAGCCGCTTGCGCACCTCCGCGCTCAGGTACTGGATATCGCCCGAGTCGAGCCTGACGCCGAAGCCGTACCCCTTCGCCTCGAGCCGCTTTCCCGCGGCGATCGCGGCGTCGATTCCCGAGCCAAGGGTGTTGAATGTGTCGATGAGGAAAACCGACTTCTCGGGATAGATCGCGGCGTACGCGTCGAACGCGGCCTCCTCGGAGGGGAAGGACATCACCCACGAATGCGCCATGGTTCCCATGACCGGGATGCCGTACCGCTTGCCGGCGAGGGAGTTGCTCGTGCCCGCCACGCCGCCGATATACGCCGCGCGGCTCGCGCTCATCGCGCCGTCGTGACCCTGCGCGCGCCTGAGCCCGAACTCCATGATCGATCCCCTATTCGAAGCGAGCCAGCAGCGCGCGGTCTTCGTCGCGATGAGGCTCTGGAAGTTTATGACGTTGAGGATGAGTCCCTCGAGGATCGCGGCCTCGATGACGGGCGCGTGGACCCGGATAAGCGGTTCGTTCGGGAAGACGATGCTTCCCTCGTCCATCGCCCAGATGTCGCCCGAGAACTTAAACGCGGCGAGGTAATCGAGGAAGCCGCGCTCGAAGATGCCGAGGGTCTCGAGCCACGCGATGTCCTCCTGCGAGAAACGGAAGCCTTCGATCGTCTCGAGAAGGGGGCCGAGTCCCGCGAATACCGAGAATCCCCCGGAGAACGGCTGCCTTCTGAAGAACATATCGAAGACCGCAAGATCGTTCATCTTTCGTTTCCAGTAGCCCTGCGCCATCGTGAGTTCGTAAAAGTCCGTGAAAAGCGCGCTGTCACCCATCATATCTCTCCTTGCGTATTTAATTCTTTCCTTATGCTCGATCCCGCGACCGTCTTGACGACCTCGATGCGGTTCGGGATCCGCGAGCGGAGCTCGACGACGTGCGAGACGATGCCGACCATGCGGCTTCCGCGAATCTCGTCGAGTATGCCGATCGCGCGCTCGAGGCTCGACTCGTCGAGCGAGCCGAATCCCTCGTCGATAAACACCGCGTCGAGCTGGATTCCGCCCGAGCGCGACTGTATCGAGTCCGCGAGCCCGAGCGCGAGGCTGATAGAGGCCATGAAGGTCTCGCCGCCCGAGAGCGTCGCCGAGGGCCGGGCCTTGCCCGTGTACGCGTCGAGGATCTCGAGCTCGAGCCCCGCGTACGCGTTGCCCTTGCGATAGCTGTCGTTAAGCTGGATGCGGTAGCGGCCCTCGCTCATGCGCTCGAGCCGCGAGTTCGCGTAGGCGGTGATCTCCTCGAGGTACATGCCGAGTATCCACGCGTCGAACCCGGTCTTGAGCGGGTTCGCGCCGGTAAGGTCGTTCGCGAGCGCGCCCATGCGCCCGGCGGCGATGGAACGCTCGGCGCGCTCCGCCTCGAGCGCGTCGTGGCGGGCATTGAGCGCCTCGAGCTCGGCGAGCGCGCCCGAGCGTGCCTCAAGCTCGCCGTCCGCCCCCGCGAGCGCGGCGTTGATCCCGTCGAGCTCGGCGACGACCGACTCAGGCTCGGGCCCGTCCCATCCCGAAAGTTCCTTCCTGACGTCGGCGAGAAGCCCGCGCGTTTCCGCGAGCGCCGCGTCTGCCTCGGCGACCGCTCGCTCGAGCTTCGCTCGCTCGCCTTCGGGGATAGCCGCTTCCCGCGCGGCGTCTCGCCCGGAGAAGCCCGCCTTCTCGAGGTCGCGCGCGAGTGCGGCCTCGTCCTTGGCGAGCGCTTCCGCCGTTTCGGCAAGCGAAACCGTGAGGGCGTCCCGCTTCCCCGAAAGGACGTGGGATCGCGCGCGCGACTCGGTGAGCCGGCTCTCGTGCGCGCTCATGTCGGCCTCGATCTCGAGTATGCGCGACTCGCATCGCTCGAGCGCGTCCGCCGGGTCGCCGCTTCCGTCTCCTGAGGGGAATGCCTCGCGGAAGCGCGCTTTCTTCTGGGCGGTCTCTGCCTTCTGCTCCGCCGCCGCGCGCTCGAGCTCGAGGAGCGACTTTCCTGATTTTTCCATATCGGCCGAGACCTCTG
>DAOPYF010000077.1:0-2813 GCA_035352735.1 Treponemataceae bacterium | reverse complement strand
TCGCCGGGTATTGCCTTATCGCCGCGTGCCGTCTGCGCGACGAGGATCGAAAGTTTTTTCTCGAGGGCATCGAGTCGCGCGTCAGCGTTCGCGAGGTCGGCAGCTCGGGCGGCCTGCGTCTTCTCGAGCGCGGCGATGCGCGCGGCGAGCGTCTCGAGGCGCCTTTTTCCCGCGTCGATCCGCTCTGCGTCGGTGAATCCCGCGAGCGCATGGCTTTGTGCCGGCGCGGGATGCTCGAGGGAGCCGCATACCGGGCAGGGCTTACCCGGCTCGAGCTTTACCGCAAGGTCGGCCGCGGCGCGCGCGGTTCGGGCGCCTTCTGCCTCGCGCTCGATCGCCCCAAGCTCGGCCTTCGCGATATCGGCGTCGCGGCGCGCGAGCTCGATGTCTCCCGCGATGAGGCCGATCGCGCCCGCGTGGGCGTCGCGCGACTTTCGCTCGGCTCCGTACTCATCAGAGAGCGCCTTGATTTGCCGCGCGGCCTCGAGCGCGTCGCGCGCGCGCGCGCTTTCCTCGTTTCTCGCGTCGTATGCCGAGCGCTCCGCTTCGAGCGCCGCGAGCCGTCCCGCAAGCTTCTCGCGTTCGCCCTCAAGCTCCGCCTTTTTCGTCTTGGCGGCGGCAAGGGCTTTCTTTGTCGTCTCGTAGGCGGCGAGCTCGGCCTCGAGGCTTTCGGCGATCCCAACCGCGACGCGGAGCCGCTCGCGGGAAAGGAGAAGCCCGTCCTTTTCGCCCGCGAGATCTGATAATCGGTTCTTTTGCGCCTCGATCCCGTCGAGGACGGCGAGTTCGGCGGCGATCTCCCCGTCAAGCCGCGCGATCTCGGCCTTTCCGGATTCCGCGCGCGCGGCGCTTTCATCGATCGCCGCGAGCTTTACGGCAAGCGGCGCGGCGCGGCGCGCCCGATCGATTTGCGCGCGGATTCCGTCGATTCGGCCTGCGTCCGCTTCGAGCGCCGTGAGCCTTCCTGCGAGCTCGCGCTCCCGTTCTTTTCGCTGGGCCACGGCGCGCGAGCGCTCGAGGACGGCGGAGCGTTCGCGTATGGTTGACCTGAGGGCGTCGCGGCGGGTTTTCAAGTCTTCGATGTCGCGCGCGAGGACGTCTCGGTCGCCTTCATACGACTGTCGGTTAAAACGTTCTTGGAGCGAGATGAGTTCCTTCTCGGTTTCCTTGAGCTTCGTCGAAAGCTCCCGAAAGCGCTCGCGCGCGAGCTCGGTGACCCGCGCGTACCGCTCAACCGGAAAAAGTTTTGAAAGTACGACCTTCCGCTCGTTGGAGTTAAGCCGGAGGAAACGGGCGAACTCGCCCTGGGGAAGGAGGACGATGCGCGAGAACTCGTCCGCGGAAAGGCCGATGAGGGACTCGACGCGCGCGTTCGTGTCGGACTTATTCGTGGAGGACGCGTCCTTCCATTCGCCCTCGGCCCAGTCCTCGAGCGTAACCTCCTCGGGGACCGATTGGACCTTCCCCGAGCGCACGCCGATTTTCTCGTACGGGAGGGTGCGCGTGACGCGGTATCGCTTACCCGAGAGCGCGAACGCGAAGGAGACCGCGCTTTCGTCGTTCGGGTCGGCGTACTGGCTCCGCATCTCGCGGGAGATTCCCTTTCGCTCGCCCGGGGCCTCGCCGTAAAGGGCGTAGGATATCGCGTCGAAGATGGTGGTCTTACCGGCGCCGGTCTTGCCGTACACGAGAAAGATGTCGCCGAGCCCGGTGAAGTCGACCGTGTGCGTCCCTCGGAAGGGTCCGATATTGCGAAGAACGAGGGTCTCAGGCTTCATCGACGCACTCCGCAAGAAGGGACGAGAAGAGCTCGCGCTTGGCCTCATCGGTGAAGCCGTAGAGGAGTTCCTCGAAGCGCGCGAAGTCGTCGAGCGGATCGCGCCTTCCGTTGGGATCGGCGGGGTTTGACTCGGTGACCTGCGCGCCGTCGTCCGCGACGGGGGTAACCCCCGAGGAAAGTCCTTGCCGCAGCGAGAGGAGCCATGGAAACTTCGGCCGCAAAAGGTTCATGGGATTGGCGACCATGGCGTCGTCGGTTAGGGTAATCTCGAGATAGTCCGCCGCGTGCGCGTCGAAGGAAGCGCCTGAGTAGAAATCGGCGAAGGCTCCCGAAAGGCGCGTGACCTTCCGAAACGGGATGACGGGGATCGGCGTGACCGTCACGGGAAACCCGCTTGCCGCGGGACCGATATCGACTTTAAGGAAGGCCTTGGCGGCGCCGGCCTCGTCGAAGGCGTACGCGAGCGGCGAGCCCGCATAGCGCATCCGCTCCGTGACGGCCTGCGCCCGATGGAGGTGGCCAAGGGCCACGTAGGTAAAGCCCGCAAAGAGCGCGGGATCGACTTCCTCCGCGTTGCCGAGGAACGCGCGCTCAGACTCGGAGCTTTTTCCGTTCAGGGTAAAAAGGTGCGCGACGAGAACCGTCGGGATTCCCGCGAGGTCTTTGTCGCCGAGCGCGCGCGCGAAGCGGCGCGAGGCCTCCGCCGCAAGCGCCGCTTGCGTGACGAGGAGCGGGGTTTCGCCGTCGATGGGTGACGAGAAATCAAGTTCGCCCGAAAAACCGCCCGATGCCTTTGCATTCGACGCGCGCTCATCGCGCGCATTCCGCCGTTCGGCGGAAAGGGTTCCCGGCGCGAGGAAGGGGAGTAAAAACAACGCTAGCTTTTCGCCGTTTTTTGCGGTTATAATAGGAATAAAGGATTCTTCCGGTGAGCAGACGATATGGATGCGCTGTTCGCTGAGTATTCGATTCGCGTAGGAAAGGCGCTGCGAGGAATCGTGGTTGCCCGGAATGACGCAAATCTCGAGCGCGG
>DAOPYF010000076.1:0-12040 GCA_035352735.1 Treponemataceae bacterium | reverse complement strand
ATACTCGGCAAGACGGGCGATTGGATTGGCATCGATCAGCCGTTTCATTGCGACTTCGGGAAAAATATCTCGGTCGGCGCCGATTTCTACGCGAACGTCAATTGCACGATTCTCGATTGCGGAAAGGTGACGATCGGGGATGACGTGTTCTTCGGGCCAAACGTGACGGTGATCACGGCGGGGCACCCGATTCATCCAGAATCCCGAAACTCCCGCTATCAATACGGGATACCGGTCACTATCGGTAATAACGTTTGGGTGTGCGCGAACGTCGTCATCAACCCCGGGGTTACGATCGGGGACAATGTCGTTATCGCGTCGGGCAGCGTCGTCACGAAGGACATCGAGGCTAACGTCCTTGCCGCCGGCTGCCCCTGCAAGCCGATCCGAAAGATAACCGAGGAAGACCGGAAGTATTACTTTAAGGACCGCGTGTTCGACGTCGACGACTATATGCCGAGGCAATAGGATGAAAAAAAGCGTATGGGCGCTGATTTTCTCGCTTGCCGCGAGGCTCGCTTTCCCGCAGGTCTACTCGGTGCTCCTCACGGTCGACGCGACTCACTATATCATCGACAACCACGTGAACGTCAGGAGCGAACCGAGCGTGTCCGGCTCGGTCCTGGGGCAGTTTAAGGCCGGCGACAAGGTCACGATACGCGAGGTTACGGACCAATGGTACGAGGCCGACGGCGTCTGCGCGCCCTGGTACAAGGTCTCCTCTCCCAATTTTCTCGGTTATGTGTGCGGAAGGTACATAACGCACAAAGAGGCGGTCGGCGACATAGACCGCGACGGATTGGACGAGCTAATCGGGTGCGTTACGGTTTCCGAGAATAAGGGAACACCCTTCAGCTCATATATGATCGACTATAAGAATTGGGACATCGATCACGCGATCATCAAGAATGGGCGCGTGACAAAGCTCAACCTCTCGGCGAATCCCAAGGAGGATTTCCACGCGGACTCAAGCTACTCCATCTCTGTGTGCGACCAGGTCGTCCCTCCCGTTACGTTCCTAATCGTCGCGAAGGGATTCGGCGACGGCGGCGGAAGCTGGGAGGATAACATCTATTACTATTATCATCCCGACCGTCAATTTCTCTACGCCTTTACCCTCCATGAGTGCTATTACGAGTGCGACTTTAACGAGTCAAACGAAATAAGCTATCGCGACAACTCTCTGGTGATTACGCACAGGCATTTTGACTGGAAGGACGATTGCGATCCGCCCGATTACGTCGAGACGGAAAACAGCGAATTCCGGTACGCGTGGCTCGCCGATAAGTTTCTCAAACGATAACTTTGTAAGGCACGAGGCGCCCCGCACGCCTGACATCCCCTTTCGGGTGAGGGCGCGCGGGGCGTTCCCGTTTATCTTCTTTCCTTCTTTATCTCCTTTTGCAGTTTCGAGATCTGTTTCCATTTCTGGTCGTTCTCCCGCCTCGCGCGGTCATCGCTCCTTCGCTCGATCCACGCCTGCTCTTTCGCGAGATCGAGAAAGGCCCGGTATCGGCTTTGGTCGAGCGCGCCCGATTCGAGCGCATCGCGCACCGCGCAGCCGGGCTCGCCTTCGTGCGCGCAGTCCGCGAAGCGGCACCGCTCGGCAAGTTCGGCGATCTCGGGGAACGCACCCTCGAGCCCCTCGGCGTCGCCCCAGAGCTTCAGCTCGCGGATGCCGGGGCTATCGATGAGGAGAATCCCCGAGTCGAGGCGGTATAGCCTACTGGAAGTGGTCGTGTGCCTCCCGCGGAGGTCGTCTTCCCGAACTCGACCCTCGCGCGCGAGAGAATGCCCCTGGGCAGGGACGACGCTTTGGGCGAGCGCGTTGACGAGCGCCGATTTCCCGACGCCGCTTTTGCCGAGCATGCAGCCGGTTTCGCCCGACGAGATCGCGGCAGAGAGCCCCTCGAGGCCCTCTCCGGTTTTCGCGCTCAAGGCGACGACGTTCGCGTACGGCGCGGCGCGCCTCGCCTCGTCAAGTGCGCGTTCTCGTTCCTCCTCCGTCGCGAGATCGGCTTTGTTGAGCACGACGCAGCACGCCGCGCCTGAGTTTCTCGCGACGACGAGCGCGCGCTCGAGAAAGCGAAGGAGGAAGTTTCTGCCGCCGTCGAGCGCGAACACGAGGAAGATCACGTCGACGTTCGACGCGAGCACCTGCTCGTCGGAGACGGTTCCCGCGCGCGCGCGGCTGAGCGCCGAGCGCCTTGGGAGAATCGCCTGTATGCGCGGCGTGCCCGCTTCCCCGTCGACGAGGACCCAATCCCCGGGCGCGGGAAAGTCCGCGGGGCCCGCGGCCGTGAACTCGAACCTTCCGCTCACGCGCGCGCCGCCGAATCGGCCGACGATCGCGGGCGCGCTTTCGAAAAGCGGCCTTCCGCGAAAATCCGGACAGACGAGTTCGTAGTCGTGACGTTCCCTTACGGTAACCCGCGCCGGTACGAAGGAACGGGTTTCGGGTTTCTCATCGAGTAGCGCCGACCATGCGGCGTAGCAATCTTGTTTCCATCCCCAAGACTCGGGGGTGAAAGCCTCATTCACGGTGGTTTCGGCAATCGTGCTTTGTGTTCTGGACATATCAACGCCTTTGTGGCTTTTTAGGCGAAATTACAAAACGCCTTCAGCCGTATAGTTTTTGTGCCGCGTTAAATATGGGACGGGATGTTAATCGGACGATTGGTGCGGATGTTGTCCATTGGACAGGAAGGAAGGGCGTGAAGCTGCGAAACCGGAAAAGCGCCTTTGCGCATGCAAAAAATCCGGGTCGTTCCTACCTGAACATCACCGTCGCCATGCTCGCAATTCCTTTCATACAGACCTCCTTGATGAATCGAGATAACCGTAGAATATGGTCATGGCACGATTCTGTCAAGAAGGTTTTCTATCGCTCGCGTTTGCGCAAACGCCGCGCGTGCGGTTCCTGAGGGTGTTGCCAGTTTTGCGCGACATCATCTATTATTCCCGTAATGAAGGAAGGAGCAAAGTTACGATGAACTTAGGCGCGACATTGTACGTTAGAAACAGTAAAGCTGCCGTGGATTTCTATTGCGAGGCGTTCAACATGACCATCGGGTATAACGCCGAGCATGATGATGGCACCTTCTTGCACGCGGAGTTGGAGCGAGGGGGCTATTGCGTCTTCGCGGTCAGCGAGTCGAGCGACGAGGCCATACGGGGCGCCTTGATCTCGGCGAATCAACCAACGACGAGCCTCGGGATTAACCTTGACTCAGACGAAGAGCTCTCCCGCGCGTTCTCCTTCTTGGAAAAGGGCGGGCATGTCCTGCGCCCGATTGGGTCGCTCCCGTGGTCTCCCTGCTCCGCGGACGTAGTCGATAAATTCGGCGTATGCTGGTACCTCTTCGTATCGCAGCATAGACCCGATTGAGGACGGCGAATCGTGAAAACGCTTATCGCATATTTCTCGGGGACCGGAAACTCGCTGTTCGTCGCCAAGGAGCTCTCAAAAAATATCCCGGACTCCGCGCTCGTCTCCATCACGAAGGCGCTGCGGGAAGCGCCGCCCTGCGCGGAATGCGAGCGCATCGTCATCGTGTACCCGGTGTATTACCTCGGGCTTCCCTCGATCGTTCAGCGTTTCGTCGCGCGGTTCGACTTTTCGCGTTTTGCCGCGATCTACTCCGTGTGTACGTCAGGCGATAACGACGGGCCGGATTGCTCGACCTTCAAGATCAAGAAGGCGCTGCGGAAAAAGGGCAAGCGACTCGCCGGCGGCTTTAACGTCCAGATGCCGGGAAACTATATCAAGATGTACGACATGGCATCGCAGGGCGAGATCGACGGCATCCTCGCGAGATCGAGCGCGAAGGCACAAGCGATAGCCGAGACGATTCGCGCCGATGGTACGCGTGAGAAGCGCGATAAGCTCTTGCCGCTCGCGTTCGCGATCAATGGCGTTTGGCAGTCCCGCGTGCATACGAGCGATAGGGATTATTCCGTCGATTCCTCGTGCACGGGATGCGGGCTCTGCGCGCGGCTCTGTCCCGTCGACAACATCGCGTTGGTCGGCGGTAAGCCTACGTGGAAACACGCTTGCGAGGAATGCCTGGCTTGCGTCCATGGTTGCCCGCAAAAGGCGATAAATACGAATAAGACCGTGGGTCGCGCCCGGTATCGGAATCCCTCGGTCGCCAGTCAGGAACTCATCGCGGGAAAATGAGACGCGCGCTGGCGCCGGCAAAGGCAAAGGCAAAGGCAAACGCAAAGGAAACGACAATGGAAAAGTTTTTATGCCCGGACCGTTCGGAGATACAGTATGAAACCTATGGCGAAGGACTCGCCGTCTTTTTTATCCATGGGTGGAGCGTCGAACGGCATCTTTGGCAGAACAGGATCGAATCAATCCCCGGCGAATGGAAGTCGCGCTATAAGCGGGTGTACTTTGACCTCCCCGGGATGGGCGCATCGCTCGGGGCGAAAAGCATCCGCCGTTCGGACGACATGCTCGCCGATATCGAAGCCTTTATCGCGTTCATCAATGGAGATTCCGACTACATACTCGCCGGGGAGTCCTATGGCGGGTATCTGGCGCGCGGGCTTCTCTCGCGGCAAAAGAGCAAGATCAAGGGACTCATCCTCCTTTGTCCCCTCGTGTATCCGGGTTGGCGGCAGGGGAAGGTCGCGCCGAAGGTAGTTCTCGAAAAGGATGAGGCGTTCTTGGCGACGCTTTCGGCCGAAGAGCGCGTCGGGTTCGACTTCCTTTCGATCGTCGAGACGAAACCGATGTGGGAGATGTACGAAGCCGACATCAGGCTCGGGATCATGAAGGGAAACGAAGGCTTCCTCGACAAGCAGCTCGATGGCGCGTTCTCGCCCGCCGTCGATGTCGCGGTCGTCGAGTACGATAAGCCGACCTTGGTGCTCCTCGGCAGGCAGGATACCGAGGTCGGGTTCGAGGATCAGTACGAGTTATATAAAGCATGGAAACGGGCCACGATCCAAATACTCGACAAGGCGGGGCACAACCTGCAAATCGAGCGGAACGGGCTCTTTTCCGCGTCCTTCCTCGACTTGCTCGAGCGGATCGAGACCGACCGCGCGTGAAATCCCCGCTGAGAGAATCGCCCTCGGCGCGGCTATTCCTTCAGCTTACGCACGAGCTCGCGATAGCGCTCTGTTCCTGTGACGATACCGATCGCCTCGTTAATTTGGGTAAGTAGCTCCGGTGGTATTTTTTTATTGAAGAGAATCCATCGGATGTTTCCCTCGGGCGCGTCCGATAGTTCCTTCATAATAAAAGTGCCTGTGTTCTCGGGAGTGGAGTTGATAAGGTAGTTCGCTTCCTCCGCGCTCGAGAAAAAGTAGTCGAACCTTCCGGCGGCGAGCATACGGTAAAACGATCGTTGGTCATCGCCGAAATTCACCGTCACGCTTTTTGGCCGATACTCTTTGACGTTTTTGTCGACCCACGACCCATAGGAGTATTTCTCCGCGAGCCCGAGGGTCTTCTCGCTGGTCAAGAGGTCTTTGATCGTGTGAATGTCCGCATACTCGGATTGATCGGCCCTTCGGATGACGTAATGCGGGGGCGTGTCCTGATAAATCGGAAGGCTTGAAAAGCGATAGAGCGTCTCGCGATCGGGGGTGCGAAAGACTCCCGGAAAGCATGCATAGATATCTTCGAGGACTGTATCGAAAATTCGCGATACGGGAAGCTTTTCGAAGCGATAGGCTATCCCGGCGGTTCGCAATATCTCGCTCGTTATGGTGAGGAGTATCCCCTCGTCGCCGGTTTCAAGCTGGCTGAAAAAAAGGCATCCGTTCATAGTAACAAATCGTGATCGTCGGACTCTTCGAAAAGGCGTTCGCGCAGCAGGCGATAAGGGCAAGAAACATCACTAGGCAGCGTTTCATGGGCCGAGCCTCCCTCCTATACTGTAATGCATTTTTTCCGATGGCGTTGCGGGGCATCCGTGCTATAGTGACGGTGAACGGGCCGAGCGCGCCATTGCGCGCCGCGTCGGGCCTTTCAGCGAGGAGATGCATCATGCTTACGACCGCTTTACGGGAATACTTCGACGCCGATCCGGTCGCCGTCGCGCAAGGCTACGAGATTTTCTGTCGCGGTATCGGGCGCCGCCGCGGCCTTTTGGGTACCGATCGACTCTCCGCAATCGCGCTCGTAATCCTTCATGGCACCGAGATCGATTTTCGCGGCTACGCCGACGCGCTCGCAAAAGCCCTTGCCCCTGGCGAGGGAAAGCCCCCGCGGATTGCCTGCACATGGCTTATCGCCTCCGATCATGGCGGCATCTACCTCCACGAGGCGATCGACACGAAGGATAACCGGCGCTATAAATCGCTTTCGAGCCGCTTCATCGTGATGAATACGGGCGACGGGACGGTTTCCTTCGGGCCCGGCCATCGGGATAATGGCGCCGCCACGGACGCGGTCAGGCGGCTTATCGGCGAGTACAATACCTTGTCGCGCGACCAATGGCGGCGCCGATTCGCCCAGGCGCTTGATTCTTTTTTCGCCTGAATTTGACATTCGCGTATCGCTTTCCAATACTTAAGGCAGAAGCCTTACGGTCCTTTTGGAAAGGAGAGTCGGTATGCAGATCAAGTCGATACAGGTGAAGATTTGTTTGGTTGCGGGCGCCTTTCTCGCCGCTTCCGCCCTGGCCCTCGTCGGGTACGGGCTGAGCGCGACCCAAGGCTCGCAGCGATTCGTGGCGCAAAGCGTCTCAACGCTCGTCGATCAACAGGCGAAGGATTCATTGCTTTCCCTTTCGGGGCAGCAGGCAAGCATTATACAAAGCGCGCTCCAGGTTAACCTCGATACCGCCCGGACGCTCGCGCGCTCATTCGAGACCCTCAAGATCGAAAGCGCGAGCGCCGCGCGGGGCGCCGACTTGCGCGTTATCATCAACAGGATGCTCCTCCAAGTCCTCCAGGACAACACGGCTTTCCTCGGCGCGTATACGGCCTGGGAGCCGAACGGCGTCGACCCGAACGATCGGCTCTACGCGGGCCGCACCGCCGACGGCTACGACGATACCGGGCGTCTCATCGCCTACTGGAACCGCGATACCAACGGAAAGATCGCGCGACAAGCGCTCGTCGACTACGAGAACGCCGAGCCGAATCCGAACGGCGTCCGCAAGGGCGGCTGGTACCTAGGCCCCCGGGAAACCCTGAAGGAAAGCGTTCTCGACCCGTTGCCCTACATCATCCAGGGCAAGCAAGATTGGCTCGCGACCATCTCGGTGCCGATCGTCGTGGACGGGAAATTCCTCGGCGTCGCGGGCACGGACTTACGGCTTGGGTTCCTGCAGGATTTGGCCAAGAAGGTCGCCGAGTCCCTTTATGAGGGGAAGGGCGAGGTCCTCATCATCAGTAATATGGGGCTCATCGTCGCCAATAGCGCCAACGCCGATATCATCGGAAAGTCGGGGAAGGACCTGTTCCCCTCGGACTGGCAGGAAGTTCTCTCGACCGTGCAGGGCGGGAAATCGCTCGTGAACCAGGCGGGCGACCTGATGCAGGCGTTCGCGCCGATCGAGCTCGGGCGGACGGGAAAGCCGTGGTCGGTTCTCGTGCGCGTGCCGTCGGCCGTCGTGATGGCGGACGCGACCGCCTTGGACGCGTCTCTTTCGCAGAAGGCGCAGCTGAGCATCTTCCTGCAGATCGTCGTCGGGGTGGTCGTCCTGATCATCTCGCTCATCCTTCTGTGGCTCTTTACCGGGAACCTGGTGCGGCCGCTTAAGGCCGCGTCACTCTACGCGAACCGCGTCGCGGAGGGAGATTTCCAGGGTCGGTTCGACATCAATCTCGCCGACGAGGTCGGCGTTCTCGCGACGGCGCTGAACTCGATGGTCGTGAAGCTCCGCGAGGTCGTTTCCGAGGTGCAGGGATCGTCGCGAAACGTGGCGAGCGGCGCTTCCGAGCTCGCCGCGTCTTCCCAGGCGCTGAGCCAGGGCGCTACGGAACAGGCCTCCTCGATGGAAGAGGTTTCGAGCTCGATGGAGCAGATGGCCGCGAACATTAAGCAGACGGCGGACAACGCCGCGCAGACCGAGAAGATCGCGATGCAGGTCGCCGGAGAGGCGGAGCGGGGCGGCCAGATCGTCGCCGAGTCGACGCGGTCGATCAAGGACATCGCCGAGAAGATCTCGATTATCGAGACGATCGCGAGCCAGACGAATCTTTTGGCGCTGAACGCCGCGATCGAGGCGGCTCGCGCGGGAGAGGCGGGTAAGGGATTTGCCGTCGTCGCGAGCGAGGTTCGCAAGCTCGCCGAGCGGAGCAAGGACGCCGCGAGCGAGATCAACGCGCTTTCCTCGACGACCGTCGAAGCCTCCGAGCGGGCGAGCAAGATCATCGCGGCGATCGTTCCGGACATCAAGAAGACCGCGGATCTCGTGCAGGAAATCGTCGCGTCGAGCAAGGAGCAGGATATGGGCGCGACGCAGATCAACCAGGCGCTCTTGCAGCTCGACAAGGTCGTGCAGCAAAACGCCGATTCCGCAGAGAAGCTGACGACGACGTCGGACACGCTTTCGCAGCAGGCGGGCAGGACGCTTGACGTCATCTCGTACTTCAAGATCTCGGAGGGCGCAAGCTAGCGCGCATCGTGAGCGCCGCGGCGACGCGGGTTGAATATGGATGAAGGAGCAGACTATGAAAGAGACGAATCAATATTTGACGTTCACGATGCGCGGGGAGCGATACGCCCTTGAGGTCGGTTACATCAGGGAGGTTCTCGCGGTCCCGAAGGTGACGTATATCCCCCAGATGCCCGAGTACATGAGCGGGGTTATCAACGTGCGCGGCGCGGCGGTTCCGCTTCTCGATCTCGGGCACAAGTTCGGGATCGGCAAGATCGCCATCACCGCGGCGACGGCGATCATCATCGTCGAGATGCCGACGGAAAGCCCGGAGGAGGAATGCCCTCGCTTCGGGGTGTATGTCGACACCGTCGAGAAGGTAATCTCCATCGCGCCGGAGCAGATCGACCCGCCGCCGAAGATCGGCTCAAGGATTAATACCGCGCTCATTAAGGGCGTCGGCCACGTCGAGGACGATTTCGTCGTGATCCTCGACATCACGGCGATCCTATCGGATGACGACCTCGTCAGGATCGAGGGGGTCGCGTTGCCCGAGGCCTCGGAGGCTGCCGCTCCCGTTACCCCGGAAGGTTCTTGACCCTTCCGACTACGAGCCTCGACTCATTCGCCGCGTTGTGTAAATCCTTCGTTAAATAGGCGGGTTGCGCTTTTATCGAATGTTGCGTATAACGGATTCCGTGATACGCTGATAAAACGAACCGCTCGTTTGCCAACTATCCCGAATCGGTTTTTTGCCGATTCGGTTTTTTTATTGGCGAGAGGGAAGACGCCTGGCCGTGCGCCGACGAAATGTATCGCGTGAAGGAGCGCTGAATTGTCCTACGTCGTGTATGGGTTACTGCTTTGCTTGATTGTCTGGGGGATGCGGTTCGCCGGGAAGGGCCGCTTTAACGATGACTTTATGTCGCTTGAGGCGACGAAATGCCTGCAGGGCATCTGCGCGGTGTGCGTCATGCTGCACCATATCTCGCAGACCGCCGCGTTCAGGCAAGCCAATGAGCTGACCATCTTCCCCGAGATCGGATTCTGGTTCGTCGGGATTTTCTTCTTCTGCTCGGGGTACGGGCTCATCAAGAGCATGCGCGAGAAGGGCGATTATCTCAAGACCTTCCCGCGCAAGCGGCTCCTGACGGTGCTCATCCCGTTTTATACGATGACCCTTGCCTTCGCGATCTACGATGTCGCCATGGGCACGCACATGAGCGCGTCCCAATGGGTTTTCTCCGCGCTCGGGCTAGTCCTCATCAATAGCCACGCCTGGTATATCGTCGTGATCACGCTCCTCTACGTCGCGTTCTACTTCGCGTTCACGCGGATCAAGTCGGAACGGAAGGCGTTCGCCGCCATGGGTATTTTCGTGTTTGCGCAAATGGTTCTCGGCATCCTGTGGGGACATCTCGCGTGGTGGGCGGGAGAGCCCTACTGGTGGCAGGCGCCCAACGGCTTTGCGACCGCGTCTTGGTGGATGATGCCCTGCGCGCTGTGGTTCCAGGGCGAATGGTGGATAAACTCCACGATCCTATTTTTCATAGGGATGCTCTTCGCGCGCTTTGAGGGTCCCGTCGTCGCGTGGCTGAAGCGGGGCTACTGGATTAAGCTCGCCGCCGCGCTCGTCGCGCTCGTCGGGTTTAACCAAGTATCGGCCCTCGTGATGGATAAGTTTTCCTATTGGACGGAGTTCGGCCCCGCGCGGAGCCTAGGGATCGGGGATAAGTACGCCTGCCTCGCCGCGCAAACCTTCCTCGTCGTCGCGTTCGTCGTCTTCGTCTTTATGGTCATGATGAAGGCGCGGTCGATCAACCCGGTGACGAAGTTTCTCGGCAAGATCGCCCTCGAGATCTACCTGATGCACAATCTCCTCTTGATGCGCTTCACCCCGCTCATCGCGGACGGCCCGTTCGTCGGGGGAAACCAACCCGCGCCCATCGTCGCGCCCGATAAGTCGAACCTCATGGAGTTCGCCGCGATCGTGATTCTCGGCGGTATCATCCTCGGGACCGTCTTTAATTTCATTAACGCGCGGGTCAAGGCCTTCGCGATCTCGGGCGGCTCGGCACGTCGCGCGACGAAGGGGTAATTACCCTTCATCGCCGTCCGTGATACTATGGATCATCAAGGAGAGTGGATACATGAGTGACGTATTGGCTTCGCTGCTTGACAACGACGGAAAGATCAAACGATGGCCCAAGAAGCCCGAGGAACGAGCCGCGGTATTGGGCTACCTCGCGGGAAAATTCGAGAAGGGCAAGGACTATACCGAGAAGGACGTGAACGCGATCATCGGCGGCCTGCATGCCTTCAACGACATCACCATGCTGCGCCGCGAGCTCATCACGGCAAAGCTGATGAATAGAACCCCCGACTGCAAACGGTATTGGATCGAACCCGAAGCGCAGTAGTCTCGCCCGTTCCCCGTTCGTTAGCGAAACCCGCCCTTTGCCGGCGGGTTTTTTGTTTTCTGCCGGCGAAAAAAAGCAAAATACATGAATACCCTGATGGTCGAATCCGGGATTTCGGACAATGATTCATCATGCGAATGGAGGATTTTCATGCAAGAAATGTTTATGCGGCATCCCGCTCGCGCGGAAAACGCCGAATCGAATAGCGAAACGAAGCTCGGCGCGAAAACGCGCGGTTATAGGGTCACGCGGTCGCTTGCGGCGGTCGCAGCGGTCGCGGTTCTCTGCGCGCTCGCCTCGTCGTGCGCGGTCACGAAGGAGCGGGCGCTCGCCGCGTGCAAGACGGGTGACGTGAAGACCGTCGGGAGATTCCTTTCGCGGGGCGGAAACGTCAACGAGTTGGGCGACTTCAGGAACTCGCTCGCGAACGTCGCGGTAATCAACGGGCAAAACGGCGTTCTTGCCCTCCTCATCGCGAAGGGCGCGGACCTTAATAAGCCAAACGCGACCGGGCTTACCCCGCTCCATAACGCCGCGATGCGCGACAATGCCGAGGCCGCGCGCATGCTCCTCGACGCGGGCGTCGACCCGAATCAGGTAAACGCGCTGGACCGGGGAAAGGCCGCACTGCATTACGCGGCGATTTACGAGGGACTCAATGTCGCGGCGCTGCTTCTCGATCGGGGCGTCGATATCGACGTCCTTTGCGGGATCAGGGCGAGTCCCGTGATATGGGCCGCGTATTCCGGCACGCTTAAGTCCGTAAAGTTTTTCGTCGCGAAGGGCGCCGTCCTTAACATAGTCGACGGTAACGGCGACACGGCGCTTTCTTCGGCGAAGTCGAGCGGCAAGGACGATATCTATCAGTATCTCTTAAGTATCGGGGCGGCTCCCCGGTACAACTAATGCGCAGGTGACGGAAACTTCATTTTTTAAGGAGATGACTATGCTGAATACGCTTATGCGGCGGCTCATGGCAAGCGCGCTCTGCGCCTTGTGTTTTGTCATGACCGCCTGCGGTGGCTCGCGGACCGTTTTAATGGTCCTGCC
>DAOPYF010000075.1:0-12046 GCA_035352735.1 Treponemataceae bacterium | reverse complement strand
ACCGCGGCTGCAAGTACGTGATCACGGTCGAGAACAAGGACCCGGCGGGCAAGATCGCGCTCACCGTGACCGCAGGCGGCGTGAAGGCCGACGGCACCCTCGTCGCCGCGGGCGCGAAGGGCTCGACGGTCGAGATCAAGGCCATCGTCGGCTGATCGCGTCCAATGACTGCGCTCGCGATAGCGAGATCGTCGGGGCCGCGCTGCGGTTCCCGGCGTGGGTAAATGATCGAAGCCGCTCAGGCGTTAAGGCTGGGCGGCTTTTTTATTGAAAATCGCGCGGAAGCTCCGCGGTTCGCGGGTATTTATCCCCGCGCGCGCGATTTTCAGTGTTTTCCCTGAGAGATAATCCGGGGAATCAATGGTATAGTCGAAGGCATGGAACAAAGCGGGCATGCGTGGCGCGCGCGAATCGATCGCTACGCGGCGTATATTTTTTGGGGCGCGCTCACGACGCTCGTCAACATCGCGGTTTTCTATCTGCTTCGCCGCATGGCGGTATTGCCGCTCCTCGGCGCGAATCTCGCCGCGTGGGTCGCGTCCGTCGTTTTCGCGTTCGCGTCGAACCGACGCTTCGTGTTTGCCTCGCGATCGCGCGGCTTCCTTCCCGTCGCGGCCGAGCTCGGCCGCTTTTTCGCGTCGCGCGCCTTCTCGGGGCTCCTCGACATGGCGCTTATGTACCTCCTCGCCCGGCGACTCGCGCTCGCCGAGCTTCCCGTCAAGATCGCCGTTAACGCGCTCGTCGTCGCGATAAACTACCTGACGAGCCTTCTGTTCGTGTTCGCAAAGGGGGCATCCGATGAAAGATAAACGCGAGCTCATTTCGCTCGTCGTTCCCTGCTATAACGAGGAAGAGGCGCTGCCGTTTCTCTATGCGGAGCTCGCCCGGGTCGCCGCGCTCATGAAGTCGGTGCGCTTCGAGTTCGTTCTCGTCGACGACGGATCCGCTGACCGAACCCGCGACGTGCTCGCGTCGCTTCGGGAGCGGGACGATCGCGTGCGCTATATTTCCTTTTCGAGAAACTTCGGGAAGGAGGCCGCGCTTCTCGCGGGTCTCCGCGCCTCGCTCGGCTCGTTCGTCGCGGTCCTCGACGCGGACCTTCAGGACCCGCCCGCGCTTCTCCCCGAGATGCTCGAGGCCGTAACCTCGGGCGGGTACGATTGCGCGGCGACGCGGCGCGTTACCCGGAAGGGCGAGCCGCCCCTTCGCTCGCTTTTCGCGCACGGCTTCTATAAAATCATGTCGAAGATCTCCGACGCGCACATCGTCGACGGCGCCCGCGACTTTCGCCTGATGACCCGGCAGATGGTCGACGCCATCCTCTCGCTCTCCGAGTACAACCGCTTCTCGAAGGGCATTTTCTCGTGGGTCGGCTTCAAGACCAAGTGGCTTGAGTACGAGAACGCCCCGCGCGTCGCGGGTGAGAGCAAGTGGTCGTTCTGGAAGCTCTTCCTCTATTCGCTCGAGGGGATTACCGCGTTCTCGACGGTCCCGCTCGTGCTCGCCTCGGTTTTTGGGTTCGTGTTTTGCGCAGCGGCCTTCGTGCTCATGTGCGTCGTCATCGTCAAGACGATCCTGTGGGGCGACCCCGTCGCGGGATACCCGTCGCTTATGAGCGTCGTCCTTTTCATCGGGGGCGTGCAGCTATTTACCATCGGAATTCTGGGACAGTATCTCGCCAAGACCTACCTTGAGGCGAAGAACCGTCCGTTGTATATCGTGAAGGAGGAACGGCTTTGATCGGAAGCAAAGGCGCTGCGGCGCGAAACATCATGATTGCCTGCCTGATCGTGCTCGCGGGGATCGCAATCCGCGTCGCGTTCGGCGGCATGAAGGACACCTACCATATCGACGAGGGGTATTCCGCCGCGCTGACGAACGGAGACTGGGTTCCGGGAAAGGATACGGCGAGGCATGACGAGTGGCTCAAGGGCGGCGATCTTTTCGCCCATTGCTTCAGCGACACCCTCGCGGCGGCGGGGAAGCCCGACTACCGCGCGATCACGGCGGCGACGGCGCTTGACGTCCATCCGCCGCTTTACTACTGGCTCTTCGCCGCTACTCGCGCGACCCTCGGCCCGGCGCGTTTCGCCTTCGCCGGCTACGCGCTGAACCTCCTTCTTTTCGCGATCTCGTGCGCGCTCGTCTCGCTCATCGCGTGGCGCGCCTGGCGGGACTGGTACTCGCTTTTCATCGCGCTCGCGCTCTTCGCGTTCTCCTCGACGTCGATATCGCTGACGATCTTCATCAGGATGTACGAGCTTCTCCAGACGGTGTGCCTCGCGTTCCTCGCCTCGGCGCTTTTCGTGATCGTACCGCCCAAGGCGGGGAAGGCGCGATCTGCCGCGATCGCGTGCGGTATCGCGGGGCTCTTCGTCGCGTCGTTTCTGGGCCTGATGACCCAATACTACTTCTTGTTCTTCGTGGCGCCCGTCGCGCTCTGCGCGTTTGCGTGGCTCATCGCCAAGAGGCGTTTTGGCTCGCTGCTTTGGGGAATCCTCGCGGTCGCCGCCGGGCTCTACCTCGCGTATCGCGCGTTCCCCGAGATGGCCACTCACCTGACCGCGTCATATCGGTCGGAGCAGAGCGTCGAAAACCTCGTGAAGGCGTCCTTCGCCCAGAAGCTCGATAACCTTTTCGCGTTCCTGAAAATCCTCGGGGCGAACCTCGTCCCGTTTATCGTGCTCGCCGCAATCGCCGTTCTCGCGGTCGTCCTGCGCGTCAGGGGAGGGAAGTCGAAGGCCGCAGACGGGACGGGAAGACCCGCGCGTAGGGGGGATGCGGAGATCGCCCTCTTCGTCGTGTCACTCGCGGTTTTCGTCTTTACCTTTGCGATCATCTCGGTGTCGGCCCCGTATCGGACCGCGCGGTATATCGGTTCCTTCTTCCCCGTGTACGGTCTCGCGTTCGTCGGCTTTACGCGGCTCGTTCTGCCGCTCAAGAGCGCGCGCGTCATGCTCGGGGCAGCCGCGCTTATCGTGCTCGTCCACGGCGTGTTTCCGCAAAACGCATGCGATTTCCACGAGGATTACTCGCTCGGCGCAAACCCGTCTTACATGCGGGACCCGAAGCCCGTTATCCTCATCGCGACGCCGGAGGGCGGAAGCTGGAAGAACATGCTCCCGTATCTTAATATTGGGAAGGATAAGCGGATCTACGTCACGAGCGAGGACATGAGCAAGTCGGTCTATGATAAGATTCTTGATATCGCGCGCTCTAGCGGTGAGAAGGAAGTCTACGCGATCGTCGACGACTACTTCAGGAAGCAGCCGGCTTTCGAGCAGATCGGCTATTATGGATTTTACTACGTGTACCGCGTAACGGTTAAGTAGCCGCACGCTGGCGTGAAGGGGGCTGGTCGACGGTGAAGGGACTGCCGGGGGCGACACGGAGATATCTCGCGTTTGCCTGCGCGATCGCGCTCGCGGGAATCGCCGCGCGCGCCGCGTTCGGCTCGCTGAAGGATACCTTTCACGTCGACGAGGGCTTTTCCGCCGCGATAACGGGCGGCGATTGGCAACAGGGCATAGACCGAGCGCCGCATGGGGTATGGATCGAGGGAGACGAGCTCTTCGACCGCTGCTTTTGCGACGGCCTCGCCGCCTCCGGGCGGGCAGACTTCGCGCGAATCGCCGAGTCGACCGGGCTCGACGTGCATCCGCCGCTTTACTACTGGGCATTGGCGGTTTCCCGCGCCGCCTTCGGCGTGCGTAACTTCGCGCTTGCCGGGTACGCGCTGAACCTGATGCTGTTCGCGCTCTCGTGCGCGCTCCTTACGTTCATCGCCTTGCGCGTCTGGGGCAGCTGGCCCTTCGCCCTTCTCGCGCTCGCGTGCTTTACATTCTCGTCCGCGTCGATATCGCTCACCGTCTTCGTCCGAATGTACGAGCTTCTCGAGACCGCCTGCCTCGCGTTTCTCGCGAGCGCCTCGCTCGTCTTGTTCCCGCGCGGGAAACGGAGCGCGCGCGGGAGTGGCGCGCCGACCGCCTGCGCGCGCGCGATCGCCGTCTCGGGGCTTTGCGCGTCCTCATGCGTCGGGCTTTTGACCCATTACTACTTTCTTTTATTTCTCGCGCCGGTTGCGGCGTTCTCGCTCGTTTATCTTGCGATGCGGAAGGATCCCGTCTCGCTTTTATGGGGCGCGCTCGCCGTCCTTGTCGGCCTCTACCTCGCCTATCGCGCGTTTCCCGCGATGGAGGGGCAGCTTTTCGGCTCGTATCGCTCGGCCCAAGGCATTGATCAGATTATCGGCGCGACGGTCGCCCGGCGGCTCGGCTTTCTCGCGGCGTATATCAAGATACTTTCCACGAACCTCGTTCCGCTCATCGTGCCGATCGTGGTGATCGCGATCGCCTGCGTCACAAGGCTGCGCGGCGCGGGCGGGCCCGGCGTATTGGAAAGCGCAGGCTGCGCCCCCGCGCCGTTCGCGCGCCCGGCGTTCGTTCTCTTCCTTTTCGTTTTCGCGGTTACGTTTGCCGCGATCGCGATTTCCGCGCCGTATCGGTCGGCTCGCTACGTCGCGGCCTTCTTTCCCGTGTACGCCCTCGCCTTCGTCGGCCTTGCGCTCCTAGCGCTCCCGGCACGGAGCGCGCGCGCCCTAGTCGGCGCCGCGGCGATCCTCGTGGCCGCGCATGGGCTGGTGCCCGCGAACGCCTGCGCGTTTCACGAGGACTACGCGGTCGACGCGGATCCCTATTACATGCGGGACGGAAAGCCCGTCATCATTATGGCCGCGGCCGAGGGCGGCGTATGGAAGAACATGCTGCCGTACGTCAATGCGCGAAAGGGCACGCGGGTGTTCGTCGCTACGGCGCCCGTCATGGCCGACCCGAGCGCGTACCTTTCCGCGATCGCGAAGGGAAGCGGTTCGGGGGAGGCGTACGCGCTCGTCGACCATTTCGCCGCGTCGCCCGCCTTCAAGAAGATCGGGCATTACGGTTTCTTCGAGGTGTACCTCGTCCCCGCGCGGTAACGGTCCTTGCACCCGATAAAAACCAGAAGACAAAAAAAAGATCGCCGGGGCTTGAACTCCGGCGATCTTTTATCTTAAAAGCTTTTTCCGCGCCAAGGCGCGCGCGGGTTAGCCGAGGGTCGCCTCGACCACGTGCGTCCCGTCCTTGAAGTACGGGATGAGGTTCCCCTCGATTTTCTTTCCGTCAACGACGAGGCTCGACACTCCCTTCGACTTCTTGTTCGGGTTCTTGAGCTCGATCCGGTAGGTCGCGCCGCGGCACGCGCGCTCGACGGTGAAGCCGGACCAGGCTTTCGGAACGCACGGATCGAAGCGGAGGCCGCCGTGCTCGGGCCTGATGCCGAGGATGTACTTCGTCGAGGACTGATACGCCCAGCTCGAGGTTCCCGAGAGCCAGGAGTTTCGGCCGAGGCCGAAGTTCGGGTGCTCGTCGGCGAGGATGTTCTGCGCGTAGCAGTACGGCTCGCACTCGTACTCGTCGGCCGAGTCGTTCTTCGCCGCGGGGTTAATCCGCGAGTAATACGCGAAGGCCTGGTCGCCGTCGCCGAGCATCGTCTCCGCGATGATCGCCCAGGGATTCGGGTGAAGGAAGATTCCCCCGTTCTCCTTGGCTCCGGGCGGATAAGTCGTGACGCCGCCCTTCGCGGGGTCGAAGCCGTTGTATCCCGGCCACGAGAGCTTGATGCCCTTATCGGTCGCGAGGTGCTTCTTCACCGCGTCCATCGCCTTTCGTCCGCGGTCAGAACCGTCGGCGAAGCCCGAGAGAATCGCCCAGGACTGACCGTTGAGCCAGAGTTTGCCATAGTCGTTTTTCGCCGAGCCGACGGGGTTGCCCTTGTCGTCGAACCAGCGGACGTACCATTCGCCGTCCCACGAGCTTTCGTTGTATTTCTTCTTCATGTCCGCGTACCACGCGTCGAAGTTCTTCGCGTCCGCGTCCTTCTTGAGATAGGCGCAGAGCTCGGAAAGTTCCCTGAGCGCCCAGCCGTAGAGGTTCGCGGTGAACTGGCTCTCGGCCCCGGTCGGGAGGTTGACGGTGTCGTTCCAGTCGGCGAAGCCGAGGAGCGGGATCCCGTGCTTGCCCACGTCGCCGTGGGTGAAGGTGACCGCGCGCTTCAGGTGCTCCCACACGGTTCCGGACTCGAGCGGCTTTTCTGCCTTGTCCTTCTCGTAGAACGGGATCGTTTTGTCGAGGAAGGCATAGTCGCCGGTTTCCTTGAGATACGCGGAGACCGCGAGGACGATCCACAGGGCGTCGTCCGAGTAGTAGTGCGGCCGGTCCTCGTATTCCATCGAGTCGCCGCGGCCGGCGATCATCGTCATCGGGTTGAACTGATGGTAGGCGGAGCCGTTGGTGCTCTGAACCGAGAGGAGTTTTTCCATGAGCTCGCGCGCCTCGGACGGGATCTGCGCGATGACGCCCATCGTGTCCTGCGAGGAGTCGCGGTAGCCGATGCCGCGGTCCGAGCCGTAGCCGAGCTGGTAGAGCGAAAGGTAGCGCGACCAGGTCTTCGTCGTGTAGCACTGGCGCGGGTTGTGGAGGTTGAGCATCGAGTTGAACGCGGCGTCGGGCGTCGTGACCTTGATGACGGAAAGGTAGCGGTCCCAGAAGCTCTTGAGCTCGGCGAAGGCGGCGGCGACCTCCTTCTCGGTCTGCCACTTGCCGCAGGCGCCCTCGACGGCGGAGATCCCGCCGGTCTGGAGGAGCTGGGTGATGACGCCCACCGAGGCGCCGGGGGCGATCGTTCCGAGGTCGATCTGGAGCGCCGCGATCGTGTCGCCGCGCGCGGCGTCCTTCGAGGAAAGCGTCTCCTCGCGGAGGGAGAGGGGCTCGCGCCAGGTGCCGTACTCGTTGTCGCCGAGGAATCGTTTGCGGTCGGTCTCGTACGCGCGTGCGGGCCGGTTCGCGGTGAGGACGTTGACGGCGGTGTCGCGCTTCATGAAGGCGTAGGCCGCGATCGCGGTCCTTCCGTCCTTGAGCTTTTTGCCGAGCGAGGTCATCGTCTGGGGAACCCAGTCGGCGTTCGTGAGTTGCTTGAGCGCGTCGAAATGGGAAAACTCGACGACGGGCACGAGGTCCGCCTGGACGGCTTCCTTCCCGATATTCGTGATCGTGTATTGGCGGACGAGCTCGCTCGATCCGCGCGGGACGAAGGCGAGCACGTCGTAGCGGAGGCCCGCGATCTCGGTGACCCAGCGGCTGTAGTACATGCCGACGCGGCACTCGAACTTATCGTAGGCGCCGAGGCAGGGTGACCAGTATGGGGAGACGATTTTGGCCTGTGCGGGGCTTTCGCCGGGCTTTCGGACGCGCACGTAGGCGGTTTCGCCCTTAAAGTCGCCCGCGGGAAGCTGGGGGATGTACTTCGTGATGCGGTTGAGTGCGGGATCTCCCTTGCAAAGCTGGGTGCCGCCGGTATGGTCGATAAAGCCGCCGAACGCGAGCGTCCCGACGTAGTTAATCCACTTCACGGGAGTCTTGGGGTTCGTGATCACGTACTCACGCTCCGCGTCGTCAAAATGTCCGTATTGCATCATATCCTCCGTTTAGTTTCTTGATTCAACTAATGATACCCGCTTTTTTCCGTCTTTGCAAGTATTCGCGATAACCGGTATAGTTGAGCCATGGCCCAACGGAAACAGATTCAGGCGATATCCATTATCGCCCTCCTTGCCTTGATGATCGTGCTTATGGGGATGGTTTTCCTGCCGTACGCGAGCGTGCTCCTATGGACCGCCGTGTGCTACATCCTCGTGAGCCCCCTGTACTTCAAAATTCTCCGGCGGATGGACGCGGGAAAGCGGCTCTACGAGCTCAAGCGCCATTTCCTCTCCGGGCTTTTCGCCGTCGGGACCGTGCTCATCATGGGCGGGGTGTTCTTTTTCGTCATGGTTCAGCTCATCGGGCAGGGGCGGATCTTTCTCGCCGCGATCCAGCGGTTCCTCGAGGTAAACCCGTACTTCTTCGCGGAAACCCCCGCGGGCACGACGATCGCGCGGATGGTCGAGAAAATATCCCTGGGGACGGTCGATCTTTCGACGATGGACATCAAAACGCAGGCCCTTGCGTTCATATCCCAGTATTCCGAGACCATCGCGCGCATGACCCGGGGAATCGTCGCCAACATCGGCCGGTTCTTCCTGTCCCTCGCGTTTATCTGCTTCGCGCTCTATTTCTTCTATTTGGACGGCGCCTACCTCGCGAACCTGTTCATCAGCGCGATCCCAATCGACCGCTCGAGCACGCGGCGGCTCCTCCGAAAATTCCACGACGTGACGACGAATCTTTTCATGGGTTTTTTTCTCGTCGCGTTCTACCAGGCCATCGCGGCGTTCGCGATCTTCGCGTCCTTCCGGGTCGAGGGCGCTCTCCTCTTTTCCGTGCTCATTCTTTTTAGCTCGTTCATACCGATGGTCGGCTGCGCGCTCGTGTGGCTTCCGTTGGGCTTAAGCGTCATGGCGACGCGCGGCGTGGGCGCCGGGATCGCGTTCATGGCGCTGTGCGCCGTGTTCATCAGCTTCCTCGACAACTTCCTCAGGCCGATGTTCCTGAAGGACCGGATTAAGATCCATCCCCTCCTGATCTTCTTCTCGATAATCGGCGGGCTTCAGGTGTTCGGCTTTAACGGCATCATCCTCGGCCCGCTCGTGGTCATCCTCTTCTTCACGATCGTCGACATCGCGCTCGAGGAGGACACGGCGCCTTCCGTCGCCGGCCCGAAGGAATAAAAAAAGGCGGGCCCGGCTTTCCCGGTTCCCGCCCGATTGACGCGCCAAAGCCGTAAGGGGCTTAGAGCTTAAACCGTCCCGTCAGGTCATTGAGCGAGCTGACGACCTCGGAGTTCTTGGCGGTAACCCCGACGATCTCCTCGATCGACTGGCCGATCGCCTCGCTTGAGCGCGCGATGTCCTGGGTGCTCTTCTGCACCTTGAGCGAGATGCTCTCAAGCCGCGACATCTCCTTGAGGATCATCGCCGCGCCCTGGTTCATCTCGAGCGACCCGTCGCGGATCTGCACGGTGATGTTCTGGATATCGTCGAGGGCCTCGAGCACCTGCTGGCTTCCCTCGTTTTGCTCCTTCATCGCGAGCCTGATCTCCTGGATGAGCCCGTTCGCTTCCTTGATCTGCTTGGCCACGGCGCCAAAGGCCTCGTCCGCCTTCGCCGACGCGTCGACGATCGTCGTGATCGTATTGACTACCTTCTTGAGCTCTCCCTCGATTACCTTTGATTGTTCCGACGAGCTCTCGGCGAGTTTCCTGATCTCGTCCGATACGACCGAGAAGCCCTTGCCGGCCTCGCCCGCGTGCGCGGCCTCGATGGCCGCGTTCATCGCGAGGAGGTTCGTCTGGCTCGCGATCGAGTCGATGATCTCGTTGGTCTCGAGGAGGTGCTCGCTCTGGCTCGAGACGTCCTTCACGAGCTCGATGACGTTCTGCATGCTGTCGCGCCCGTCGTTCGACGCCGTGAGAAGGTCCTCGAAGCCGGTGCCGGCGCGGTCGAGGTTGGTCGATATCGAGTTGATGTTCGAGACCATCTGCTGGATCGCAGCCGACGACTCGGTAACGGCCGCGGACTGGCCCTCGATCTGCTGCGAGAGGCTCTCGATGTTCTTGGCGATCTCGTGAATCGTCGAGGAGGTCTCGGTGACGCTCGCGCTTTGCTCCTCCGTCTGGAAGTTGAGGTCGCCGACGTTCGTCGTGATCGTCTCGATGTCGCCTTGGATGAGCGAGGTCTTCTCCTGCATCTCGCGCGAGAGGCCTCCCATGCCGTCGGCGTCGGACTTGACCTGCGAGATCATCCCGTGGAGGGTCTCGACGAATTTATTGAAGTGATGCCCGACGTCGGTCGTCTCGTCGTTTCCGACGAGGGTGAGCCGGTAGGTAAGGTCGCCCGATCCCTCGGAGATGTCCTTGAGGGTCTTCGCCGTTTTCATGAGCGGCGTCGCGATGCGCCGGCCGAGGGCGACCGAGATGAAAAGGACGGCGACGAGGGTGATGAGCGAGATGACGAGGAGCGACGCGAGGATCTCGTTCATCGCCTTGTTCATCACGCCGTCGGGGATCGCGATGTATACGCTGTAGTTCGACGCCCCCACCCGATGTCCCGCGAGGTGGTAGAGTTCCCCTTCGTCCTTGAGGTCCTTGAAGGTGACGATGCTGGATTGGTTCTCGCGATGCTTGCCTATCGCGGCGGCATAGTCCGGGTGAAGCGCGTCGAAGCCGAATTCCTCCGGTTGCGATAGGGTTCGCTCCACGTAGGCTTTCGCCTTGTCGTCGTATTCCCTGAGGGAAATGACCGCTCCCGCGTCGGTAACGAGCGCGATCTTCGCGTCCTTGCCGAAGGCGGATAGGACGTCCTTGGTTATCGTGTCGAGAAAGGTTTCAAGGGTTTTCCCGTTTATGGTGATCGCGAGAACCCCGACCGTTTTTCCGGTGCGGTTGTCGATGACGTTGGTCGCGATCACGATTTGCTTCGAGCCGGTCGATTTCGAGAGGTTCGGGTCGGAGAGGACGATGAGTTTGTTATTCGCGGCATTATCGGTGACGAGGCGCTTGAAATAGGGGCGAGTCGCGATCGATAGCGGCTCGGCGGTGGGGTCGGCGTTGTTCGTCGTTAAGAGCCCTCCGCGCGCGCGGTTCCCTAAATTGTCCGAGCGGTAGTAGCTTCCGTCCGTATGCGCGAGGAGAAAGGCGTCGAAGGTCCTGTTTTGCTTCGCGAGGCGGTCCATCGAGGGAGCTACGTCCTGCCAGTTAAACTCACGGACGTCATCGAGCGCGGAGAACGCCGCGACGAAACCGATCTTGTCGGAGAAGAAGTCGCCGATGTCGGCGGCGATGTTGCCGGTATATTCGGAAAGGTATCCCTCGGCGTTTTGCGAGATCGTCGCGTGCGTTTTGACGAGGATAAAACACATGCCGAGGACAAACGGCGAAAGCGCGATCAATACGAAGATGATTCCGAGTTTTGACTTTAGCTTCATGACCCATACCTGCTAGCGCGTTCTTTTTTGGCCCGAGAGGACCACGATCCTATCCAAATGATAGAACCGCATTGCCTTGGCTTTCGGCGGGTTTAGGACGATTTTCGCGCCCTCGGCGGAGGCATAACCAATGGCCGTCTCGTTACGTCTTCGCGCTGCCTCAAGTATAGTGTAGAAATCCGCTTTCGTGCCAGGTTTCACGTAGTTTTCAGCCGACATCAGGAGAATCCTCGACCCCTCCTCGGCGGTCAGCGCCCTTATGACCGCGCGTATCTCGGGGTTGAGGAGAAAGCGCGCGACGATCCTAAAGACGATCTCGGCCGATACGAACCGGCCCCCGTCTCCCCCGGTTTCCCCGGAAAGGGGCGCAAAAAGGACCGTCGTAAGGTTGTTTTCGAACCCCGAGGCCAGAAGCTCCGCGCGAACCCGATGATAGAGGGCGATCGCCGCGCGGTCGTCGCCCGAGCCGTCGCCGGGGATGATAATATTTTCGAAATACTGCCACGGAATCCGCGAGAGGGCCGCGGGATCGTCGAGGTCGAACCGCTCAGGGACGAGCGTGACGTGCGTCGCCCGTGGGCCCGCATGTCCCGTGCCGGGGGATTCGCTCGTTTCGGGGGGATCGCGCGCGAAGACCGTGACGCGGAGGTTCCCCTCGGCCGAGCGTTCGAGCGCGTCCGCGATGGCCGGGCAAAGGTCGTTCCATCCAAGGAACAGGATCGATTCCCCCTCGGCGGGTGGCGCCCCGGGCTCGGCGATGCACGCCCCGTCAGGCGCGGGGAGGATCGCGGGGTTGCGCACGATGCTCCGAGAATCCTCCGCGATCAGCACGAGGGAATCGCCTTGCCTCAGGGCCGTCGCCATCTCTGGGTTGAGGGTTACCTTCCCCTCGCGCATGATCCCCGCGACGCACGCGGTCTCGAAGGCCCTGAGAGCCCCCGCGTAGCTCATGCCCGCGAGATCGCCCGCGGGGACGATGTAGAGGTCGTTTCCTCGAAAGGTGAAAAGCTCGCGGAGGAGCGTGGAGAGGTTTCGCTGCCGCGACGCGAGGGCGACGATTCGCGCGAGGAGGGTTTTGTAGCACACGGGCT
>DAOPYF010000074.1:0-12281 GCA_035352735.1 Treponemataceae bacterium | reverse complement strand
GACGCGAATGCCGGCTACCGCGTAGTTGAAAAGCGCGAAGGTGTATACGTCGCCGCCGCCGTCCGATCCGCCCTCGAGGACCCGATACCCGAGCCTCCATGCGACGCGATCCGATGGCGCGTACTGAAACGCGACGAGCGCGTCCTCGGCGCGACCGTATGGGGTCACGAGGGCGTCGCCGTCGACGAGCACGCTGAACGGTTTCGCGAAGTCCCATCGGAGGCCGAAGTTAATGAGCGGGACGACGCCGAGATCGCTTCGATGCGCGTACCCCGAGTCGTCCATAATCGCGATATCCGCGCTTCGGAACTTTCCCGTCAGGCCGAGCGATACCGTGAGCGAGTCTGAATCGATCACGTCGTAGCGATAGGTCAGGCGGTATGAGTCGAAGCGATACGTCGAGCGCGCCGACGATCCCGCGGCGAAGGTTTTATCCTGATACGACACGTCTTTGTCGAGAGTACCGCTTCCATACACGGTGAGCGGCGCGATCAGGACCGAAACCTCATGCCTTCCCCGAAAATGGTACCCGACGCGCGTTCTCAAAGACGGCGCGGGATCGGAGGCGATGTCGTTCTTTAATGAGATGGCGCTTCCGGTATCGGAAGGGATCGCGACGTCATTATAGCCGGTAAACGCGACGCCTCCCTCGAAGTCAATGAACGCCTGCGCCGTCGCGCCGCTTCCGAGGATAAACAGTGAACAGAGGGTCGTGACCAGGGTTTTCCTCACGCGAGTCATAAGTACCTCCATACGTCATGTGATGGTTTAAATATAGCGATTACTCGCGACGGGGAGGAAAAAAAGTTCGTGGGTTCGGGCGCCGCCGGCCGATTGGCGCCGATTGAACGCGCTGGCCGATTGGCGCCGGTAGGCGCCGCTATTCGATCAGCGCGCGCGATGCAGCGCGGCGGCGGCGAGTATGCCGAGCGCGACGAAGGCGACGCCGAGCACGGTGCTTAAGAGCATATTCGCGAGGCCCGCCGAGAAATCCTTTATCCCGAAGAGGTTGACGGTCTCGAGGCTGAACGACGAGAAGGTCGTGAACCCGCCGAGGAAGCCGGTGACGAGCAGGAGCTGGAACCGCTTCGGCACGAGGTTGTCGGCGATCGCCTGAAACAAAAGCCCGATCGCGAAGCAGCCAAGCATGTTCACGATAAAAGTCCCGACGGGGAATTTCGTCGGCAGCCCGAGATAGTTGATCTGCCTACTGAGGAGAAAGCGGCATACGGCGCCGATACCGCCGCCGATAAAAACTTCCAAAATTGGCATGGGCATTTTCTCCTTGAACGAGCGAATACGGCCTACGCCCATGACTATACCCGGCGGCGGAGTCCGCCGTCAACCGCCGCGCAAAGCGAACCGGGCACGGCGATTCGGTTGATTCTCATCCGGCATTCGCGGTATCCTTTAGCCGATGGGAGGGATCTTCGGCCGTGATACGGGAGCTTTTTCGGTTACGCCATCATTGGGAGCGATCTGAACTCAGGAGCAACTCCGTCTGTGAATCCTTGCCGTTCGGGATGAGCCTCGCCGTGGCGGGCGGTTTTCTCGACGCGTACACCTACGTCGGGCGCGGCGGCGTTTTCTGCAACGCGCAGACCGGCAACCTCGTGCTCTTGGGCATCGCCGCCGCGAGGGGAAAAGCCCACGAATCCATCGCGTACCTCTTTCCCGTGATCGCCTTCGTCTGCGGCGTCGTCGTCGCCGAGACGATCAAGACCCACGGCGGGAAGTTCTTTCGAATCGATTGGCCATATCTCGCGCTTACCTTCGAGATTGCCGTGCTCTTCGCGATCGGGCTAATCCCCGATACGGGCGCCAATAGGCTCGTGACGCTTGCGGCGTCCTTCGCCGCGTCGCTCCAGGTCTCGTCGTTTAACCGCCTCGTCAATTCCGGTTTCTCGTCGACGATGTGCACGGGGAATCTCCGCATGGCCGTTCGGACGGCGCACTCCGCCTTCGTCACCCGGAGCAAGGATGACTTGCGCGCGTCCGCGCGGTATTGCCTGATCATTCTCGCGTTCGTCGTGGGCGCTGCCGTCGGCGCGGCTGCGACCGCGGCCCTCGGAGCCCGCGCGATATGGCTTTCTTCCGCGCTCCTCGCGCTCGCGATGGGGCTGCTTTTCCTCGAACGGTAGCGCGGCTTACCGTTATCCCGCGAAGGGCGCGCGAAGCGCCGCATTCGGGGCAAGCAAAGGGGTACGCATGACAGACGGTTCTCGATCGACTGATTCGCAAATTGGATTACTCGCGTGGGCGAAGGGACTCGCCACGAGCGTAAGGGGAAAGCTTGGCCCGCATCGCTACCTATTCGCGATCGCAGGCGTGATCGGGCTTCTCGACGGCGTGGCCGCGGTCGCGCTCAAGTCTTCCGTGCACGGAGCAGAGGATCTCGCGCGCCATCTTGCGGGAGCCACGGGCTGCGCCGCACTCCTCGCCGCCTTCCCCGTCATCGGCATCGCGCTTTCGTACCTTTGGGTACGCTTCTTCGTCAAGGACGATATCGGCCACGGGATTTGCCGCGTCCTTGAGGTAATCTCAACCCCCTGCGCGCGGATGAAACCGCACAACATGTTCTCGTCGCTCGTCGGCTGCACGCTGACGGCGGGCTTCGGCGGATCGGTCGGCATGGAAGGGCCGATAGTCGCCACCGGAGCGGCGATCGGGGACAACGTCGCCGCTCTCACGGACGGCGACTATAAGCGGCGCATGATCCTCATCGGCTGCGGGGCCGCGGGCGCGATCGCCGCGATATTCAAGGCGCCGTTCGCGGGGTTAGTCTTCTGCGTCGAGGTGTTCGCGCTCGACGTCGCAAGCTCTTCCGTGATCGCCTTGCTCATCAGCACGGCCGTCGCGACCCTTTTCTCGATGGTCGTCTCGGGCTATCAGATCGAGTTTCATTTCAGCGTCCACGAGCGCTTCTCGCCTCGTAACGTTCCCTTCTATATCGCGCTCGGTATCATATCCGCGTTCGTCTCCGTCTATTTCATGCGGGTCTCGCGCGCGGTCGAGGGCGCGGGAAAGCGCGTGCGTTCCCCTTGGCTCAAGATCGCGCTCGGAGGCGCGGCGGTGGGGCTTTCGATATTCGCGTTCCCCGCATTGTACGGCGAGGGTTACCTTGCGATGCACTCGATGCTCACCGACTCGATGCCCGCGCTTTTTACCCACTCGCCCTTTGAGGGATTGCTGGGCCACGCGTGGGCGGTCCCGCTTCTCCTCGTCGCGGTCGCCCTCGTCAAGCCGATCGCAACCGCCGCGACCACGTCGTCAGGCGGCGTCGGCGGGACGTTCGCGCCCGCGCTCTTCGTCGGCTGCGCGATCGGCTATTCGTTCGCGGTCCTCTGCGATTCTTTGGGCATCGCGCGCCTGCCGCCGATGAACTTCGCGCTCGCGGGAATGGCGGGCGCCCTTTCCGGGATCATGGCCGCGCCGCTCACCGGGATATTCCTCATCGCGGAGCTTACCGGCGGCTACGAGCTTTTCATCCCGCTCATCATCGTCTCCTCGGTCTCGACCGTCATCGCCCGGCACTTCGAGCCCTTCTCGATCTACGCGAGGCGGCTCGGGAAAGCGGGTAGGCTCATAACCCATCACCGCGACAAGGCCGCGCTCACGCTCCTTCAGGTCAAGGACCTCATCGAGCGCGGCCGCCCCAGCGTTCCATACGACATGGACGTCTCGCGTTTTACCGAGCTCGTCGCCGCGAATCCGGCGCCCTTCTATCCGGTCGTCGACCGCGCGGGCGGTTTCGTCGGCCTCGTCGACGCCCAGGACATCCTGCCGATACTCGCGAACGCAGAGCTCCGGGAACGGCTCGTCCTCTCGGATCTCCTTCACGAGCCGCGCGTCCGTCTCAACGCGTCGCTGGGCGCCTCCGCGTTTTTCTCTGCCTTCGCGAACTGCCGCGAGGAGGAGCTTCCCGCCTTCGAGGGCGAGCGACTCCTTGGCTTCATCACGCGCGCCGCGCTCTTCGAGGCGTATAAGGCGAAGATGGCGGAACTCTCCGAGGGCAACGAGGCGTAGGCGAAGGCCGTGCCGGGGAAATCCCCGCCGAGCGCGCCCCCCCCGACGATCGCGCTACTTCGAGATGAGTTTTCTCAGCAGAAGGGGCGTGATTACCGTCGTCAGCAAGCTCATCATAATGATGGCGACGTACACCGGTTGCTCGATGATCCCTTTCCCCAATCCGATGAGCGCCACGATCATCGCGACCTCGCCCCGCGGTACCATGCCGACGCCGACCGCGAAGGATTCCCTGACCGACATACCGCTGATTTTTGCGGGCACTCCGCAGCCGATGAGTTTCGAGACGATCGCGACGGCGGTAAGGATGGCGATGAGCAGCAAAATCGCCGGGGTCACGAGGCGCAGGTCCGCGATGACGCCGAGGGAAACGAAAAATATCGACGAGAAAATGATCCGGAGGTAATCGGCACCTTCCTCGTAATTCTTCCCGTTCGCGAGGTTCACCCCGCCGAGGCAAGAGCCCGCGAGGAATGCGCCGACGATCGCCGAAAGGCCGATCAACTCGGCGAAGGCCGCGTACGCGAAGGCGATCGCCATGCTGAAGATGAAAGGCGTTTCCGAGTGGCGCTGGCCGAGCTTACTCCCGTCCATGAACCGGATAAAGGGGCGAAACGCGAAGTACCCCAAGAGGCCGCCGCCCCCGAGGAAGAGCACCGTTTTCCCGAGTAGGATCAAAATAGCCAGGCACGAGAACGAGCCGTCCGAAAGGCTTACCGTCGCCGAGAGCACGATCAGGCCGAGCACGTCGTCAATCACCGCCGCGCCGATGATCGCGCGGGCGGCCTCCGTCTCGAGCCGTCCCATTTCCTTCAATACGTTCGCGGTTATCGCGATGCTCGTCGCCGTCAGCGCGGTCCCGACGAATATCGACTCCGCGGCGCCATAGCCCATGATCTCGAGAAGCGCGTAGCCCATAATCCACGGCACGATCACACCGATCAGCGCGATGATGAAATAGCGCGGCTTCAGGATATCCTTAAGGTTGAATTCAAGGCCGATGACGAAAAGGAGGATGATCGCGCCGAGATTCGCGATCTCGTGCACGAACCCCGTATAGGTCACGATGCCGAAAAGGCTCGGGCCCACCGCGATACCCACGAGGATTTCCCCGATAACGGCCGACTGACCGATGCGGGAGGCGACGATATACCCGGCGAGAGCGACAAACAGCAAGACGCTCATCTGAAACTGCGGCGAAATGAGAACCTCATGAAGCATGCAAAACCCCTTCTTCGTACAATTACTACTGCGCTCAATGAATGGGTACGGCACGAACACGCGAATATGACGAGGCCGCCATTCAACACCAACGTTGAATGGCGGCCCGACCATTCAGGATCCTCCAGCCGCATGGCGGCTGAACCCTCGCTTCTTTGCTTTTACTCAGACTTTATAAATTATTTGGGGATTTGTTGCAAGACGGTACAAGGCATACCGCGGCGCGTCGTTTCCCGTGAGCGAAATGGGTAAATTGCCGTTTGCTATGTAATTGTTTAGTAAACTCTTGTGCAAATCGCGCGAAATTCCATTAAAATATAGTTATAGATAATACCTTTTTAAGGGAAAAATGATACACAAGATTATTGACGGCTATATTGAGCTGCTCACGAGCGGGAACGGCGATAAGGTAACGGTCACCGATATTTGTGCTTTCTGTCAGATTCATCGATCGACCTTTTATCGCTATTTTGAAGACGTCGAGGATCTTGACGAAAAGTTTCTCGCCATTCTTTATAGCTCACGCGGTTGCGAAGAAAACTTCCGTCCGCGATCGATGTCCGAGATGATAGACTATCTCGTCTCGATCGTGTCGGTCATGAAAAGCCACGAGGCTCTTTTTGCGAGAGCCGACGATAAATACCATCTTCTGAAATACCGCGCGCGTTGGTCCTCGATCGTTTGCGATGATTTCCTTCCCTGGTGGCCGCGAAATCGCTACGCATACCGGCATCCGCTCCTCGACGCGCGCTTATGCTTTTCTGTCGGGCTGATCGACACGTTCCTCGACTACGCGCTCATGTGCCCAACGGAAAATTTGCGCGCAATCTCCTTCATTCTCATCGAGTACATGACCGGCGGAAGGCTTCGGGTGATCGCGAAAAGCCAAGATATCGAGCATGAGACCGATGAAGCGGTCGATCAGATATACCAAGAGGAGATTGAGATACGCGAAGCCGCGATGCGTAGCTCCTCGAAGAAACAAAGTAAAAACGCTTGACGCCATGCGACGCTTTGCGCCTTTCTGTCGCTCAAAAAAAATTGACGGATGCCCAGGTCAAGAACGAGCATTATGTATATGCATGTAAATATAGCACCACGATATCCGCACCTCACGCATGAAGATCTTATCGCACGATACTTTTCATATCCTTAGAAAAAAAGTTCATTTCACCGCCGTTTGATTACGTTTGCGTACGCTTTCCGCGCGCGATTAGCGCTTATGGATTTGGAGTACGATGCGAAGGTCTGATCATATTACAAGGAGTGTCTATGCGTTTTAAAATTGCAGGGAAGCTGGTTTTTTTTGGCTCGCTTATCATTATCATTCCGTTTTGCATTTTGGCCATTGTCGTATCGATGCGCGCGACCGACGGCATCTCAAAGCTCTCGACGCAAAACCTTATGGTCCTTGCCGAATCGATGGCCGATACCGTCGAAGACCGCTTTGAGGGGGACATCCGGCTCTGCACGCTCTTAGCGCACGATGCGGACGTCGTTTCCGCCGCGAAGCTTGCCGAATCCGGAGACAAGGCAAATGCGACCTTTAGCGCACTCAGCGCTAAGTTTGCCGCGTTCAAGGGCAACTCTCAGTTCAGCTCAACCCAAGACGTCTTCTTGCTCATCGATGGCACGGGCCACATACTCGCTGCCTCCCGGTCGGGCTTAGTCGGCCTTGACGTCTCAAAGCGCGATTACTTCCAGACGGCGATCGCCGGTAAGTCTGAGGTGAGCCAGATCATGAAGAGCGCCGACGGCGTCATCACCGCTTCGGCCTCGGTACCCGTTATGGATGAAAACGGGAAAATCATCGGCGTTAGCGTGATCTCGATCCTGATGGACTCGGTCACCAACGATATCCAAAAATACAAGCTGGGAAAATCAGGCTACTTCATGGGCATCGATCATACCGGCCTCGTCGTTTTCCATCCTGAGGACTCGATGGTGCTCAAGATGAATATGAACGATTACCCTGAAATGAAGGATACCCTGAACGGAGCGCTTTCCGGCAAGCCGGGAGTCCGTCAATATACCTTCCAAGGCGTTTCTCGGGTTGCCGCCTATAGCACGGTGCCCGCGAACGGATGGGTAATCATGGCGGTCCTTCCGGAGGCGGAACTATTCGATACGGCTAATGCGATCAGGGGAACCATCATCGTCATCGCAATCATCTCGGTAATCGCGGCGATCATCGTCTTTATCCTCTTCGCCCAGAGTCTTAGCAAACCAATAAAGCACGCAGCAGAGTTCGCCATGAAGATTGCTGAAGGAAATGTCGGGTTGACCGTCCACCGCGAATTCCTCGAACGCGGTGACGAAATTGGGATGCTCGCTGAGGCTTTTAAAGTTCAATGCGATAAACTCAGCTATGTCGCCCGCGAGATCGCCTCCGCTTCGGCGAACGTCTCCCAGGGAAGCGAGCAGCTCAGCGACACCTCGCAGCAGATGTCTCAGGGCGCGACCGAGCAGGCATCGTCCCTCGAGGAGATCTCCTCATCGGTCGAGCAGATGACCGCGAACATCAAGCAGAACGCGGAGAACGCGCGCGTGACCGAGAGCATCGCAAAGAAGACCGCGACCAGCGCGGAGGAAGGCGGAAAGGCCGTGACGCAAACGGTCGACGCGATGCGCTCCATCGCGTCGAAGATCGGCATCATCGAGGAGATCGCGCGGTCGACGAACATGCTCGCGCTCAACGCGTCCATCGAGGCCGCGCGCGCCGGCGAGTACGGCAAGGGCTTCGCCGTCGTCGCGTCCGAGGTCGGAAAGCTCGCCGACCGCAGCCAGAAAGAAGCGGGTGAGATCAGCAAGCTTTCCGCGGAAAGCGTCCAAATCGCCGAGACCGCCGGAAAGACGATACTCGCGATCATTCCGGACATTAAGAAGACTGCGGACCTCGTGCAGGAGATCAGCGCCGCAAGCGACGAGCAGAATGCTGGCGCCCAGCAAATCAACCAGGCGCTTATGCAGCTTGACCAGGTCGTGCAGCAAAACGCGTCCGCTTCCGAGGAGTCCGCGTCGATGGCGGAGGAACTTTCGGGACAGGCTGTCCAGCTGAGCGAGACGATATCCTTCTTCAAGCTTGGAAACGAAACGGCTGGGTCCGCCGACGCGAAGAAACCGATCGGCGGCGCGCAGGCGACCGCGCAAGCGAAGGCGATGCCTGCTATCAAACCGGTTGCCGCGGTACCGAAGGCGACGCCCACCAGCGCCTTGCCAAAGGCACACGCGCGCGAAGGCATCGTGCTAAATCTCGACGACGATGGAACCGGCCATGCGGGTTTCGATGCCGAAGACGCGAACTTCAAGGAATTTTGACCATCATGGAAACAACCCAAAATTCAAACGATAATCAATACCTTACCTTCGAGATGGCCGGCGAAAACTATGCCATCCCGATCGCGCACATCCGCGAGGTACTGCTCGTCCCGACGGTCACGAGGATCCCGCGAATGCCCGATTTCATGCGCGGCGTCATTAATCTCAGGGGCGCGGTCGTTCCGGTACTCGACTTGAGGTTGAAGTTCGGGATGGGGAATACCGAGCTCACGGCGGCGACATCGATTATCGTCATCGAGATACCGACACCCGGAGACGATAGCGGCGAGAAAATGATGCGCCTCGGCGTTTTCGCGGATTCGGTGAGGAAGGTCGTAACGATCATGCCGGAAAACGTCGAGCCTCCGCCGAGGATCGGCATGCGAGTCAAGACGGCATTTATTCTCGGCATGGGTCGCGTCGACGACGGTTTCATCGTCATCCTGAATATCCGGGACATCCTGCGCGACGAGGATCTCGTCTCGGTTGAGGAAAGCGCTATGAACGCCGACGCCGAACGGATAGTCAATTAGGGGATTATTAGCGATAACGAGCGAGCCGGCACGGAAAACTCCCTGCCGGGCTCTTTTTACTCACCGCGCGTCCGTGGTATACTGGGCGCCAATATGAAAGCAAGAATCCTGCTCGTCGACGACCATAGCATGTTTCGCGAGGGGCTTGGCGCGCTCATTGGGGCGAGATCCGACATGGAACTCGTCGGCAGCGCCGAAAACGGAAAGGAAGCGCTCCGCCTGGTCGGGGAGCTTTCCCCGGATTTCGTGATCATGGACGTATCGATGCCCGAGCTGAACGGGATAGAGACGACGCGGATGATTCGCTCCTCGTTCCCCGCCGTCCGCGTCATCGGGCTTTCGGGCCATCGGGAGCATCACGTCATCGTCGATATGCTGAGCGCGGGCGCGAGCGGATACGTGCTCAAGGACAGCCCGTTTACCGAGCTCGTCGAGGCGATACGCTCGCTCGAGCGCGACGCCGTCTTCATAAGCCCGGCGGCCTCGGGACCCCTGGTCATGGAACTGCTCCGAGGGACGGAACATCAGGGCGAGCGCGCGTTCTCGATCCTCACTAACCGCGAGCTCGAGATACTGCAATCGATTACCGAGGGAAAATCTACGAAGGAGATCGCGGCAGATCTTTCGCTGAGCGTTAAGACGGTCGAAACCCACCGGACGCAAATCATGGACAAACTCGATATCCACAGCGTCGCGGAGCTCACGAAATACGCGATCCGCGAAGAGATCACCGAGGCGTAACGCCTTGCGCGGCGCCTTTGTGGTCCCTTCGCATACTCAATGAAAATTACTTCTTAGCGCCGTTCTTGCCGGCGTCCTTAGCGGGGGCCTTCGGGGCCTGGTTCGTGTTCTGAGTCTGTGCGGATCCCGCGTTCTTGCCGTTCTTTGCCTTGTTGTCGTTCATTTCTCTTTCTCCTTATGATGAAAGCTTTTCGGCCCTTCGGGGCCGTTTCCGTGTACGCTTTAACAATACGCACGCGGCGGGCTTTCACCAATGGGGAAATACCTGATTTCCGGCCTCGAAATTCCCTAGCGCGCGCGTCAACCGAGCGCGCGCGCGAAGCGAACGGGAGATCAGGACCGACGCTTCTCTTTCGTAAGGCTCGCGAGCATGAGGCCCCAGAAGCACAAAGCGATGTTGAAGAGCGGGATCTGCAGGTTGCCGGGCATCGCGTAGATGATGCTGACCATCGGTATCCAGACGCCCCACGTCGAGATGAGGATCGTGACGACGCGAGAGCCCATCGTGCCCCACAGCGCGCGGTCCGTGAGGGCCGACGGTCGGAAGCGCTGCTCTACCCACCAGTAGGCGAGAACCTGGGTCCAGCCAGCCCAGAGCGGGTTGTACACAAACTGATCCACGAGCACCTTGGGAATGATCGTGCCCGGCGTCGCGCCCGAGCCGAACACGAGCGCCTGCGCCCGATAAAAGAGGTCTATCTCGACGCCCTTCCAGGTCCAAAAAAGAAAGAGGAAGAGCCCTGCCTGCCAGGCGGGCGCGGCGTCGGGATCGCGGGGCGAGCCGCGGTTGACGAAGAGCCGCCAGGCGAACGGGATGAGGCCGCCAAAGATGCCGGTCGAGATCGCCGAATAGAGGAAGCCGCCCGCGGCCTTGACCCGCCCAAGGCGCTCGAGGGCCGCGGTCATCGGCGGGTAGAGGAAATATCCCGCGACGATGGCCGCCGCGACGATCCAGAGGATGATGCCCGGGAGCGCGTTCTCGCGGGCCGAGGCAAGACCCGCGCGCGCCGCGGCGCGAAGCGCGTTGTTGTTGCCGGCGCGGGGGCCGGCGTCGTTCATGTCTGACATAGGCATTCAGTAAATGATAAAAATCGCCTTTGCATCAAGTACCTCTGGCGCGCGGAATGAGTCCCATCGGGGGATTCCTCTATGGCGCGTCGCCGAACGAGAGCGCGATATCCCTGAACCACTCGGCGATGTCCAGGAACGCGAGGGTTATATCGGGATCGAAATGGACGCCCATTCCCCGCCGGATGATCTCCACGCTTTCCTCGTGGGTGAGCGCCTGCTTGTACACGCGCGCGCTTATCAAGGCGTCGTACACGTCGGGGATGGCCATGAGCCTGCCCGCGAGCGGTATCCGCTCGCCGGAAAGCCCGCGGGGATACCCGCTTCCGTCCCATTTTTCGTGATGCGCCCACGCCATGTCCCGGGCGATCGACAGGAACGACGAGTAAGCCCCGAGGCTTCGCTCGGCCGCGAGGATGGCGTTATAGCCGATCGTCGTATGGGTCATCATGACCTCAAACTCATCGGGCTCAAGCTTCGCGGGGAGCGCGCTATACGCGGCGATCTTCCTGTCCCAATCGCCGACGCCTGCGTACCAGAGAGCGCAGAGCGCATTGTCATCCGCCGTGCCGTCAAGCGTGGGGATCTTCCCGGGATTCTTTCCCGATACGTCGGGAGAAAAAGCGGACGCATAGGCGAAAAGGAAATCATGATCCTGAGCCCAGTCATGCCACGCGGCGTTCAGCCCACCCGGGACGAGAACGACCGGCTCGATGGCGAACACGACGCCGAAACGATCGGGGTATTTAAGCCCCTGCGCGAGGGCGCCAAACCCGCCCATCGAGTATCCGGAAAGACCGCGCGCGGCGGCGACGGGTATCGTGCGATAGTTCGCGTCGATAAAGGCGATAAGCTCGCTCGTGAGGTAATCCTCATACGCGCCGTTCATCGGGGAATTCGCGTAAAAGCCCCCGCCGTATTTCGTCGTGCAATCCGGCTCGACGATGATCATGTTCGGAATTATCCCTGCCGCCATCAACTTTAGGACATAGTTTTTACTGACCCCGATCGTACCCGGCGTATCCTTATAGCCGTGGAGATAGTATACGACCGGATAGCGGCGTGCCGGTTCCGCGTAATACGACGGGGGAAGGATGATCGTTATCGGGCGAACGGGGTTTTGCTTAAGGGCATTCCCCGAGAGCGCCTCCGACTTGAACGAATCGACGAGGAAGAGCGCTTTATCCCGTTGCGCCTGCCTCGCCGCGACGCTCGATCCCGGAATGCGCGAGCAAGACGAAAACGCGAGAAAGAGAAGCGTCACGCAAATAAGCCGCGCTACGGCCAGGATTTTTTTTGGGTTCATATTCCCCTCCTTAGCGTGAAGCATACGCTTTTGGCCGCGCATTTACCAATTTAGCGAACGAGTTCATT
>DAOPYF010000073.1:0-12445 GCA_035352735.1 Treponemataceae bacterium | reverse complement strand
TACCGCGGCCGGAGATCGTGAAGATATCCTCGATCGGCATCAGGAAGGGCTTGTCGGAAGCGCGCTCGGGATCCTTGAAATAGGAGTCCATGGTGTCGAGGAGCTCCTGGATGCACTTGGTGTCATCGGCGGAAGCGCCGTCGGCCATTGCCTTGAACGCGGATCCCTTTATGATCGGGGTATCGCGGGGGAAGCCGTAGGACGCGAGAACGTCGCGAACCTCTTCCTCGACGAGCTCCATGAGGTCCGGATCGTCAAGAAGGTCGATCTTGTTGAGGAATACGATGATCGAGGGAACGCCTACCTGGCGGGCAAGCAGGATGTGCTCGCGGGTCTGGGGCATAACCGAGTCAGGGGCGGAAACGACGAGGATCGCGCCATCCATCTGGGCGGCGCCGGTGATCATGTTCTTGATGTAGTCGGCGTGTCCCGGGCAGTCGATATGAGCATAGTGGCGCTTGTCCGACTGATACTCCATGTGGCGGGTATTAATGGTAATACCACGGGCCTTCTCTTCCGGCGCATTGTCGATTTCATCGTACTTGAGCTGCTTGTCTCCGTACTTCTTTGCGCAATACGAGGTGATCGCCGCGGAAAGAGTGGTCTTACCATGGTCGACGTGACCGATGGTTCCAACGTTCATGTGGGGTTTCGTTCTCTCGAACTTTTCCTTTGCCATTTGATCCTCCTGAAAGATTATAGGCAAGCAATAAAAAAATATTCTCGCATTATAAGCAAACGCAAAAACCCTAACAAGGCCTTTCGTTTTACCTGAACGCGTAACGCCAGAGAATCAATTAAGATGATTTGATGAATAACCAGAGAGGGACAGTCGGCGCGAGAAGCGCTAACCGTCTGATTGACTTAAAATCACCCATAGTTTATTCGGGTAATTTAGGCCGGAACCACCTGATCACCACCAAAACTTCCGTTTTGATGACTGGTTTGGTATCCAAAGGAGCCTGACGAACGTTGCCATTCGTTTCGCCGTCCCGATTTGTTCGACCGACTGGTCGAGCGCACGGAGCGGCGATCCATTCACCCCTGATACCTTTTATATATCCAACCGCCAACGGCGTTTGAAGACGACATCAAGGGCTGCGCAATCCTTCCAAGCAGGAAACCTGCCGGTTTTACGGTCGCGCCCTGGACTCTCAAAGAACACCGAAGAACCCACCTTTTACGACGGATACTTCAATATAGAGACCTTTTTACACGGTTCAAAAGAAATAGTCAAGTGATAAAAAGGCTTTCGCGCGGTTTCTCGCGTTTTTTACTATTTAATGCGTTTTTCGGTACAAAACGGGGCTACGACCGCTCCGAAACCGCCTTACCGCACCCCGGACAAGCCTTCGCGAACCAGCTCATAAGGGTACCGCACGAGGAGCAGGTATACCGCTCGGTGATTCGCCGCTCGAAGGCCTCAAGGCCCTGCGTTTTAAGAAAGCTCATGTCTTCCTGAACCACGCGATGATAGGGATACTTCGGATCGTTCATGAACCCATTGAGCTTATCGCAGGGATTTTCCGGGCATTCGCCGCATATTCTCACGCCTTTTTCTCGGGCGCAGTCCTTGATCGCGCACGAGGCGCACCAGGGGGTAAGTCGGCTTCCATTACACCCATCGCAGATAAGGCTCGCGCCCGAGGCTTCGTCAACGAGCGGATTTCCAGCCTTTGTCGCCTGAAAGGCCTTGCACGCCCCGCAGTATAGCCCGCAGTATCCTAAGGTTTCGTCCGACATTTTGACCTCCACAGTAAGTGTACCACGACTAAGCTTTATCTATAGATAAAACCGCTCGAACACAAAAAAAAGAGCCCCTTTCGGGACTCTTTTCATCAGAAAGCCGGATGCTACCAGCGATAGTGGGCGAACGCCTTGTTCGCGTCTGCCATCTTGTGGGTATCTTCTTTCTTCTTGTACGCGGATCCCGTGTTGTTGAACGCGTCAACAAGCTCTGCCGCCAAGCGCTCTGCCATCTCATGGCCGCTTCTTCCGCGGGCAGCGGTGATGATCCAGCGCATGCCAAGCGCCTCGCGGCGGGCCTCGCGGATCTCTATCGGAACCTGGTAGGTCGCGCCACCGACGCGGCGGCTCTTAACCTCGACCATCGGCTTCACGTTATCGAGAGCCTTGAGGAAAACCTCCAGCGGGTCTTTCTCGGTCTTGGCCTTGATCTTGTCCATCGCGTCGTAGATGATGCGGATGCTCGTGGCCTTCTGGCCGCACTGCATCATGCGCCCGACGAACTTGGACACGACTACGCTGTGATACTTCGCGTCAGGAGGAACGGGGCGATCAATAGACTTATTCTTTCTTCCCATTTTATCCTCTCCTTATGCCTTTGGCCGCTTGGCGCCGTATTTCGAGCGGCTGCGCTTGCGGTCCGCGACGCCAAGGGTATCCTTGGTTCCGCGAATGATATGGTAGCGAACACCAGGAAGGTCCTTGACGCGTCCGCCGCGGATGAGCACGACGGAGTGTTCCTGAAGGTTATGACCGATACCGGGGATGTACGCGGTGACCTCGATGCCGTTCGAGAGGCGAACGCGCGCGACCTTGCGGAGTGCGGAGTTCGGCTTCTTCGGCGTGACGGTCATGACGCGGGTGCAAACCCCGCGGCGCTGGGGGCTCGACTGGAGGGCCGGGCTTTTGGTCCGGTTCTCGACGGCCTTGCGTCCCTGCTTTATAAGCTGGTTTATTGTAGGCATCTGCCTTGTCTCCTATATCTGATCCGGGCAGCACCCCGGATTGTTTCTACAAAATAGCGCGAGGCTCATTTTACCGAACTCCGCGCCTGGAAGTCAACGGAGAAACGCCCTTTCACGGGCGTTTCCCCCCAACAATCGGTCGTTAATCGTTATCGTCCTGCTCGAACTCGCCCTCGTCCTCGATGGTCTCGGTGGCCTTCTCGAGCTTGCGACGCTCGAGAATCTCGTTCATCTGGAGGTCGAGGTCCGCGTTGTTCTGGTCGAAGAGCTTCACGTTCCGATAGGTCTTGATTCCGGTACCGGCCGGTATCAGGTGACCGATCGCCACGTTTTCCTTCAGGCCGCGGAGGCAGTCGGTCGCCCCGGCGATGGCCGCGTTCGTGAGGACGCGGGTGGTTTCCTGGAAGGACGCCGCGGAGATGAAGGAGTCGATGTTGAGCGAGGCCTTCGTGATTCCCTGGAACATCGGGCGCGCGATGGCGGGCTGTCCGCCCTCACCCATGACGCGCTTGTTCTCCTCGTGGAACTTGTACTTATCGACCTGCTGTCCGTAGATGAAGCGGGTATCCCCGACCGCGACGATCTCGACCTTGCGGAGCATCTGGCGCACGATGACGCCGATGTGCTTGTCGTTGATCGCGACGCCCTGGAGGCGGTACACCTGCTGGATCTCGTCCATGAGGTAGTTCTGGAGCGCGTTCTCGCCGGACACCGCGAGGATGTCGTGCGGGTTAAAGGCGCCGTCGCAGAGCTGCTCGCCGGCCTCGACGGTATCGCCGTCGCGGACGAGAAGCCGCTTGCTCATCGGAACGAGGTGCTTAAAGTCTTTTCCATACTGGTCGCGGACGATGAGGACGCGCTTGCCCTTCAGGATGCCCTTGAAGGTAACCGTTCCGGAGATCTGCGCGAGAACCGCGGGAGACTTCGGCTTGCGGGCCTCGAAAAGCTCGGAAACGCGCGGAAGACCTCCGGTGATATCCTTGGTCTTCGCGGACTCCTTGAGCATCTTCGCGATCGTCTGGCCGGCCTTGATCGCGGCCTTGTCCTCGACGAGGAGGTACGCGCCTCCCGGGAGGTAGTAGGAACCGATCGTGTTACCGGACTCGTCGGTGATCAGGATGCGCGGCTGCTTGGTCTCGAGCTGGAACTCGCTGATGCGCTTCTCGATCTTGCCGGTCTCCTCGTCGAGCTCCTCGTTGAGGGTTGAGCCGGGGATGATGTCCTCGAAGTGGACGTATCCGTTGTACTCGGAGATGATCGGCTCGGAGAACGGGTCGAAGGTCGCGATGGTCTGCTGGGCGGCGACGAAATCGCCGACCTTGATGACGACTTCGGAACCGTTCCTGATCTCGAGCTTCTGGTCCTGGCTGACGAGGTAGATCTTCTTCCCGCGGACGGCGACGTACGCGATGTCGCTCGCGATGACGTCCTTTCCGTCATGCACGTAGAGCGTCTCGCCCTTCAGGATGCGGCGCCCGTCCTCGGCGAGGATCTTGTCCTTCGGGGAAACGTCGTACTCGCGGAGAACCTTATTGACGACGATTGAGCCCTTGCGGGTGAAGAGCCAGTTGCCGTTGTCGAGCATGACGTGGGTACCGTAGACTTCCTTGACGATCGTCGGGAACTTGAGAAGGATGCGGTTTTCCTCGCTGATCTTCGTCGCCGTACCGCCGACATGGAAGGTACGCATCGTCAGCTGGGTTCCCGGCTGGCCGATCGACTGCGCCGCGATGATACCGACGGCCTCGCCGATCTCGATGATCTTGTTGTGCGCGAGGTTGCGCCCGTAGCACTTCACGCAGACGCCGTGCTTCGACTCGCAGGTGAGGACGGTGCGGAGCTTAACGCTCTCGACGCCGGCGGCCTCGATCTCGGCCGCGAGCTCGTCGGTGATGTATTCGTTGACGTCGATGATGACGTCCTTGGTGATCGGGTGCACGACGCGCTCGAGGGTGTAGCGGCCCGCGATGCGGTCCTTAAGCGCCTCGATGATTTCGTCTCCGTCCTTGACCGCGGAATACTCGATTCCGTTGATCGTGCCGCAGTCTTCCTCGTTGACGACGACGTCCTGCGCGATATCGACCAGGCGGCGGGTAAGGTAACCGGCGTCCGCGGTCTTGAGCGCGGTGTCGGAAAGACCCTTTCGCGCGCCGTTCGTGGAGATGAAGAACTCGATGACGGTCAGGCCTTCCTTGAAGTTCGACCGGATCGGGAGCTCGATGATGTCGCCGTTCGGCTTCGCCATCAGTCCGCGCATACCGGCGAGCTGGCGGATCTGGTTGCGGCTACCGCGCGCGCCCGAGTTCGCCATCATGAAGATCGTGTTGAAGCCGTCTTTGTCGGCTTCCATGGTCTTCATCATTATGTTGGTCAGGTCTTCGTTCGTCTTCGACCACACCTCGACTACGCGGTTGTATCGCTCGTCGAGGGTGATATGACCCTGCTGATACTGCTTCTGGATCGCCTCGACTTCCTTGTTCGCCTTGTCGATCATCTCGGGCTTCTCGGGCGGGACGAGGATGTCGTCCATCGCGAGGGTCGCGCCGAAGAACGTGGCGTACTTGTAGCCGGTCGCCTTAAGCTTATCGAGCATCTGGACGGTGAGCCACGGGCCCTTCTCTTTGTGAACCTTCTCGATGAGCTTGCGGATCTGCTTATCGTCGAGGCAGAGGTTCGTGAAGGGAACGCCGTCGGGCATCTCCTCGTTGAAGATGAGGCGGCCGGGCGTGGTCTCGACGATATCGCCGCGATACTCGACCTTGATGAGCGACTGCCAGCCGACGGCGCCCGACTCGGCGGCCATCATGGCCTCGTTGAAGTCGGTGTAGCGGTGGCCGGTGCCCTTGCCGTTCGGCTTGATCTTGGTGAGGTAGTAGAGACCGAGAACCATGTCCTGCGACGGGTAGACGATGGTCTTTCCGTTCGCGGGGTCGAGGAGGTTTCGGCTTGAGAGCATGAGGGTCCAGCATTCCATCTGGGCGGCCTGGGTGAGCGGGACGTGTACGGCCATCTGGTCACCGTCGAAGTCGGCGTTGAACGCCTTACAAACGAGCGGATGGAGCTTGATCGCCTTTCCTTCCACGAGCACGGGCTCGAACGCCTGGATACCGAGGCGGTGCAGGGTCGGCGCGCGGTTGAGCATGACGGGATGCTCGCGCACGACCTCGTCGAGGATCGCGAACACCTCGGGGGATTCCTGCTCGACGAGGAGCTTGGCCTTCTTGATGTTGTAGACCACGTCCTTGTCGACGAGTTTCTTCATTATAAAGGGCTTGAAGAGCTCGAGGGCCATCTTGGTCGGGAGACCGCACTGCCAGAGCTTGAGCTCGGGGCCGACGACGATGACGGAGCGTCCGGAGTAGTCGACGCGCTTACCGAGCAGGTTCTGCCTGAAGCGTCCCTGCTTTCCCTTGAGCATGTCCGAGATCGACTTGAGCGGCCGGTTCGAGGCGCCCTTGATGACGCGCTTGCGCTTCGAGTTATCGAAGAGGGCGTCGACCGCCTCCTGGAGCATGCGCTTCTCGTTGCGGATGATGATATCGGGCGCATTGAGGCTCATGAGCCTCTTGAGGCGGTTGTTGCGGTTGATTACGCGGCGATAGAGGTCGTTGAGGTCGGAGGTCGCGAAGCGGCCGCCGTCGAGCTGGACCATAGGGCGGAGCTCGGGCGGGATGACCGGTATCACGTCAAGGATCATCCACGAGGGCTTGTTGGTCGACGCGCGGAAGTTCTCGACGATGTCGATGCGCTTAAGGAGGCGCTTATCGCTCTTCGGTCCCTTCTCGATCATCTTCGCGCGGAGTTCCGCGGCGAGTTCGTCGAGGTTCAGGTTCTCGAGGAGGGTCTTGATCGCCTCGGCGCCCATGCCGGCGGTAAAGGATCCGCCGTAGCGCTCGGTCGCCTCGTGATACTCTTCCTCGGTGAGGAGCTGGTTCTTCTTGAGGTCGGTGTCGCCCGCGTCGATGACGATGTATTTCTCGTAGTACAGGATCGAGCGGAGGGCAGCGACCTGAAGGTCGAGGAGCAAGCCCATGCGGCTCGGGACCGAGCGGTAGTACCAAATGTGCGAAACGGGGGCGGCGAGCTCGATATGGCCCATGCGCTCGCGGCGGACCTTGAAGTGCGTGACTTCGACGCCGCAGCGGTCGCAGATGACGCCTTTATAGCGGATCGACTTAAACTTACCGCAATAGCACTCCCACTCCTTGGTGGTACCGAAGATGCGCTCGCAGAAGAGCCCGTCCTTCTCCGGCCTGAGGGTGCGGTAGTTGATGGTCTCAGGTTTCTTGACCTCGCCGTACGACCACGCGCGGATGGTCTCCGGTGAGGCAAGCTTTATCATAAGACTGTCGAAATCTTGAATGTCTCTCATATCGTTTCCTTATTAAAGGCGCTTCGTTAGAAGTTCGAGCCGGCTTTTGCGATCAGTTCCTCGTCACGCTCGGTGAGCGGGATCTGCTTGCCCTTCGCGTCGTAGATCGTGAAGTCGAGGGCGAGACCGCGAAGTTCCTGCACGAGGACGTTGAACGATTCCGGGACTCCCGCCGCCGTCGAGGGTTCGCCCTTGACGATGGACTCGTAGATCTTCGAGCGTCCGTTCATGTCGTCCGACTTGATCGTGAGAAGTTCCTGCAGGGTGTTCGCGGCACCGTACGCCTCGAGCGCCCAGACTTCCATTTCTCCGAGGCGCTGGCCGCCGAACTGGGCCTTACCGCCGAGCGGCTGCTGGGTAACGAGCGAATACGGTCCGGTCGAGCGCGCGTGCATCTTGTCGTCGACGAGGTGGTGCAGCTTCATGAAGTAGATGACGCCGACGAATACCGGGTTATCGAAGGGCTGGCCGGTGCGGCCGTCCCTGAGCATGACCTTCGAGTTCGCGGGGAATCCGGCTTCCTTGAGCTTGGCCTCGATCTGGCCGTTCGTGGGAGACTGGAAAACCGGGGACTCGAACCACTGGTCGAGGTACTTTCCGGCGAGGCCGAGCTCCGACTCCATGATCTGCCCGATGTTCATTCGGCTCGGAACGCCGAGCGGGTTGAGGCAGATATCGAGCGGGGTGCCGTCTTCCATGTACGGCATGTCTTCCTCGGGAAGGATGCGCGCGACAATACCCTTATTACCGTGGCGTCCGGCCATCTTATCGCCCTCGCGGAGCTTGCGCTTCGTCGCGATGAGGACCTTGACGACTTCGTCGACGCCGGGGTTCAGGTCGTCGCCCTCGGTTCTCTTGAGGCGCTGGACGTCGATGATGGTTCCTTCGACTCCGTGCGGAACGCGGAGGGATGAGTCGCGGACTTCCTTCGCCTTCTCGCCGAATATCGAGTTAAGGAGCTTGAACTCCGGGGTCGTCTCGGTCTCGCTCTTCGGGGTGACCTTACCGATCAGGATGTCGCCCGAGCGGACCTTCGCGCCGATGCGGATGATACCCTCGGCGTCGAGGTTATCGAGGCTCTTCTCGCTCGTGTTCGGGATGTCGCGGGTGAGCTTCTCGGGACCGAGCTTGGTCTCGCGAACCTCCGTGACGAACTCCTTGATATGGATCGAGGTGAACATGTCTTCCTTGACCACGCGCTGCGAGATGAGGATGGCGTCCTCGTAGTTGTAGCCGTTCCAGGGAACGAACCCGACGAGGATGTTCCGGCCGAGCGCGAGCTCTCCGTGCCAGGTCGCCGGTCCGTCCGCGAGCGCCGTTCCCTTCTCGACCTTCTGGCCGGGAAGCACGACGGGGCGCTGATGGTAGCAGGTGTCCTGGTTCGTGCGCTGATATTTGAGGAGCGGGTATTCGTCGCGAATCGCGTTATCCTTGACGCCCGCGGGCTTGATCACGACCTTGTCGGCCGAGACGAACTCGACGGTGCCGGGGCGCTTCGCCTTCACGAGGACGCCCGAGTCGTACGCGCACTTTCCTTCCATACCGGTTCCGACGCGGGGCGGCTCGGGGAAAACGAGCGGGACGGCCTGGCGCTGCATGTTCGATCCCATGAGCGCGCGGTTTGCGTCGTCGTGCTCGAGGAACGGGATGAGCGAGGCGGACACCGAGATGATCTGCTTCGGCGAGACGTCCATGTACTGAACGTCCTTCGGGGAACGCGTGGTGTAATCGCCGTGGCGGCGGCAGGAGATCTGGTCCGTGGTGAACTTACCCTTCTCGTCGATCTCGGTCGAGGCCTGCGCGATGTAGTATTTATCCTCGTCCATGGCGGACAGGTACTCGATCTCGCGGGTCGTGGCGCCGTTCTCGATCTTCACGTACGGCGCCTCGAGGAAACCGTAGTCGTTGACGCGCGTGTAGTTCGCGAGCGACACGATAAGGCCGATGTTCGGTCCTTCCGGGGTCTCGATCGGGCACATGCGTCCGTAGTGGGTATAGTGAACGTCGCGAACCTCGAAGCCCGCGCGGTCGCGCGAAAGGCCTCCCGGCCCGAGGGCGTTGAGGCGGCGCTTATGGGTAAGCTCGGCGAGCGGGTTAACCTGGTCCATGAACTGGGAGAGCTGGCTCGAGCCGAAGAACTCCTTGATCGCGGCCACGATCGGCTTGATCGAGATGAGGTCCTGCGGCTTGATCGTCTCGGTTTCCTTGAGGCTCATGCGCTCCTTCGCGATGCGCTCCATGCGGGAGAACGCGGTCTTGAGGGTGTTGGTCATAAGCTCGCCGACCGAGCGGACGCGGCGGTTGCCGAGGTGGTCGATATCGTCGATGGACTCGTCGCCGACGTACACCTTGATAAGGAACTTCATCGTCGAGATGATGTCCGGCTTGACGAGGGTGTAGTCCGACACGGGCTCGGCGTAGTCGAATTTCTTGTTAAGCTTGTAGCGGCCGACGCGACCGAGGTCGTAGCGGCGGGTGGAGAAGAACATCGAAACGAGGTCCTTCTCGGCGGACTCGACGGTGATCGGCTCGCCGGGCATGAGCACGGAGTAGACGGCGGAAAGCGCGTCTTCCTTCGTCGGCTCGTCGCCCTCGGCGTCCTTGCCCGAGTAGCGGATTTCCTCGCGCTCGAAGCAGTTGATGACCATCGGGGAGTTGAGCGAGCCTTCGGCCTCGAAGTCGATGACGGTGATTTCCTTCACCTTGTTCATGACGAGCTCGTCGACGTTGTGCGGGTGCATCTTCTCGCCGGCGCGGTAGAGCTTCTTGTCGCTGCCGTCCTCGGCCTTGATGTACACGGCGGACGCGAGCACCTTGCCGATGAGCTTATCGCGCACGGCGCGGTCGTCCGAGACCTTCATGGTGCCGATCTTATAGAAGCAGCGGATGATGTCCTCGCGGGTCTCGTAGCCGAGCGCGCGGAGGAACAGGGTTCCGAGGATGCGTTTCTTGCGGTCGATCTTCGCGTAGATGAGCTCTTTCTTCTGGTCGATCTCGAACTCAAGCCAGCTTCCGCGGTACGGGATGATGCGGCTCGAGTAGACGCCCTTCTCGTGGCTGAAGATGACGCCCGGGGAGCGGTGGATCTGCGAGACGACGACGCGCTCTGCGCCGTTGATGATGAAGGTTCCGCGGTCGGTCATGAGCGGGATATCGCCCATGTATATCTCTTTCTGACGGATTTCTCCGGTCTGCTGGAAAATCAGGTTTATGCGCGCCTTGAGCGGCACGGCGAAGGTCAATCCCTTCTGCTTGCACTCGAGCTCGGAGAACTTAATGTTCGCCTCGTCGAGTTCGTAGAATTCGTACTCAAGAAGCATGTCACCGTTCGGGCTTTCGATCGGGAAGGTCGAGCGGAAAACGTCTTCAAGACCGACTTCCTCCGACGAAGATTCGGCGCGGGACTTGTCGCGCTGAAGAAATTTCTCATATGACGAAAGCTGAATATCAATGAGGTCGGGCAAATCCATGAAATTACGGATATTTTTGCCGATATACTGACGGTTGATCGCCTGGTTCCTTGCGAACATCCCATACCCCCTAAAAAAACGGTAGACTCGCGTTATTCAAAAAAACGGAAACGTTTTTTCTATAACATCCGGAATCGCGCGGATCGCCGCGAAATCCCTGAAGACTGCAAAAAGGTTCCCGCGCGTTTCCGCACAGGAACCCTTCGAGAAAGTTTTACGCTGAACGAGCGACGGGGCGCGTATTACCGGCCCCGCCTTTGTCAAAATCAGGCAATCTCGACGATACCACCGGCGGCGGTGATCGCTTCCTTGATCTTGGCGGCGTCGTCTTTGGAAACGTTCTCCTTGAGGGTCTTGGGAGCTCCCTCGACGAGATCCTTCGCTTCCTTGAGGCCGAGGCCGGTAACCGTGCGGACTTCCTTGATGACGGCGATCTTCTTGTCGTCGGCGGAAAGGCCCTTAAGGGTAACGGTGAACTCGGTCTGCTCCTCGGCGGGAGCGGCACCGGCGGCGGCTCCGCCGGCCATCACGGCAACGGGAGCGGCGGCGGTTACGCCGAACTTCTCTTCCATCGCCTTCACGAGCTCGGATACCTCGAGCACGGTCATGCTCGCAATCGCGTCCAGAATCTGATCATTGGTTAAAGCTGCCATATTATCTTCTCCTTACGGAATATCGATCGGCTCGGGGGCTTATCCCCTTGCCGCAGCCCATCCGTCGCCATACGGCTGCGTCGGGCATTTTTTGTCGCGTCCAGGACGACAGCGTAGAATCGCTTGACGATGCGTCGCGCAACTCTCGAAGCCTGGTCGCGTTGGGTACGTTACGCTTCCGACGCCTTCTTGTCGGCGACGGCCTGCAGGGTGCGCGCGAGCTTGGAGGTGTTTCCGAGCATCGCGGACATGAGCATGGAGATGAGCTCTTTCTTGCCGGGGAGCTTGGAGAATGCCTCCATCTTCTTGGCATCGTAGACCTCACCGTCGATGAGCCCGCCCTTGATCACGAGCGCGGGGGTTTCCTTCGCGAAATCGAAAAGGATCTTCGCGACGGCGTTTGCGTCCTCACCGGCGAGCGCGACCGCGGTCGGCCCGACGAGGTAATTGGAAACGTCGACGGTCTTCATCTCTTCGAACGCGATGCGCGCGAAGTTGTTCTTCACGACCTTGTACGAGCAACCCTTCTCGCGAAGCTGGCGGCGAAGCGCGCTGATCTGCTCGACGGTAAGCCCGCGATACTCGGTGAAGATGTATTCGGAGGCGGCCTCGAAGCGAGCCTTGATGTCGGCGATGCCGGCGGTCTTGGCGGCCTGCAGCTTTTTTGCTTTTACTGCCATAATTACTCTCCTACCTTAAAGTCGATCCATACGCCGGGGCCCATGGTCGAGCTGACCGACACGGACTGAACGAAGTCAAGCTTCGCGTCGGTGGGTTTCTTGCGCATCATCTCCGCGAGGAAGGTGTCGATGTTCTCGGCGATCTTCGCCGCGTCCATCGATGCCTTTCCGACCGCGAGGTGGATGACGCCGGTCTTGTCGGCGCGGAACTCGGTCCGTCCCTTCTTGAGCTCGGCGACCGCCGCGGCGATATCGTTCGAGACGGTACCGGTCTTCGGGTTAGGCATAAGGCCCTTGCGTCCGAGAACCATACCGAGGCGACCGACGTCCTTCATCATGTCCGGCGTGGCGACGGCGATATCGAAATCGAGCCAACCGCCCTTAACCTTCTCGATGTACTCGTCGGCGCCCGCGAAGGTTGCGCCCGCGTCGAGGGCCTCTTTGGCCCGCTCATCCTTACAAAACACGAGGACTTTCTTCTCCTCGCGGAATTGATTGGGAAGGACGACGGTGTCGCGGACCGACTGGCTCTTGCCGAGCTTGAGGCTCACGTGAACCT
>DAOPYF010000072.1:0-12480 GCA_035352735.1 Treponemataceae bacterium | reverse complement strand
GGGATCACCGACATCGTCGCGGCGACGATAAACCCGTCGGCGAAAATCAAGCGGTATCGCTCGCAGGCGGAGTTTACCCCGTCTTTCAATAACCGGAAGCTCCTTGCCGACGAGTACCTCGCTTCCGGCCTTTTTCCCGAGGCGATCGAGGCCTACGACGCCCTTCTCGTCGGAAACGAGCGGAATAACCCGCAATGCCTCCTCATGAAGGCAAAGGCGCTCTACGGCGCGAAAGAATACGACGAGGCATGGAAGATCCTCCAAGCGCTCGAGAAGTCGGGATTCCCCTTCGCGAAGGAATCGGAAATCCTCGTCAAGCTGAAAACGGGAGAGCACCTACTCGAACCGGCGGAAACGAGCCGCGCCTACGAGACGGCCCGAGCGCGCTTCAATAGCTTCGAGATCCAGTACTATTGGCTCGATTATCTCATGCGCTCGGGCGATCTCGCGCGGGCCCGCGCGGTCGTCGGCGAGCTTAAGGACCTCAGGGACAATCTCCGCGCGAACCGGGTTACCTTCGAGCGAATATGGCTTAACCGGGCGCTCTCGCTCGGCCGGAGGATCGGCAAAGGCGCGTAAGGGCGAACCAATCCTTAAAAAATCAAGCCCTCAGGTTCGCGAAAAACCCTTGCGAAACCGGGAGGGGAACGGTATCCTTAAAACCGTATGACACCAACCTTCGCAAAACTCTTTGAATTCGCCAAAAGCCGCTACAACCCCCGACAGATATCCCCGCTCATCCAGGCGGGAGAGGTCTCGGCCGCCATCCTCACCAAGTCGGGCAACGTCTACACGGGCGTGTGCATCGACACCGCCTGCACGCTCGGCATGTGCGCCGAGCGGAACGCCATCGCGAACATGATCACGAACGGGGAAAGCAAGATCGATAAGCTCGTGTGCTACCTCAAGGACGAGAACGGAAACGACATGGTGGGAAGCCCATGCGGGGCCTGCCGCGAATACCTGATGCAGCTCGACCCGGACTCGGGCGATATCGAGATCCTCGCGGACCTCGCCACCGGAAAGACCGTTCGCCTCCGCGAGCTCATCCCGGACTGGTGGGGCGACCGTTATCTCGCGAAGGCCGGCGCGAGCGGGAAGGGGGGGAACGCCTGATGAAAGCCGAATTCCTCGAGAGAAAGGGAACCTGGCGCGACGTGGCCGATTGCGCCAACGTGACGATCCACAAGGACGCGGGCACCGCGGAGCCCTCGCCGAAATGGAAAAAGCGGCTCCTCATGAGCGAGCACTCGCCGATCAGGGAGCTCACCTACGACTTTAAGTGGACGAATCTCAAATACTGGGTTTCGGTGCATTTCGTCCGGCATAAAATCGGGATCGAGCATTGGGTCAGGACCCAGCGTTCGGACCGCACCGGGGTCGACCGGGACGCGCTCCCCCAAGGGGCAGAGGTCGAGCACCGCATCCAGGCGAACGCGCAGGCCCTGCTCGCCATCTCGCGCAAGCGCCTGTGCGCGTGCGCCTCTCCCGAGACGCGCGAGGCGTGGGAGGCGCTCCTCGATACCGTCAAGGAGACGGAGCCCGAGCTCTACGCCGCCTGCGTGCCCGACTGCATATACCGCGGCTGGTGCTACGAATACAAGAGCTGCGGCTGGTTCCGCACCGAGGAATTCCAAAAACGTCTCGCGGAATACCGCTCGGGAATCAACGAACAGTAAATGAAATTCATCGACGCATCCTCGCGGGACCGCGCGGTCGCGCTCTCCGGTCCCGTCGACGACGCCCTCATCGAGGCGGTTGATTTCTACGTCGGCCGAGTCGCCGGGATCTTCGTGCCTCGCGTCGAGCACTGCGGGCACGCCTCCGCGCCGAACCATACGCACCCAGCATGGCTTTTTTTCGTTCACCTAAACGAGCGCCAGGTGCTCGCCGGCTTCGAGACTCCATGGGAACGCGAAGGACTCACCGTGACCGTCGTTCCCGCGGGGCTTGAGCATACCGAGCGCCCGCACGAGCTCAACGCGCGCTACGCGGCCGTCTATCTCGAGCGAGACTTTTTCGCGCGGGAGCTCGCGCGGTATCCGATCCCCGAGGGCGATCGGGAATCCCTTCCGCGGACCGACGCGATCTTCTCCTTTTCCGTCGACAAGGGAATCCTCAACCCGATCACGGAGTTCATCGGCGAGTACGAGGCAGCGCTCCCCGGATACGACGACCTCCTCGACGCGACGGCGCTCCGAATCGCCCACCGGTTCATCCGCGGCATGCGGGGGATCGTCGAGGGTTCGGTCGCCGCCGGCGAGCGGATGGAGATCCACAAGGCCTGCGATTTCATCCACGAAAACTTCTCTCGGAAACTCAAGGTCGGCGACATCGCCGGGGTCGCGGCGATTTCGGAGTCGCACTTCGCCCGCGTGTTCAAGCGCGAGACGGGGCATACCCCCGCGGAATACGTCAACATGATCCGAATCGACAAGGCGAAAAAGCTCCTCCGGGCAGGATCGTCTTCGGTCACCGAGATCGCGAGCGCGACGGGCTTCGCAACCCCCTCCCACTTCTCCACCGCATTCTCCCGCGCGACCGGGGTATCCCCCGCCGAGTTCCGCGAAAAGGGAATATAACCCCGTACAAGGTTCATTCCCCGTATAAGGTTTATTCCCCGCGAGAAAGGCGGAAATCCCGATAAGAAAAGCGGAATTCTGAAAGCGACGCGCGCCTAATGGGCGCTACCATGCCACTATCGGCGCAATGGCGACCGATAAGGAGAACGGTATGGAAAAGAAAACGATTTTCGAGATCATGAACGCGAACCCGGCGGTTCACCTCGCGACGGTCGAGGACGGGGAACCAAGGGTTCGGGTGGTTTTCCTCTACTCTGCCGGAGAGGACGGAATCGTCTTTCACGTGGGAAAGTACAAAGAGGTATATCGGCAGATCGCCGCGAACCCGGCGGTCGAGCTTTGCTTCAACGATTCCGCGCGCGGGGTTCAGGTCAGGGTCCGCGGAAAGCTCGAGGAGATAACCGATCCCGCGTTCAAGGATAAAATCGTCAACACCCCCGGCAGGGAATTCCTCAAGAAATGGCGAGAGTCGGGAGAGATCGCGGACTTCTACGATACGGTCCGCGTCTTCGCGCTTAGGCACGGCCGCGCGCACGCGTGGTCCATGGACAAGAACTTCGCACCGAAGGAATGGATCACCCTATGACGGCGATCCCCCGCATCTCGGCGAGGCGCGAGTAACCCTTCCGAAGCATGAAGGCCTCAAGCCCCGAGACGATCTCTTCCATCGCGTGCGGGTTCGCGAAGGTCGCGGTTCCCACCTGAATCGCGCTCGCGCCGGTCATGATAAACTCGACCGCGTCGCGCCAGGTCGCGATGCCGCCGAGCCCGATGACCGGGACGAACCGAGCCGCGCCGGTGGACCCCGATCGCTCGGGATCTCGGTTAGGGTGGCACTCGGGAACGCCGAGGACGACGTCGCGAAGCAGGCGAAGCGCAATCGGCCTGATCGCGGGGCCCGCGAGGCCCGCCGTCACGTTGTCGAACGAGGGCTTACCGCGCTCGATATCGACCGAGAAAGACTGAAAGGTATTCACGAGGCTCAGGGCGTCGGCGCCCGAGGCGACGGCCGCGCGCGCGACGTCGACGAGATGGGGCGCGTTCGGCGAGAGCTTCACGACGAGCGGCTTCGCCGTCGCCTTCCTGACCGCGGCGGTAATCGAGCCCGCGGCCTCGGGATCGAGTCCCCACGCCATGCCGCCCGCCTTCACGTTCGGGCACGATATGTTGAGCTCGATCATCGGAACCTCGGTCGCGTCTAAAAGACGCGCGCCCTCGACGTAGGTTTCCATCGTCGAGCCCGAGAGGTTCGCGATAACCGTCGGCCCGAGCGCGAGCATCGACTTGAGCTCGTGCTCGATAAAGTGCGGGATACCGGGATTCTCGAGGCCAATCGAGTTGATGAGGCCCGAAGGCGTCTCGACGAGGCGGAGTCCCGCGTTCCCCGGCTTCGCCTCGAGGGTAAGCCCTTTCGAGCAGATGCCGCCGAGCGAGGCGACGTCGATGACGCGGCCGTACTCGGCGCCGTACCCGAAGGTACCCGAGGCCGCGATCACCGGGTTCCGAAAGCGCACGCCCGCTATCGCGGCGGAAAGATCGGTCATAGGATTACCTCCGCGCCGTTAAAGACCGGACCGTCGACGCAGCAGCGGCGGTTCCCTCCCGTCGTGCGCACGGTGCAGCCGAGGCACGCGCCCGCGCCGCAGGCCATGTGCTCCTCGAGGCTGAGGAAAGCGATAGGTGAGGCCGCGGTATCCGATGCGGCATGCCCGCTCGCAGCGCGCGCGTCAGCGCAGGCCTTTTGCACGTACCGGAGCATCGGCGTCGGGCCGCACGCGTACACGAGATCATAAGCCCCGGCATCGAACACGGCGGGAAGCATGCCCTTCACGCCGGCGGAGCCGTCCTCGGTGGTAACGACAAGCTTGGGCGCCCGAGCCTCAATGCCGTCAAGGCCGTAGGGCGCCGAGCGATACGACGCGTAAAAGTCGAATGACTTCGCGGCAAGGCCGAAGGAGAAGCCCGCGATCGGCGCCACACCGATCCCGCCGCCGACCAACGCGACGCGCATCGCGCGCTCGGTGAATCCCGGCAAGCCGCCAACGCAGAGTTCCGCGGGAGGGACAAAGCGGTTTCCGATCGGGCCGACGAGGTCGAGCGCGTCGCCCGCGCGAAGGCCGCAGAGCTCGGCGGAGCCTGCGCCCTTCCGTAAAATCAAAAAGGTAATCGAGTCGTCGCCCGATCGGTAGACGCTGATGGGACGCCCCAAGAGGACGCCCGAGGGCCGCGCGCGGAGCATGAAAAATTGTCCCGGGACGGGAGCGGGTATTCTGCCCGACGAGCCGGGAAGCGCCCGGTCGCAGACGAGCTCGAAGACGCCGGGCGCTATCTCGCGGTTCGCCGCGACGCGCGCGCTCGAGGCGACGCGCGGAAAGGGATCGTGATCGGCGCAGGGGGACATGTTAGGACGCGCTCCCGGAAAGGAGCCGTTTCGCGCCGAGTAGGTCGGCCTTCGCCGCGAAGGCCGCGCGCGCGGCGGCCTCGACGATGGCATCGAGCGTGAGCTCGCCCGAGCGCATCGCGATCTCGAGCGACTGATCCTTCTTCCACGCGGTAAGGATCGCGCGCGAGGAGTTTACCGTGCCGCCCGCGCGGTCAAGGAGCGTCGCCGCGATCCGCGCCGCGCCGCCTTGCGCGCCGTAGCCGGGGATCAGGAAGAAGAGCCCGGGGTACCGGTCGCGGAGCGAACGGGCGTCCGCCTCCTCGGTGCACCCGACGACGGCGCCGAAGGGCGCGCAGCCCGCTTTCGAGAAGTCGCCGTAGCGCTTCCCGATCGCGTCGAGCCCGGAGCCCACGGCGTCGAGGACGCGCCGACTAGAGCCGCGCGCGGGCGGGAAGCAAGTCCCCGCGGGGCAACCGCCTGCCGCTTCGGCGCCGCCGGCGAGCTCGAGCCACTCGATGTCCTTCATCCCGGGATTCGAGGTGCGCAGAAGCACGAAGGCGCCCTTGCCGGATTTTTCGACGTATTCAAGAAAGGGCTCGAGGGTCTCGAAGCCCATGTACGGATTGAGGGTCACGATGTCCGCCTCGAAGTCGCCCTCGAAGTGGGCGCGCGCGTAGGCCTTCGCGGTGTCGGCGATGTCGCCGCGCTTGACGTCCGCGATGGCAGGGATTCCCGCGGCGCGGACGGCCTTGAGGGTCTCGGCGTAAGCCTTGAGCCCGGCGAGCCCCATCGCCTCGTAGTACGCGATCTGAACCTTGAAGCACGCCGCGTGGGGCGCGCATGCGGCGATAAGCGCCCGGTTGTACGCGAGCACCGCGTCGGCCGCCGAGGGGAACATCCGCACGACCTCGGGAGGTATGTAGGAAGGATCGGTATCAAGCCCGACGCACAGGGGGCCCTTCGCCGCGCAAGCCTCTTGGAGGCGCGCCATCGCATACGTTTGGTTTTTCATGATTCCGGATTGTATCGGAAAGCGCGAAGTATTTCCAGACGAGGAGGCGGTGCCTTCCGATGAAGGAGAAGGGCGTGCCCGGCCGGGCCGTTGGGCCCGGCCGGTCGCGCTGTCCGCGAGTACGCGGTACTCGCTCCCATCGCTCACGCGGAAGAAAGAGTCACTCGGGCGCGAGCCATTCTCCCCGGGCGCGGACATCTTCGCCGCGCGCGAAAGCTTGAAAAGCCCGTCAGTCCCGGGCCCGCTCGCCGAGGCGCGTTCCCCGCCGGTACGCGGTGACCGAGAGGAGCGCGAGCACCGCGAAGGCGAGCGCCGCGAGGAAAACGCCGCGGATGGAACCGGCGAGGATGCCGTCGATCCTCAGGGTGAGGGCGTCCACGAAGGGCCGGTACTGCGCGGGGGTATGCGCGCCGATCGCCTTAATCGCCGACGGGTTCATGAGGACCTTCGGGTCGTCGAGGGCCGCGCGGATGGGCGCGGGTGTTCGCCCCCAATCGAGGCCTTTGAGCGACGAGGAGAGGCTCGCTATCATGAGCGTGCCGAAGATGGCCGACCCGACCGCCGAGCCGACGTACCGGAAGAACTGGATGGCGCTCGTCACCGTACCGATGTAGCGCCGGTCAAAGGCGTTTTGCGGCGCGATGTTGAATATCGGCGTCGTGGTCCCGAGCCCGACCCCGAGCGCGACGGTCGCGAGGATGACGGGGAGCGCGCCCCACGAGGGATCGATCAGGCACAGCGCGCCCATCGCGAGGACGGCGATCGCGCTCGCGGCGATGCCGACGCCCCGATACCGCCCGAGCCGGGAGCAGAGCTGCCCGCCGAGGGCGCTCGATGCGGCGTAGACGAGAAGCATCGGGGTAATCGCGATCGCCGATCCCGACGCGCTCAAATGGAGGACTTCCTGCGCGTAGAGCGGCAGGAAAAGGATGCCCGCGTAGAAGGTCGCGTTCGAGAAGAAGGTCGCGAGCGCGGAGGCGACGAACTCCCGATCGCGAAAGAGGAACGGGGGCAGGATCGGCGAGGCCGCGCGGCGCTCGACGGCGACGAAGCAGGCGCCCGAGGCGACCGATACGGCGAGAAGCGAGACGACGGGAAGGCTCGCCCACGGGTAGTCGCGGCCGCCTAAGGCCAAGGCCAGCATGAAGGGAACGATGCTCGCGGCGAAAAGGAGAGCGCCGAGCGCGTCGAGCTTGAACGCCGACCGCTTTTCCTTTATGCCCGCGAGCCCGAGCGAAAGCACGAGGATCGCGATGACGCCGAGCGGGAGGTTCACGTAAAACGACCAGCGCCAGCCAAGACCGTCCGTCAAGAGTCCGCCGACCGAGGGCCCGATGACGCTTGAGATGCCGAACATCGACGCGACGAGACCGGAGTACTTTCCCCGCTCGCGCGCCGGGAAGGTCTCGCCCACGAGCGCGAAGGCCGAGCTGATGATCACCCCGCCGCCGAGTCCCTGGAGGCCGCGGAAGACGATAAGGGCGGTCATGTCGCGGGAAAGGCCGCAGAGCGCGGAGGCGATGAGGAACTCTACGATGCCCGCGAGGAACACGAGCCTCCGGCCGAGGCTGTCGGCGAGGCTCCCGAAGATCGGTACCGCGAGGGTCGAGCACAGGAGGTACGCGGTAAAGGGCCACGAGTATCGCTCCATGCCGGAGAGGTCGCCGATGATGGCGGGCATGGACGTCCCGATCACGGTCGTGTCCATGGCGCTCATGAGGACGCCGAGCATCAGGCCGATCATGGTGATGGCCGCGTGGCGCTTGTCGAGACAATGCGATTCCATAGGATTCTCCTTCGGGCGGAAAGGAAGGAGGCGTCAGAGCGGGGCTATCGGGATATAGATGTCCACCGTATAGTTCCGATCGGCAGCCGTATCGAGCGGTTCGCGATAGAGCATGAACCCTTCCGCGTCGGTGGGGACGTACCCGCTGTCGGGGAGCCAATACCGGTAAAACCGATAAAAGCCTTCCGTGATCTTCGCGCGCTCCTGCGTCCACACCGCGTAGAGGCCTCCGGGGATCACCCAAGAGCCGACGAAGGACCGTCCCGTAAGTAGCGCGAGCTGCCGCTGGTCGACCTCGTCGGGGAGGCTCACGCACACGAGTAACCGGCATTTGTCGCTCGGCGTGATCTCCGGGTTATCGAGCCAGACGCCGAGAAGCCTCGTGTCGGGCCGCATCAGCTCGCGGGCGCGCGCCCACTTGAGCATCCGGTCGACCGTCGCGTCGACGCCTTGATGGTACCCTCGGGTATGCCACATATACGCCGTTCGTATCGGCTCGATCCTTCGCGCGGTCACCGCCGGGGCGTCACCCACACCGCTTTCCTTTCCGTCACAGAAAAGATCATAGCCCCCGCGAAGAAACGGGTCTTTTCCGCCCTTGCTCGGCTCGTTCGCTTCCTTGTCGAGTGGGTATCCTTTCTTGTCGTCGATTTGCCGATTCTTGCTCCGATCACGGGGCGCGCGGCGCGCGAGGCGGTATTTGCTCGGGCTCACCCCGTAGCGCTTGGCGAAGTTCCGCGAGAAAAGGGCCGACGTCGAAAAGCCGCAGAGCCGCGCGACCTCCGTGACGGGAAGGCTCGGGCTCGAGTACAGGCGGGAGGCCGCCTTCTCGAGGCGGATCCGGCGCACGTAGTCGTCGGGGGTCTCGTCCATCAGCGCCGTGAATATTCGGTGAAAGTGCCAGGGAGAAAAGCACGCGACCTCGGCGAGCGCCGCGAGCGAAAGGTCCCCGTCGAGATTGAGGACCACGTACTCGAGCACCCGATTAATCCGCTTCGCGTACTCGTCGCGGCTCGCACCCTCGTCATTCGCGCCCATAGACCCTCGCCCCCCTTTTATACGTCGCGAGCACGACGCCCGAGAGCGTCTTCCCGGCGAGCGGCGTGTTCTTCCCGCGCGAGTGCCAGTCGCCCGAGGCGGGATCGACGACGAAGCGCGCGTCAGGGTCGACGAGGACGAGGTCTGCGTCATAGCCCGCTCGGAGAAGGCCGCGCGTAAGGCCGATGATCGAGGCGGGGGCAGCCGCCATGAGGGCGGAGAGTTTTCGCAGATCGACGCGACCGTTTTTCGCGAGCGCGGTATTCACCGTCGCGAAGGCGATCTCGATGCCGGAAAAGCCGGGCGCACCCGAGGCCTTGTCGTCCGCCGTGTGGGGCGCGTGGTCGGTCGCGATCGCGTCGACGGTTCCATCAAGCAAGCCCGCGATCAGGGCCTCGCGGTCCGCCTCATCCCTCAGGGGCGGATTCACGATCTCCGGAAGCGCGTCGGTGAGGGCGAGATGATGCGGCGTCGCCTCGCAGGTAACCGAAAAGCCGCCCGAGGCGCGGGAGTCCGCCTTCGCGCGCCTGACGGCGTCGAGCGAGGCGCGGGTGCTCACGTGAGCGATATGAACGCGGCAGCCCGCCGCGCGGGCGATGCGGAGGTTCCGCTCAGTCATCGTGTCCTCGGCGAGCGCGAGGAGCCGCCCCGCCGCGGCGAGCTCGCGCGCGACATTGTCCGCCGGGGCCTTTCCCTGCGAGGCGAGGCGTCCCGGGGGAAGCCCGCTTGCGCGCGCTGCCTCGAGCGCCGCGACCCTGTGCGGCTTCGCGGCGAGCGCGAGCTCGGGATCCTCGCAATGGCACGATACGATCACGCCCGTTAGTGCGCACGCTTCCATCGCGCGGAGCATGACGGCGGCGGATGCGACCTCGCGGCCGTCCTCGCTCGCGACGGGAACGATTGCCCTATCGAGCGTCTCGAGCGCGGAGACGTCCCTGCCGTCAAAGCCTTTCGTGAGGCTTACGGCCTGAAACGCGTCGATGAGCCCTTCGGCTCGGACGCGCGAGTCGACCGTAAGCGCCTCGCCTTGCGTCGAGACGACGGGATTGGTATTCGCCATGAGCACGACCGTGCCGTATCCGCCCGCGCACGCGGCGCGCGAGGCGGTCGCCGCGTCTTCTTTTTGGGTAAAGCCCGGATCGCGGAAATGCGCGTGAAGGTCGACGAAGGCGGGCATGAGGACAGCGCCCCGCGCGTCGACGCATTCCACCGCGGGGTCCGCGCGGAGCGCGGCGATCGCCTGCGCGTCCGCGGCATCCGAGGCGACGAAGGTCCGCTCGATCTTGCCCTCGCGCGCGAGAAGCGCGCCCGAGAAATCGACGTCGCGATCGACGAGGCGCGCGTCGTAAAAGAGGATCGCCTTCCGGGAACCGGCGGCCCCAAGGTCGATCGGGAAGAACGCGCTCACAGGAACTCGCCGATGCCGGCCCGGTAGAGCTCGTCGCAGTAGACGCACGCGTACTCGGCGCGCTTGCGGTCGACGAGATGGAACACGTGCGGCACGCCCGACTCCGAGCTCGTGATGCACCGGGGATTCCGGCACTTGAGCACGTTCTCGACGCGCTCGGGCAGCGTGAGGGTAATCTTGCGCGTCACGTGCTCGTCCTCGACGACGTTCACCGTTATGTTCGGGTCGATGAACCCGAGCACCGAGTAGTCGATGTCGATCAGGTTATCGATCTTGATGATGTCCTTCGTGCCCATCTGCGCCGAGGGGACGTTCATGATGAGCGCGACCGAGAAGTGGACCTTGTCGAGCTTGAGCCAGTTGAAGATCCTGAGGCCCGTGCCCGCGCGGATATGGTCGATGACGAGCCCTTCCTTGATTTTTTGGACGTTCATTTCTTTTTTCCTCCCGCGCTTTTCTTTCCTTCCCAACCCGAGACGCCGAGGAGGCTCGAGATCAGCGCCATGCGCGCGTACATGCCGTACTTGACCTGGCGGAAGTACGCGGCGCGCGGGTCGGAGTCGACCTCGGTCGCGATCTCGTTGACGCGCGGAAGCGGGTGGAGCACCGTGAGGTCCGCGCGCGCGAGGCGCATCTTCTCCGCGTCGAGGATGTAGCTATCCTTGAGCCTGACGTAGTCCTGCTCGTTGAAGAACCGTTCCTTCTGGACGCGCGTCATGTACAGGATGTCGAGGTCGCCGATGGCCTCCTCGAGGCGGCGCACCTGCGTGAACTGGACGCCCGCGGGCTTGAACACGCGGTTGACGATGTAGTCGGGGATCTCGAGCTCGGGCGGGCTGATGAGGACGAAGCGGTTCCGGGGATACCGCGACATCGCCTTCGCGAGCGAGTGCACGGTGCGGCCGAACTTGAGGTCGCCGCAGAGTCCGATCGTCAACCCCTGGGTCTTTCCCTTGATCGCGCGGATGGTCAGAAGGTCGGTGATGGTCTGCGTCGGGTGATGGTGCCCGCCGTCGCCCGCGTTAATGATGGGGACCTCGCTCACCTGGCTCGCGAGGAGCGCCGCCCCTTCCTTGGGGTTCCGCATCGCGATCGCGTCGGCGTAGCAGGACACCGTGCGGATCGTGTCCACGAGGCTTTCGCCCTTCGTCGTCGAGCTCGCGCCGGGATCGGCGAAGCCGAGGGTCGAGCCTCCGAGACGCTGCATCGCGGCCTCGAACGAAAGCCGCGTGCGGGTGCTAGGCTCAAAAAAAAGTGTGGCGAGGACCTTCCCTCGACACACTTCCGAATATTTCGCGGGACTCGCGATGATATCCTCCGCCAAATCGAAGAGCCCTTCCAGCTCTTCGATGGAAAGGTTCCCCGGCTCGATCAGATGGCGACCCTTAAGCATATTGCGCTCCTTCACATTGTTTTCGACACGGCCGCGCCGGGAAGCCCGATGTCCCGGCGGTAGAACATTCCCTCGAACGAAACGGCGCCGAGGGCCTCGTACGCGCGCGTCCTCGCCTCTTCGACGGTTTTGCCGAACGCGGACGCCGCGAGCACGCGGCCGCCCGAGGTGACGAGCCCCGCGGGCGCGGATGACAATCCGTCGGCGCCACCCGACGGCACGCCCGCGCAATGATCTTGCTGCGCGCCCGCGACGAACACCTTCGCGCCGAGCCGCGCGACAGCAGCCTCGTCGATCGAGAGCGGAAGCCCCTTGGGGTAGCTTCCCGGATAGCCGCGCGAGACGGCGACCGGCGCGCACTGATAGCCCCGCTTCCACGCGAAGGGGAAGGAGTCGAGCGAGCCGTCCATGATCGCCGCGCACATGCGCGCGAAGTCGAAGTCCATGAGCGGAAGGACCGCCTGGGTCTCGGGATCGCCGAGCCGGACGTTATATTCGAGGAGTTTCGGGCCCTTCGCCGTCACCATGACGCCGAAGAAGATGAAGCCGCGGTAGTCGAAGCCCTCCGCGATAAGCCCGCGAAGCGTCGGCTCGAGGATGTCCGAGCGGAACGCCGCGAGGACGGCTTCGTCGACGCCGTCTGCGGGGGCGATCGCGCCCATGCCGCCGGTGTTCGGCCCGACCGCGCCGTCGTTCAGGCGCTTGTGGTCGCGCGCGGTGACGAACGGGACGACGCGCGCCTTGCCCGCCGCGGCGAGCTCCGGGGTCACGCTCACGGCCGCGAGTATGGAGACCTCCTCGCCCTCGAGGTATTCCTCGATGACGACCTTGCTGCCCGCGCTTCCGAGGGTCGCGTCGACCATGAACTCGCGGATCGC
>DAOPYF010000071.1:0-12639 GCA_035352735.1 Treponemataceae bacterium | reverse complement strand
GAAATTATCGGATGCGTAGCACTTTTCCGTCGATACCATCTTTTATAGTATCGACCATGCGGCTAAAGACTTGAACTGTTCATGTCGAGAATCAACTCCACCTCGCCGAGGGGAAGCGAAAGCGTCGAGGCGATCATGGGAGCGGTAAAGCCCTTCCGGGCCATGTCGAGCGCCCGCTCGCGTACCGGGATATAGGGCTCGATCGGCGTCTCGCTTCGCTTGATCGTCGGCCGGGTATAGATGGTCACCGGGCGTCCCTCGGCCTCATTTCTGGGAGGCGGAGGGGCCGATGGCGATGGCCGAGCGCGCGGCTTTTCTGCCGGCGGCTTTTCGGCCAATTGCCGGTTGTCGACGGGATTCGCGGGAACCGCTTGCCCGCGCGTCGCGGCGGAAGGCTCCGCATCGAGGGACGGTTCGCGAAGGGATTGGGCCCTCGCCGAGGTTCCGCCCCCGTCGCCCCGCGCGATCGAGTCCATCGGCATCGCGGCCTGTCCGCCGAGGGTTTCCGCGATAACCGACTGTTCCCGGTCCTTCTTGACCGCCTCGCGGTTCGCGACGAGTATCCTCCGGTCGGCCTCGTCAATAAGTGCGCGGAGATTCTTGATACGGCTTTCGAGTATCGCGACGTCGCGATCAGCCTCGCGGCCGAGGTCGACTATCAGCTTGTCGACCTCCGACCTCAGGTCCCGGAGCACCCGCTGGGGGGAAAAGCGCGACCGCAATATGCGATAGAAAATCACCATCGCGGCGCAATTGCAGATAAAAATGATCAAAAAAACCGCTACAAGCGAGTTCATCGTGGTATTTTCCTAAGCCGTTCGTTAGCCTGATATATCGATATGCGTCCCGAGCGCGGGGTCCTTGATGACTTCCTGTTCCGGTTCCGCGTTCGCGCCCTTTGCCTCATCTTGCTTCGCTTCCTTTTTGTCGGGCGTCGAGGAGGCGTCCTCTTTGCCTTTCTTGCCGTTTTGCTCGTGGACCTTTCCGGTTATCTCGTCTCCTGCTTCCGTTTCCTGAACGGTCTTGAGCCGCTTTTCCGCGTCGGCCCGATTGGCGGAAATCTCCGCGTCTCGTTCTGCCTGGGCCGCGACCTGCTGCTGCACCTGGGCTTTCCCGATCTTCTCGAGTTGGGTATAAAGAGTCTGAAGGTCAATTGGCTGAATAGCCACTGGGTACCCTCTTCATATCGTCGTCAGGTCCCTGGTACTTTCCGTAGCGTATCAGGCCATTTTCGAGGTAGAACGAGGTTGCCTTACAGTCGGTCCTGACGTCTTCGCTAACGTCCCGGATGACGATCTTTACCCCCGCGAACACCTTGACCGACGCGGAGACTCTCCCCCGCGTCTTGAGGGTGTTGAGGTAATCCTGAATCTGCTTGAGCTCGATGTCGATCTCCTCAAGCTCATTTTGGAGGATGTATTGCCGTTCCCCGAGCTTCTTGAGCGATGCTTCCTTTTCCTCGGAGAAATCCTTTTTCTGCTTCTTGAGGTTCATGAGGCTCGTGAAGTTGAGCTGAACCTCCTCGAGTTCCTTCTCTGCCACGAGCCGGTTCGCGGTGAGCGTATCGAATCGCTCCTTGCTCCGCGGGTCAAACCCGACGTTGAGAATCGTTTCGCTCGCGCCGCCGAAACTGCCGAGGGTCTTCGCGTGAATCTCCTCAGACGCGCTCAAGACGCCGCCGATGATCGCGGCTCGCTTACCCTGGCACAGGATCTTTCGGTTCGCGCTAACCTGCGAATTGATGATGCCGTCCGAGACGATGACGAACTCGCCCGCCTCGACGTGCGAGTTCTCGATGAACTTCGACCAAATCGACTTGCCCGAGCGGATAAATCCCTCGCCCTTTCCGGCGATGCCCTGGCTCACGACGATGTCGCCCTCAGCGTCAAGCTCGGACTTCCCGACGGTGCCCTTCACCTCGATGTTGCCCGACGCCTTTACCGAAAACCCGTCCTCGACGTTGCCGCTGATGTACACGGTTCCGAGGAACATGATGTTTCCCGTCTTGAGCGAAACGTCCCCGTCGATATTGAGGACCGGCTCGACGCTGATCTTGTTGTTGAGGATGAGCACCTGCCCGTTCGTCTCCGCGATGATCGTCACCCCGTCGTCGGCGAGCTTGACGTTCTTTCCGAGCGGGAGCGGGATATCGCGCCCGTTCTTCGCCTCGAGGTACTTGCCCGTGACCGTCTTCCCGGCCTTGCCGCGCTCGGCGGGTATCTTCTGCGCGAGCGGCTGCCCCTCGACGACGTTCTGGACTATGTTGAGTTCCTTAAAGTCGACCTTTCCCGCCGCGCTTTCCTTGAGCCTGATCTTCGAGCGGTCCGTCTCGAAGTTATAGACGATGTGCGCGTCGGCGCCGTCCTGGGGCTTCGAGCCTTCGGCGACGAGGTAGTTTTGCTTGTAGATCGGCGAGTCGACGAAATCCTCGATGCGCTTCTCGTCGAAGCCCGCGACGACGCGGTTGTTGCGCAAGAACGCGATGATCATGTCCGACGAAAGGTCCGCGCCGCCTTGTCCGGGCGGGGTCGCGTACAGGAATGCCTTCATGTCCTGATCGGTTATCTCGACGGCCATCATCGCGTCGTTTGCCGGGTTATGCTTATACGGGGCGATCTTGACGTACTCGCCCTTTTCCGCGCTCACGACGGGCTGCACGACCTCTTCCTGGATACCCTGAAGCCCGCGGTCCCGTATGCGGTCCATCGCGTCGCGCACTGTTGCGCTTTTGCCTTTCCCGACCGGCGGCGCTACCTTGAGGTACACGCCGTCGGGCGCGCAAAACACGAACGCGTCTCCGTTCTTGTCCTCGATGATCGGCGCGAGCGAAGCCTCGCTTTCCGCCGAGGCCGCTTCCCCGCGCTTTTCCGCCTTGCGCTTGCGCTTCTGCATCTCATAGGCGCGAATAAACCAATTCTTCTTATTTAAACTGAGGAAACTGTTCGTCCCGCGCTGGAGGATCTCGTAATCGAGATCGCGGACGTGAAGGTTGAGCTGAATCGCCGCGTTCGCGAGCGCCTCGTCGAGGGTTTCCGCCGTGACTTCGACGAAAACCCGGGACTGATCCTCCTCGAGGCGAAGGGCCATCGCTTCCCGAATTTTCCCTAGATCGACCATGCTGCCCCCGATTCTCCCGCTAGAGAATTCCCTTGCGAATATTGGTAAGTTTTGCCCTCAGCCGGAGGTTCGCCTTCGTGTGGAGCTGGGAGACCCGCGATTCCGTCACGTTCAGGACTTGGCCGATCTCCTTCAGGGTAAGGTCTTCGTAGTAATAGAGCACGAGAACCATCTTTTCCTTCTCGGGCAGCTCGTTGATCGCCTCGACGATGACGCGCTTAATCTCCTCGCGCTCGACGATCACGTCGGGGTTGAAGGACGAGGGAGACTCGATGCTGTCCCCGATCGATATGCGCTCGGAGTCGTCCCCCGAATACCACACGTCGTTGAGGCTCATGATGCTCGTGCCGGATATCTTGAAGAGCGTTTGCTGGAACTCGTCCTCGCTGACGCCGAGGGAACCGGCGATCTCGGTGTCGCTCGCCATGCGCCCGAGCTTCGACTCGAGGTGGACGATCGCGTCCTCTATCTCGCGTGTTTTCTGCCGAACCGAGCGCGGAACCCAGTCGATCGACCGGAGCTCGTCGAAAATCGATCCCCGGATGCGCGTCACCGCGTAGGTCTTGAACTTCACGTTCTTATCGGTGTCGAATTTATCGATCGCGTCGAGAAGCCCAAAAACCCCGAAGCCGACGAGATCGTCGAACTCGACGTTGCTGGGCATGCCGACCGCGACCTTGCCGGCGACGTATTTGACGAGAGGGGCATACTGCTTGATAAAAAATTCGCGGATAGCGGGATCCCGGGACTTCTTGTATTCAGCCCATAATTCTTCTTCAGTTTTTTGCTCTAACAGCGCATTCCCCATGTACCACACCCTTTTATGTATATATACCCTAAACCGGAACGGTTCAACCTTCCCGGGTCAATATCGTCCGTATCGCCTTCGCCATCGTCTCGGATTCCATGCCGGCGAGCTTTCCGCCTGAGTCGCTAAAACTCGACCGCGACAAGCCACTGTCCTCGGAGCCGAAACCCGAAAGATCGACGCTTGCAGCCATCTCGCCTTCCGGTGCCGCGCCTTCGGCATCCTCGTCCCGCGTTTGGGGCACGAAGTCCTGGATATCGGGGAGCACGTCGAGCCCCCCGACGGTCGTTTTCGCCGACGCTTGGGCGCTCGCGGCTCGCGGGGACCCGGCGTCAATGCCCGCCGCTTGCGCCATAGCGGGAGCGGCTTCAGGCTGGCGCGCGCCCTGGGCGGGATACAGCGGCACGAAGGCGTCCGAGCCCGTTTCGCGCGCTTCTTCGGCCTCGACCTTTGTCTCGCCGGCGAGGAAATCAGGAACCATTTCCCCGGTATTTTGCGCGTCCTGCCCCGAGAAAATGTCATGATCGGGCTCATTGCCGTCGATCGTAATATTTACCGCGGAACCGGTTACGGCGCCGTCATCCGGCGTTTGCGGGGGATTCTCGGTTAATTCAGGCAGAAAACGGGTAATCGCGTAGCGCACCGCAAAGACGAAACCGCCGGTAAAGACGGCCATGATCACGGCGCGCAGTAAAATCGCGAGAAAAGCGGCCCCGCTGACTAAACCGATCAGAAAGGATAGCGCGAACCCGATAGTAGCACCAATAGCGACAACCTTCGGTTCGAACATTACTCCCCCTCCAACAGTAATAGACTATGCGAAAAAATGTTACTGGTCAAGGTTTTTTTAGCTTTTATCAATATATGGGGTATGAAGGCCTGGTCGAATTGAGGTTTCTGAAACGAAAAAGCCCAAAATGGCCGCCAAGTATCACGGCATTTTGGGCTTCTCTTACCGAAATACGCGCTCGCTCCGCAATCGGCTCGACGCGCTCACGACGGTATTAGGACCATTCGCGTCCGAAGAGCTTTCGGACGAACCGCCCAAAGCCCTCTTCCTCCGGAAGCTCGGTCTTTTCGATCCGGGCGACGATGTGCCTGAGGCAAACCGAGGCCTTTCCCTTCGGGTCGGCGACGTAGAACGGCTTTTGCCGGAGCACCGACTGGGGAACGAGGGGATCATCGTAGATAAACCCGAGGTATTCGACCTTTAGGTTCAAGAACTGCGCCGCGATCTGGGTCATGCGGTCTGCGACGCGCTTTCCTTCCATCGCGGAACCGACCCGGTTCACGACCATCTTGAGGTTGATGTTGAGGTTGTCGACCTCCGTCGCGATGATCTTGATGATCCCGTACGCGTCGGTGATCGAGGTCGGCTCGGGTGTCGTGACGATGATGACCTCGTCGGCGGCCGCGACGAAGCCCAAGACGTTCTTCGAGACGCCCGCGCTCGTGTCGATGATGATGATGTCGGCGTCCGACAGGGTATAGAGCTCGCCGATGAAGGCGTTTCGCTCATCCTCGGTCATGTTCGCGATCTTCGAGAACCCCGACGCGCCCGCGACGAGCTTGATCCCGTACTCGGTGTCGAGGATGATCTCGCTCATCTTCTTTTGCTTGCGGATGACGTGATAGAGGTTGTACTGCGGGATGAGGTTCATCATGACGTTCACGTTCGCGAGCCCGAGGTCCGCGTCGATGACGATGACCTTCTTGCCCATGTGCGCGTACGCGATCGCCATGTTCGTGGCGACGTTCGTCTTCCCGACGCCGCCCTTCCCGCTCGTCACGGTGATGATGCGCGTGCGCTTGTTCTGCCGGTTATTGATATCGGGCGTGACCGCCGCGTCCTCTTCCGGTTTCGTCTTGTCTTTCATGAGAACGCGAAGTTCTTCAGCCTGGTCTTCCATCGGTTATCTCCATTCAAACGGCGTTTCGCTCGCCGGAAAAAGTTCCTCAATTCTCGCGCGATTGACCCTGAAACCCTCGAGGTTCGTCAGGAAGCGCACCGCGGAGGCCTGCTCGAAGTCCTGGGGCACGCGCTGCCCAGTCGTTATGTACGCGAGGGGCTTTCGCTTCTCCCCGAGCACGCTGATGATGTTTCCCACCCGCGTCGTCTCGTCGAACTTCGTGATGATCACCGAGCGGTACCCGAAGGTCTCGTACTGCTGCATGATCTCGCGCATGTCGCTCGCCTTCGTCGTCGCGCTCATCGCGAGGTGCACGTCCGAGACGGTGCCCGCCGCGTCGAGGAAATGGCGCATCTCGGCGATCCGCGAGTAGTCCTTCGGGCTCTTCCCGATGGTGTCGATGAGCACGATGTCGACGTCCTGGAACTTCGCCATGAGCACGCCGAGGTCGGCGGGTGTCTCCGCGCAGGAGACGGGTATGTTCATGATGTTCCCGTATATCTCGATCTGCTGCTTCGCCCCGATACGGTAATTATCGATCGTTATGACGCGAACATTGAGCGGTCTCGAGCCCTTTGCGGCCGCGAGCGAATACGACGCCGCGAGCTTCGCGACCGTCGTCGTCTTCCCGACTCCCGTCGGGCCGACGAGCACGATGACGCGGGGCCGCGCGTCGCTCCGGTTATCGTTGATCGCGATCGACTCCCCGATCCACTCGAGGACCTTGTCCTGCACGAGATCGTAGTCGTCTAGCTCCTCGATGGTGAAGGTGTTCTTCACGCGCGCGAGGATGAGCCGCGAATAGGAGGATGAAAAGTCGTTGAGGTCGAGGAGCCGCTCGATCTTCGTGATCGTCTCGTGCTCCGCGCTTTGCGCCTCCGAGGCGTCGCCCGTCCGGTCAAGCTTCCGCTCGAGATTCCGCACGGCGGAAAGGATCGTCTCGAGGCTTTCCTTGTCGCCTGAACCCGCCGCGGCCCGGAGACTCTGGGTTGGGCTCCGCGCGGCGAACGACCCGTTTTGCGCGGCGTTTCCGCTTCCCGCGCCGCCCATACCGCTTCCGCCGCTCGATCCCGAGGCAATCGCGTCGATGTGAGGGCCTACCTTCGTCGCGAGCGAGGGCGAGCTCTTTACCGCCTGGGTAAGTATCCTGCGGCGCTCCTCGTCAAAATCGGCGCGGGGCCGCGCGGCCACGGTCTCCTTTTGCGACAAACCATGGATGGGGTCGCGCGAGAGCATAAAGCAAAGCTCGATCGCGTCGCGTTCGAAAAAGCCGAGGATGCCTCCCGTGCGCACCTTCTTTTGCCGGAGTATATGCACGTTCGGACCGTATTTCGCGGTTATGCGCTCGAGGCATTCATCGTACGTCGAGGCCTGTTCAGTCAATATATCCATTCAGTTAAGCCTTTCATTCTTTTTTGATCTCGCCGATGGCCTCGACCTTTATGTCGTTCGAGATTTCGGGTACCGATAGGACGACGAGTTCGGGGATTTCCCGCTCGGTCGAGCTCTTTACCAGGATGCGCGCCTCCTCGGGGCACAGGATTATCGGGATGTAGCCCGCCTGCTGGACCGACGACACCGAGCGGGTCAGCGCCCTGATCCATGCGCGCTGATCGGCGGGCTCGAGCGCGGCGATCGGTCCGTTTACCGTATCGACCCTCGAGTCGACGATCTTCTGGACGAGGGTGGGCTCTATCGTCAGCGCGTGGAGGGTTCGCGCGTCGTCGACGTACTGAAGGCAAATCTGCCGGGCGAGGGCCTGGCGGACCTTCTCGATGAGGATCGTCGTGTCCTTCGTGATCGGACGATAGTCGGCGAGGGTCTCGAGGATGACGACCATGTTCCGGATGGAAACCTGCTCGCGCAGGAGTCCCTGGAGCACCTTCTGTATCTCGCCGAGGGTGCAGCACTTGTTGACCTCGTCGACGACCGCCGGATAGTCCTTTCGGATCGTGTCGACGATTGATTGCACTTCCTGGCGCCCGAGTATACCCGAGGCGTTCCGCTTGATGATCTCGGTAAGGTGCGTCGCGATGATCGAGGGCGGGTCGACGACCGTGTAGCCGGCTCGCTCGGCGCGCTCGCGGTTTTCCTCTGCGATCCAGATCGCCGGGAGCCCGAAGGTCGGGTCCGTCGTCTTCTCTCCCGGCAGATCCTCGGTGACCCCGCCGGGGTTGATGCCGAGGTACCAGCCCATGCGGATCCTGCCGCGGGCGACCTCGACTCCCTTGATCTTAAAGCAATATTCGCTCGGCTCAAGCCGCATGTTGTCGATGATCCTGATGCGCGGGACCACGAGCCCGAGGTCGAGCGCGGACTCACGCCTGATGCGCGTGACGCGCTCGAGGAGCTCGGCGCCCTTATCCTTGTCGACGAGCGGGATGAGCCCGTACCCGAGCTCGAGCGAGAGGGGATCGAGCGGGACGACGGGGCTGATGTCCGCGGGATTCTCGCCCGTTTTTTCCTTTTCCTTCTGCTCCGCCTTCTCGATGGATTTCTTGAAGCTCGAGGCCTCGGCCTTCCGGAGCCGCTGCCCGACCCAGCCGAGCGCCGCGGCGAGCGGGATGAGCACGTACCACGGGAAGCCCGGGAGGACCGCGATGACGAGGAGCGTCGCCGCTCCCACGTAATACACGCGCGCGTTCCGCGAGAATTGGTCGGTAATATCCGAGCCGAAGGTCCCGTCAGAGACCGAGCGGGTGACGATAAGGCCCGTCGCGACCGACACGAACAGGGCCGGAAGCTGCGAAAGGAGACCGTCGCCGATGGTGAGCGCCGCGTAGGTGCCGATCGCCTGCGCGAAGGGCTCCCCGCGGAAGATCATGCCGAAGGCGAGTCCCGCGACGATATTGACGACGGTGATGAAGATGCCGATCTTGACGTTGCCCGAGACGAACTTACTCGCTCCGTCCATCGCCCCGTAGAAATCCGCCTCTTTTTGAACCTCGCGCTTTCGGGCGCGGGCCTCTTCCTCGGTGATGGCGCCCGCGTTGTACTCGGCCTCGATGGCCATGTTCTTCGTCGGCATCGCGTCGAGGGTAAAGCGCGCCGCGACCTCGGCGACTCGTGTCGAGCCCTTCGTGATGACGAACGCCTGGACCGCGATGAGTATGATGAAGATGACGAAGCCGATGACAAGGCCCTCGGCTCCGCCCTTATTCCCGATGACGAAGGTGCTGAACGCCTTGATCATCTTTCCGTCGAACTTCATCCCCTGCGAGAGGATGAGACGGGTCGATGACACGTTCAGCCCGAGCCCGAATACCGTGCTGACGAGGAGGAGCGTCGGGAACACCGAAAAATCAGTGGCTTTTTTCGTATAGAGGACGATAAGGAGGATCAAGAGGTTGATGACGAGATTGATCGCCATGAGCATGTCGAGAAGGATGGTCGGCAGCGGGATGATGAGCATCATCACGATGACGATGGCACCCGCCGCAACGAAAAGGTCTGCCTTATTCTCGAAAAGCTTCGTCTCTGCCATCCCTAACCCTTAACTCACATTTCCCTGATGATTCGCGACTTTCTTGAATCGAGCGCGTAAACCTTGGCGAGTATTATCGCGAGCGCCTGATAATACTCATCCGGTATCATATCACCGATTTCCACTTCCGCATAGAGCGCCCGCGCGAGCGGCCTATTCTCGACCATCGGGACGTTGTTCTCCCGCGCGATCTCCTTGATCCTGAACGCGAGTTGGTCCGCTCCCTTCGCGGTGACCATCGGCGCGCGCATCGTCTGCCGGTCCCATTGGATCGCGATCGCGAAGTGCGTCGGGTTCGTGATGACCACGTCGGCCTTCGGGACGTTGACCGCCATGTTCTGGCTTAAAAGCTCGCGCATGCGCTGCCTGAGGCGGCTCTTCACGAGCGGGTCCCCTTCCATCTGCTTATACTCTTCCTTGACTTCCTGCTTGCTCATCTTGAGGGATTCCATGAACTGCCGCCGCTGGAAGATATAGTCGGGAATCGATATCGCGAGGAAAAAGAAGCCCGCCGTCAAAAGGAGCCGCGCGGCCATCGAGGCGATGAACGAGACCGACTGCCAGAACCCCGATTCGAGCATGGTTACGAGCTTCGGTATCTCGTTTCTGATGCTTATGTACGCGATCGCGCAGACGACCGCGACCTTGACGAGGGACTTTGCGAAGTTGAAAAGCCCCTCAGCGGAAAAAAGCGCCCGCGCGAAGAACTTGCCGAAGTTCGGCACGACCTTGCTGAACTGCGGGGTTATCGGCTTCAGCGAGAAAAAGAAGCCGCCGTTCTGCAGAATATTCGATGCGACGCCGGCGACCATCGCGGTTATCGTGACCGGCAAGGCGAGAAGGACGAAATACCGAAAAAAAGCCTTGACGAGGATGGGATCGGTGATCTCGGTCGTCGTGCTTCGCGTGAGGTAAAACCTCAACATCTCGGTGAAGGTCTTGAGCATCCAGGGCGCGAGCGCGATGAGGGTGAGCGTCGGGAGCAGGAGGACGAGCGCGCCGTTGAGTTCCTGGCTTTTCGCGACGCGCCCTTCCTCGCGCGCCTTCCTGATCTTGAACTCGGTCGGGTCCTCGGTTCTGCCCTCGTCCTCCGCCGCGAACCACTGAAGGTCGATCTGGGGAAGGAAGGCCGCACGTGAGCGCGCAGGATGCCGCTGCCCGCAGAAAGCCATTGCGAGCGCGCCCGACTTTTCGGTCGACCGAGCCGTCGCCCTCATTTGATCTGCCTCCCCGCGGTTACCATGAGGTTTTCGAGGGCTTCGAACCCCTGCCCCATGATATGCACGAAAACGTTGATCATGAACGGGAGCGACACCATGAGGAGGAAGAAGGTCACGAGGATCGTGATCGGGAATCCCTCCGAAAGGAGGTTCATCTGGGGGGCCGCCTTCGAAAGGAGGCCCATGGCGACATTAATGAGAAAGAGCGTGCCCACGATCGGGAGCGCGATCACCATCGCGTTGAGGAAGAGGGTCGAAAGCCCCTTGATGAAGAATTGCAGAAACACGCCCTGCGCGTTCACGAGCGCGAAGCAGTTAATCGTCTGGAAACTCCTGAGGATTCCGCCGAGGAACAGGGTCTGAAACCCGTTGATCTCGAGAAAGACGAGCATCGCGATCAGGTTGAGGTACTGGCCAAGAAGGGGATTTTCGATCTGAGCGAGCGCGTCGTATACCTCGGACGCGCCGAATCCCATTTGATACGAGAAAAACTGTCCCGCGGAGCTGAAGGTGGAGAACACCATGCTCACGAAAAAGCCGGTGATCGCGCCGAGAAGTCCCTCGCCCACGACGAGGAGCGCGTAATCGAGCGAATAAGCGGGGACGTTCCATCCGGCGGGATAGGCCTGCGGGAGCACGATGAACGCGACGAAGCCCGCAAGCGCCACCTTCGCGACCCGGGGAACCGACTGAATCGAAAGGAGCGGGGTCGTGAGGATCATGGCGAATATGCGCACGGCGACGAGGAGAAAAATCGGGGCTTTCGCAATAATCTCGTTAAAGGGGCTCATCGCGCGCTCAGCGCACCATCTGCGGAATCATCGAAAAAAGCGCCACCGTGTACTCGCGGAGCGAGGCGAACATCCAGCCCCCAAGAAGCGCGAGAACGGCGAGGATCGCCATGATCTTCGGCACGAAGGTAAGCGTCTGTTCCTGTATCGAGGTCGTCGCCTGAAAGATCGCGACGACGAGCCCGACGACGAGCGCCGCGATGAGAACCGGCGCCGACAGGATCAGGATCTCGAAAATCCCCCCGCGCATGAGGGACACCACCATACCCAACGACATATCTTTCCCTCCACCTTACGAAAAAACTTGCGAAACGACGCGCGTCCGGATCCTCGCCGCGGGCGCTCACGAAAGGCCTGAGGCCGCTTACAGGAACGAGTTAAAGAGCTGCTGGGTCAACAGGCCCCAACCGTCGACGAGGATGAATAGGATCAGCTTAAACGGCATCGATATCTGCACCGGCGGCAGCATGATCATACCCATCGACATGAGCACGCTCGCGACGACCATATCGACGATGATGAACGGGATATACAGGAGTATGCCGATCTTAAACGCGACGGTGAGCTCATGGAGGATATACGCCGGGATAAGGACGCGCGTAGGGACGTCGGCGAGGGTCCGAGGCTTCGCCATCTTTCCCATCGACATGAACATCGCGATGTTCGAGGTATCGTTCGCCATCTGCCGGTACATGAAAAGGCGCAAGGGCTTTTCCGCCTCGGTATACGCGGTCTCGACGTTGATCTGCCCGTCGGAAAGCGGCTTAAACGACTTCACGTAGATCTCGTTGAAGGTCGGCCACATGATGAAGAGCGTGAGGAAAAGCGCGATACCGTTGAGTACTTGAGTCGGAGGCACCTGCTGAAGCGAAAGCGCGCGCTTGACGAAGTCGAGCACGATCGAGATTCGAAGGAAACTCGTGGTCAGGATGAGGATACTCGGCGCGAGCGAGAGTATCGTGAGGAACATGAGAAGCTGCACCGAGAACGCGACTTCCTTGTTCGACTGCGGCTCCCGTATGCTAAAGTCGATGAACGGGATACGCGTCGCCTGGCGGTTCGCGTTCATGGTCGTCGTGCCCGTCGCGCTCCCGCGCGGGAAGCCTGACACCGCCTGGGCCGTAAGTGCGGCCGGCGCGATGATGAGCCATACGAGTAAAAAGAAAAATACCGCGGGAAGGAATTTCTTCCGGAGTTCTGGGGCGCGCTTCATTCAAGCCCTCCCGATCGGGGGTTAGAGCCCCTGCGTTCTCCGCTTTCGGCGCTTGAGCCCTCACGCAACACGCCCGAAAGCCGTTCGCGTTGCCGC
>DAOPYF010000070.1:0-12682 GCA_035352735.1 Treponemataceae bacterium | reverse complement strand
GAAAAAAACACGCAACGCAAGCGCCCTCTCGGCACGCAAGTTATTTGCAGCGTTCGATCATGCCAATGAATTCGGCGCCGCTCACCTGGAGCGAGGGGCGGAAATTAATGCCGTCGGGCAGGGCCATGATCTCGCGCTCGACGACGCCGAGGGCCGAATCGAAGCATGGGGCGTCCAGCGCGACGTCAGGGATCGGGGACGTGAGCCCCGCGCGGGATCGGTATTTCGCGGAATAGCGCGTCAGGAGACTCGGGTCATCTCGACGATCAGCGAAGACGTGCCAGAGAAACCAGGCGGCCCCAGCGCGGTCGAGGGTATCTGACGATTCAAGGGGACGCGGCGCCGCTAAGCCCCCGACGCGAGAAGGAGAGTCGCCGTAATCGCTCATTCGGGGAATAAACGATTTCGCGACGAGCTGGGTAAAGAGCCTGTCGCTCCCGCGCGCTTCCTGGGCGCTAATCCCCTTCGGTAACCCGCCCGACTCATGGGCGATTTCCATTGCCTCACGCCACGAGAGCGATGCTTTCGCCGCAAGCTCTCTCTGCCGATCGGAAACGGCAGGATCAAGGTCACGGAGCGTCCACGCGCGGTCGCGCGTCGCGCCCCACGTGACCTCGTAAAAGCCCGGCAAGAGCGGAAACGCCGCGTCAAAAGCCGCGACGGTCTCGCGATAGCGGCGTAATTCGAAAAGCGTTTGGGCCTTCTCCACGAGGAGCGCCCCGGAAGAAGGCTCGATGGCGAGCGAGCGCTCAATCGCCGCAAGGCGCTTCTCGCGGTCGCGCTCAAGTCGAGCCGAAAGGACCATCCCCGGAACGTCTCCCGGTAAAAGCTCGCGTGACCGCGCGGCAAGCCGTTCGGCCTCACTGCGCTTTCCCTCGATGAGGGAAAGCCGCCCAGACCACGCGGCAAGCCGAGCCTCGAATGACGCGTCCTTAATCCCTTTCCGCTCAAGGGACCTGACGCGTTCCCGGGCCTGGGAGATTTTCTCGGGATCGGGGGAAACGTCAAGGGGAACGATCTCTCGCTCAAGCGAATCGATATCCGCGGCGGCCTCGTCACCGGCGCTCGTCGCGAGAAGGTCTTTCTGCAGGCTCGCGCAGGAAGCGGCGAGCGTCATAACCGCGATCGCCGCCGTAAGGATACGAAGCGCGCGTAGCGCGGGTCTCATCGGCCTCATGGTCAGTTTCCCCGCTTCTTTCTGAATTGCCAGCAGTACAATTGATTATCGAGTCCGACACCCGCGCACTCGAGGGAGCCGTCGCCATTCAAGTCGGCGATCGCCGGCCGTCCCCATATCGGGAGGGGGAAACCATCGATCGGGGTGAAGTCGCCGCGATAGGCGAAAAGCGCGTTTCCGTCGCCCGTCACGAGGATCTCAGGCGCCTTGTCGCCGTCGATGTCCGCGCATGCGATCGAGCCCGCGGACGCGGTAAAGTCCGGTATCTGCCTACTCATGACGGCGCCGTCGAGGGCTATGCGATAGAGCACGCCGCTTGAGGACACCGCCCACAGGCATTCGCCGTCGAAGGCCGGCTGGAAGAAAAATACCCCGGGAAGGCTTGCGGGATATCCCTTCACCGCTTGCCCTGATTCGGTATACCGCGAAAGCGTGCCGCTTTGCGTCAGGAAGGCGAGCTCGAGCCCGCGCTTCGTTTCGCAGGGCACTGGAGAGCCGAACGCGATGCCGCCCGCGGGAATCGGCCAACCCGGAAGGGCCGCGCCCGAGGCGTCCATGAGCCAGAGCATGCCGGAGAATCCCTTCGGGTACGCCGCGATGACGCGACGCGCGAGCGATGCCGCGATGACGGGCGGCGAGCGAAGCTCGTCGGCAAACGGAAGCGCGAGCGCGCCGAGATTCCCCGCGCGGTCCACGGTACGGAGGCTTCCGTCGGTCCCGGGAAGAAGAACGCGATCCGCGTCCGCGACGGGACGAGAGGAAAGCGCGACGCCGACGCTCACCGGAAAGCCTTGCGCGATCTCGAGATTCCCGTTCATGAGGGACACATCCCCGCTTTCGGTAACGACCCACAGGGCTGGGGCTTCGGGCTTATCGGGCGCGAGATCCGGCGCGGGAACGCACCACGCGGGGGAACCCGCGTCGAACGTATGAACGGCAAGCGTCGCGGTGTCGAGCGCGAGGACGCGCGTCTTGTCCACGACCGTCACGAGCCGCGAGGAGCGTCCCGAGGCAAACGTGACCGCGTAAACGGCGTCGCCCGCGCGGCCCCCGAGCTCGACCGGATATCCCGGCAGCGGGGCGACCCCGCCTCCCGAGCCCGGTATTACCGCGAGCGTCACGACGGCCTCTCCGTCTTCGATGGAAAGGCGCGCGAGCCCCTGGCGATAGAGCCTGAGCGCGCGGGTCACGGAAGAGTGTCCCTTCAGAAAGAACGGGATCGCGCGATCAAGGGAATAAAAAAGAGAGAGGGTTTCCTTCGAACCAGAGGGCGCCGAAAGAAGTTTCCACGTATCGCCCTCGCGGAGCGTATTGCCCTTACGGATCGCGGTTACCGTCGCAAGAAGGTTCTCGGGCGATTCCGAAAGATACAACCATCCGTTCTCGACCAGGTAATAGGGGGCGGGAACCGACACCTTGAAAAGCCCGAGCAACCCTGCGAGAAAATCAGGAAGCTTGAGCTGGGGAACGCGAACCCCATCGATGACGAACGTGTCGTCTTCCGATACCGCGAAGGTCGCGATGGCCGCGTCGAACGCAGCCTTCCGCTTCGCCTCGTCGGCGACTTTCAGCGCGAATACCGGGCGCGGCCTTCCCTCAAGCCCGAAGACGGCAAGCCCGTCCCCCGCCCAGGAATAGATGAGCTTATCGAAACCCATCCCGAGTATCGATGAGGCGGTGCGGTCGGCCCGGTCTATCGAGTCGCCGACGTCAGGGGGAGACACCGCCTTAAGCGCGGCGAGGAGGCGCTCGGGAGGGATGCCGGATACGAGCGTTGAGTATTGCGCATTCTCGGGAAGCGCGGCGGCGATATTCGAGTCGGGCGAATCCTTCGACAAAATCGCGCTAAGCTCGGGGGCTTTTGACTCAAGGCGCGTCCTCAACGATACGTCGAGTTCCCGCGGCTTAATCCGCACCGTGAGCGCGAGGGTATCCGAGACGTCGAGCTTCGCGATCACCGCGCGGATCGCCTCGTCGCCGTTCGCGATCGCCGCGAGCGCGTCGCGCGAGTCAACGAGAAAACCGATATCGTACTCATCGGAACCAAGTCGCCGCGCGAGTCGGCCGGAGTCGCCCACGGAGGTAGCTTCTTCAGGCGATGGGGACGGTCCGTCCACGTCAAGGGTACCGGTCAAGGAATCCGCGGCGGGAGCCCCTTCCGTTATCCCGGAAACGTCCTCCCCGCGCGGCGCTTCTTTCAGGGCAGCCTCGATGAGCGCGGAGTCGTTCGAGACGACCAAAAGGTTATGATACGGGGCGATGAACCAAACGGCACCGCCCTCGGGCCGATACTCGAACCGAAAGCTTCCGCCCGCCTGTACGTAATACAGGTTCTTTCCCGTAATCCGCCCGGCGACGAAGGGCGCGAGCGCCATGAGCGGGGACGCGATGCCCACGTCATACGCCGCGATGAGGCGGCCGTCCGCGAGAACGGCGCCCTCGAGGTTCCCGTTTCCGAGAAACCGCGCAAGAGCCCGCTCGGTTAGTCCCGAATCGCGAATGCGCGCGATGACCGGCGCGAACGGGGCGACCGCGGGCTCGGCGAGGATATCGGGAAGGCTTTCATGGGCTAAGAGTCTATCGGTGAAGCGCATGACGTCGGGAACCCGCACGTAAGCCGCGAAGGTATCGGGAAGGACCGCCTCAGGCGATACGCGACCGACGAAGGATAGGCAGATCACGGCGATGGGAACGGCGACGAAAACGATCACGACCGCGATAAGGGCGATCACGAAAGGGTTTCGGTTTTTTCTCGCGACTTCTTCCATGCGGTGATTCTCCCCCGAATGGGGGAAAAGGTCAATTCACTTTTGCGAAAGCGATTACGAGCGGCAGATGGTCTGAATACCCGCGGCCGGAATATACCTCATAGCGGGCTGGGTGCGCCTCATCGTCGGTCAGGGGCGGCGAGTATAAAACCCTAAAATCCCGCGCGCGATAGCCCGACCGCGCGTCGGCGGGAAAAAAGAAATGGTCTATCGCCTCCCAGTTACCGTCATAGAAATACGAACCTTCCGGCCCCTGAACGCTGCCCGAGGTACATTGGGCGAACCACTCAGGCCAGGGACTCTCGGTCGCGCCGCGGCCAAGATCGGCAAAATCGGCGAGCGATTGATTGAAATCCCCGCACGCGACGTACAGGGCCTCGGGGTTTTCGGACGCAAGCGAAGAAATCCTCGAGGAGAGAACTTGCTCCTGCGCGAGGCGAACCTCGTCGGTATCGCCATCACCCACCTTTGATTTCCAATGCGCGGAAAAAACCGACACGCTTAGCCCTTCTACGTCGATCGTCACCTCAAGGAGAGGACGGAGCGAAATGCCCGAAACGGCGACTGAGTGCGCGGTGACCGAGCGGATTGGATAGCGCGAAAGGACGGCGCTCGCGAATGCCGAACCCGCGCTCGGAGGAACGAACGCGACGTTCGAATAGCGGATGCGTTGGGGAAGTATGTTGCAAAGATCCTCAAGCACCCGCGCGCTTTCGATCTCCTCAAGCGCAACGATATCCGGTCCGCGATCAGGTCCCGCGCCCAATGCAGAACCGCCTAAGAGAATCGCCTCACGGAGCCGATCGAGCCTTGCCGCGTATTTCTCGCGCGACCATGCACTCTTCTGTCCCTTGAACTCGTCAAACTCGTTCCCCGATTCATCGGCGTCAAAGAAGGTTTGCGCATTCCACGTCATAACCGTAATCCGCTCGGGGCCGCCGCCGCCCGTACCGGTTTCCCTTTCGCCCGACGCGGCGCAACCCATGACGAGCGCCAAAAACGCTGCGAGAAACGCGCAGATAACCACCCCTGCGCTCATGCTCCAACGCGAAAAAAAAGGGACCATGGTCGGCATAGACGCCTCCTCATGATCCCTTTTATACGCGCGATTCGCGCTTTTGGCCCAGTGCCCTCTGGCGCGGATTGCCCTCCTGCGCGTTTCCCATCTCCGGATCGGCGCGCCGAGAAAAGTCTTACACGTTGAACTTGAAGAACACGACGTCGCCGTCGGCGACGACGTAATCGCGGCCTTCCTGCCTGAGGCGCCCGGCCTCGCGGATCTTCTGCTCGGTGCCGTACTTGACGAAATCGTCGTAGCTATAGATCTCGGCCTTGATGAAGCCTTTCTCGAAATCGGTATGGATGACGCCCGCCGCCTTCGGGGCGGTATCCCCCGCGTGAATGGTCCACGCGCGGCACTCGTCCTCTCCCGCGGTAAAGAAGGTCCTGAGGCCCAAGAGGTGATAGGCAGCGCGCGCGAGGCTCGTGAGCCCGCTTTCCTTGAGCCCGATCTCCTCGAGAAACGCGAGACGCTCCTCCGCGCTTTCGAGATCGGCGAGCTCGGCCTCGAACTTCCCGCAGATGACAACCGTGTCGGCGCCCTCTGCGGTCGCGATCTTCCGCACGGTCTCGATATGCGCGTTCCCCTTCTTCATCCCGTCCTCGTCGACGTTGCACACGTACATCTGCGGCTTCATCGTGATGAGATGGCAGTCGTAGATCGCCTCGCGCTCGTCGTCCGTAAGGTCGGCGGTACGGGCGGCCTTGCCGTCCTGGAGGAGCGGCCGGATCTTGGCGATCGCCGAAAGGACGATCTCCGATTCCTTTTGCGCGTCCTTTCCCTGCACGCGTGCTGCGCGGGTCGCGCGCTCGGCGCGCTTATCGACGGTGTCGAGGTCGGCGAGCGCGAGCTCGATGTTGATCGTCTCGATGTCGCTCGCCGGGTCGACCTTATTGTTCACGTGGATGATGTCCGGGTTCTCGAAGCACCGCACGACCTGCGCGATGACGCCGACCTCGCGGATGTGGCTTAAGAATTGGTTCCCGAGCCCCTCGCCCTTCGAAGCGCCCTTCACGAGCCCGGCGATATCGACGAACTCGACCGCGGCGGGAATGGTTTTCTTCGGCTTAAACGCGGCCGTAAGGAACGCGAGGCGCGGATCGGGAACGTCGACGATACCGATGTTCGGGTTTATCGTGCAAAAGGGATAATTCGCGGCTTCCGCCGGAGCGCTCGTGAGCGCGGAGAAAATAGTCGACTTTCCGACGTTCGGAAGCCCGACGATACCGCAGTTAATGGCCATATGTTCCTCGATGACGGTTATTTGTGAATCTATAATACCCGCGTAGGGCGGAAACATCAAGACGCGTGGGTAAGACGCGTACTTTCCGCCTGAGATCCTTTGCGCGCATCATGCATCAATACTTTATCAATTTCGCAAAAGGGGGTATACTGACCACAGTTTCTCGACATATTCCCAAAGAAACGGATAAGACACGCTATAACTCGCCACAACGAGTTCCGGAGGATCAGTAAATGGCATTCAATCTCGCAATGTATCCCATTTCCTACGTCGCCCAGTTCAACCCCGCGACGGGAAAATGGGATGAGAAGTGGTTCCAGGCGGATTCCATCACCTTTGACGAGCTTTCCCGGATGAGCGCCGCGGAACAGAACGAAGTATACGCAAAACGGAACGTATTTGGGCTTCCGCTCGTAAATTACTCCACGCAATACGCCCTCGGGTGCTTTGAGGGCATGAAGGCCTATCCCCGCAAGGACGGCTCCCTTTCCATCTTCCGCCCCGACCAGAACGCAAAGCGCTTCCATAACTCGATGGCGGGACTGTATGCGCCGGCTTTTCCCGAGGAACTGTATCTGAAGGCATCGATCGAGTTCCTCAAGAAAAACCGCGAGCTCGGCTACATCCCCGAATACAAGGCCGAATGGGAAAAGAGTACCTTCGCGAGCGCGGACGCCGTATACCTCCGTCCCTTCATGTACTCGGAAGGCGCCATCGGCGTCGGCATCTCAAAGGCCCCCTACGTCATTATCTGCGCGACGACCGTCTCGAGCTACTTCAAGGGCGGAAATACCAAGGCGATTATCACCGATCGTATCCGCGCGACGCAAAACGGCACCGGATGGATCAAATGCGCCGCGAACTACGTCCCTTCAGCCCTTGCGAAAAAGGAAGCAGAGGAAGCGGGCTACATGGAAGTCATCTTCCTTGACGCGAAAGACCGCAAATACGTCGAGGAAGGCTCCTCGTGCAACATCTTCTTCCATCTCAAGAACGGCGACCTCGTCACCCCGGACCTTTGCGGAACGATTCTCCCCGGCATAACCCGCTCATCGGTCATCACCCTCGCGAAAGCCGAAGGCGTTAAGGTCGTCGAGCGAAAGATCGCCATCCAGGAAGTGGTGAAAAAGTGCGTCGAGTGCTTCGTCACGGGCACCGCCGCGGGAATCACCCCAATCGAAAGCATCACCTACAAGGGTAAGGAATACATTTTCAACGATCGCCAACCCGGCGAGCTTGGTAAAAAGCTCCAGGGAAAACTCAAGGGAACCCAGTATGGCGCCATTGAGGACATCAACGGCTGGAACGTCAAGGTGTAATCCTCACCGACATAAAACATTTCCCTCGCAATCACTGAAATAAACACGCAAAGCCGACTCAACTCTCGAGTCGGCTTTTTTCTTTACCATATGCGCTATACTTTTTAAGAGAAACGAGGAGTCCGATTCATGCAAGAACGGGGAAAAGTCGCGTTCCGCATCGTCGTTACCGGCAGCGTGCAAGGTGTCGGTTTCAGGGCCTTTACGGTATCGCTCGCGCGAAGGAACGGTATCACCGGGAGCGTCATGAACGATGAAGACGGCAGCGTCGCCATCATCGCCGAGGGCGAAGCAAGAAGCATCGATCGATTCGTTGAAGGACTAAAAGAAGGAAATGGTTGGTCCCGTACCGACCGGGTCTCGCTCACGGAGATCCGGCCGATGGGCTTCACCTCGTTTGAGGTAGCATTTTAGCGTATCAATACGTATCCGCGGTATTCAGATCCTTCTGCCCTTCAGGAAGAAGCGCCGGGGACACGTTTCTGGAAGCGATTTCCTTATCAAGGTTTTCCTTTGCCATCAGCGAGGAAAAACGCTCTGCTTGCGCCCGAGTAAAGTACAGAATAATCTCAATGGATTCCTTCGCCGTATAATCGGAATCGCTCGTAAGTTTAATATTCTTCGAAGCCGGCATCGTAATCGTGAAGTACGGCGATTCCTTAATGAAGGTATACCCGAACTGTAAAACGGGCAAGGACTTTGCGCTTGACGGGATAAATGATGCAACCCCCCACGTAAGTGACGAGGGCGCAGTACCGTAGATAGATTTTCGTTCTTTACCTTTTTTTAGTAGGGTATGGTTGTCAAAATCCCCGTAATATCGCGTGATCGCGTCCGCGATTGCGGTACGCGTATCGGGCTTGAGCGATAGCGCGTACTTTGCCCCTTGCGCCGGAAAATTGACGACGACGACATTTGTGCGTGGCGCGAAGTTCAACACGGCATCCTTCGTTTCAAGATTTCCCAATAAGAGCCCGTTTACGCTCAAAGGGCAGGTTCCTAAATCAAAGGGATCGATATTAGCGACCATATTCGATAGGTCCTCGGGGGCAGACTTACAGGAAACGATTAAACCAAGCGAAAACACGGTAACGACAAGAAGTATTAGCTTTTTCATAGAAACCTACTATAGCACGAAATCCACGCCTCGTAAGGGCGTTAAAGAGTAAAAAAAAAGCCTCGGCTTTCGCCGAGGCAATACCGTTTAGCAGGAAGCAAGCTTCCCGCTAGCAGGAATTAGAACCAGTACTCGAGGACAACAGGGATCGCATAACCAGTGTCAGCGGCCTTGTTGATCTCAACACCAGCTCCGACCTTGCCGTTGCTGAATCCTTTGCTGAGGCCAGCGAAGAAGGACACACCAGCGTCATCGCCACCGACATAGATGTCGTTGGCATAGTACACGTCAGCCTGGGCAGTGATGCCAGCGGCGAGCGCGTAGTCAAAGCCAGCACCAGCGGTGTAAGCATCATCATCCTCAAGGATCTTGTACTGACCAATCGCGTGGATCTTGAGAGCGTCCATCTTGTAGTTGGTATAGAGGCTGATCTTCTTGACATCGGCATAGTCATCAGTGTTGGTCTTCATGCTATATCCAATATCAACATAGAGGTTCTCGGTACCAGTGTACTTGAAGGCAACTTCAACGGTTCCATCAACAGCCTTGTCCGTAGCGGCCTTAGCGGCAACCGGTTTAATGGTGCCAGTCGCAGCATCAAAGGTGAAAGAAGCGGGAGTAGCGGCAACTTCATCCTGCTGAACAGCCATGTAACCGGCGCGGATGGTACCGATACCAGCGATGGTGTAACCAGCCTGAGCCTGGAAATCTCCGAAGAGGTTCTCAGAGAGCTGCTTGTTTCCGAGATCGTTGAACGACGCATTGATATAGAACGCTTCGGTCGGGGCAACAGCCACCACGAAACCCTGGTTCTTGGTATCGATGCGGTGGAAGGTGAAGTCTTCCATACCGATCGTGTTCACGAGGCTGTACGCGCGGTACCAGTCCCATGCACCAAAGCAAGCATTTCCACGGAGGGTGTCATCAAAGACACGACCGACGGAAAGGGTCACCATGGAAACGGGCTTTACCCAAATCTTGTTCTGATCGCTGATTCCGAAGCTCGCGCCATCGGAGTTCCAGTCAATCTGGAAACCGGCATTGTCAGACACACCTTTGATGGTCATGCCAACGCGCGGATTCGGGGTTCCCCAGGATACGGCGGTGGTAGCGGTGCTGTCTTCGTCAGACGCACCAGAATTCTGTACGGGAACGAATATACCGCGTCCCCAAGCACCGAAAGTGATCTCTGCGAACGCGGCAGTGCCAACGAGCGCGAGGATCATAAGAATCGCAAGAGCTTTCTTCATTTAAGAAATTCCTCCTTAAAGTTTTGGGACAGCCAAACCAACGGTTTTGAGCGCTGTCCCTATCTTTTGAATCAGTATACCTGCGCTTCTTTGAGGCGTCAAGTTTTTTTTTCATAATCTGTCAATTTGCAATGACATTTATGAGCAATCTGTCAGGATTTTATCAATAATCTCTAACGTTCAACGCGCAAAAAAGCGATAAATGCGGCGATAAAACAGACTAAGGGAAGATTTTCAGAGATAAGGATGCCAAGGGAAGTACCGAAAAACGCGATCTCGGGCCCGGTAAGGAGGCCAAACGCGCGGAGCGCACGATAGAGGGTTCCAATATAAGAGGCAAGAACGCCCGAAATCACGAAAATCCACGCGGGGTTGCGGGTTTTCGTCCAGCACACGATGGCAAGAAAGGAGGCAACGGCGCCTAAGGCGATTCTGACGAGGAGCTCCGCGACCGCGCCGTCGGTTAAGAAGGGAGCGAGACCGCTCACCGCTTCGCCTCGGGCAAGAGAGCCTTAAACTCGCCAGCATCGGCGATAAAGGGAATAATGGACGGAACGCGATAATCGGGGGAAATGAGGATACCCTTGTCGAGGCAAGATTCAAAGAACTCGGGATACCGGGAAGCGCGCATCTTGGGCACGAGATATGGGCCGCGGCGATCCCAAAAGGGCTCAATATACGTATCGAATCGGGCCCAATCGGCCTCGGTGCGCTCGAAGAGCGCCACGGCGAGATCGCTCCAGGCGCGCGCGAGGGCGCCGAGAAGCGGGGGCGCGATGGCATCGGACGGAGGCGGTAGGGGTTTCTCGGCGATTCCCCCAGAGGAACGGTCCGCAGAGCCTGCGGGAACGGTGCCCGGGGCCGCGTCCATGCCGGAAAAGACCGCGAGGGTACAACCGCCCGCAAAGGGGAGGGGCGACGCGAGCACCATCGTCTCGAGGGTATCGTTCGCGTTTCTCAGAAAGGCCTGATCGACGCGCTCGCTCATGGAATAAAAGGCCTCGTCGAGCCAGGGCCGCCAGATCGGCACCCCGGCGACGTTTCGCGCGGCGGAAAGCGGCGAGTCTCCCGAGGGACCGATGTCGACCGAAGCCTCGGGATGGAGAAGCGGGCTTTCGATCAGCGGGATGTCGCTCCAGAGGCCGAGATACGAGGCGCACGCGAGCCGGGCGCGCTCGCGGGAGGAATACCAGCGAACGATCCCGTAATGGGGAAGGACCTCCTGAACGGCGTGGACGAGCTCTCCTTCGGTTTCCGTCGGGAAGGAGCCGGTAATACCCCGGTCGAGGATGTTCTTGAAGGCGAGTTTCGTCTTTCCGGACCGCCACCCGAGGATAGCCTCGCCCCCTTCCTGGCAGAGGTCAAGGAGCCTGATTCCCTTCGCGGTATACAGGTGATAGTCGTACGCGCGGCGCACGGTGCCGTAGCGCCTCAGGATCGCGTCCTTCAGGTTGATCTCGTTCGGTTTTTCCATAGCGTTCATTGTATCGCGTTATTTGATATCCGCAAGCCTTTTTTGCACGAGCGCCGTCGCGGTCGCGGGGTTCGCCTGACCCTTGGAAAGCTTCATCACCTGGCCGCAAAGCCAGCCGGCGACGTTCGTCTTTCCCTTCTTCCAGTCCTCGAGGGCCTGGGGATTCGCGGCGAGCACCTCGTCGACGATCCGCTCGATGGCGCCCGTGTCGCTTACCTGCGTCATGCCGCGCGCTTTGATAATCACTTCGGGCATCGAGCCCGTCTCGAGCATCTCGGCGAAGACGTCCTTCGCCTGGCGGCTCGTGATCGCGCCGTCGGCGACGGCGTTCACGAGGGCGGCGACGTGGGTAGGCGTGACCTTGAGGTCGGCGAGGCCGAGCCCGCGGTCGTTGAGGACGGCGAGCACCTCGGCGAGCACCCAGTTCGCGGCCTTCTTCGGGTCCTTCGATTTTGCGGCGGCCGCCTCGAACCACTCGGCAAGCGCGCGGTCCGTGGTAAGGGTATTCACGTCGAAATCGGAAAGGCCGAATTCCTTTTTGAAACGCGTCCGCTTTTCGGCGGGGCGCTCCCCTACCTTCGCGCGCGCGGCGTTAATAAAGTCGTCGCTCAGGGTAAAGGGCTTGATGTCGGGCTCGACGACGAAACGATAGTCGATGAAGGAATTCTTCGTGCGCTGCACGATGGTCTCACCCTTCGCCTCGTCCCATCCCATCGTCACCTTGAAGCCCTGGTTGAATATCTGTCGGTCCTCGCGGAATTCCTTCAGCTGCCGGCCGATCTCGTAGGTGCACGCGTCGCGGATCGCCTTGAAGGAGTTCATGTTCTTGATCTCGGAGATCGGGGTGCGGTACTCCTTCCCGTTCTCGACCACGCGGAGGTTGATGTTCGCGTCACAGCGCATCGAGCCTTCCTCGAGGTTTCCGTCGGTCGCGCCGATGTACTTGAGGTTCTCCCGGATCGTCTGCATGAAAAGCGACGCTTCCTCGGGGCTCGACATGTCGGGCTTGGAGACGATCTCGATCAAGGGGACGCCTGAGCGATTGTAGTCGATGTAGCTGTGCGCGCCCTCGATGTGGAGGCTCTTGCCAACGTCTTCCTCGAGGTGGATGCGCTCGATGCGCACCTTCTTGAGCTCGGGCGCGGCGTCGGAAGGCGCGAGGTTGATCATCACGTGACCATCGGTGCACAGGGGCAAGTCATACTGGGTGATCTGGTACCCCTTCACGAGGTCGGGATAGAAGTAGTGCTTGCGGTCGAACTTCGTGAAGCGCG
>DAOPYF010000069.1:0-12765 GCA_035352735.1 Treponemataceae bacterium | reverse complement strand
CGAAATACGCGGTGCATCCCGCGCGGATAGCGGCTTCGGCGATGGCCTCGTTACCTTTCATAAGCGTTTTTTCGGTCGTTGTCCCGCTCATTTCTCGTCTCCTTCAAGCTCATACACCGTAATCGCGGCATCGGGGCACATCTGATAACAGGACGCGCAGGCGGTGCATTTGTCGGGGTGAGCGAACGTCGCGGGATATACCCCCGACGGATCCATTTTGGTATCCGCTTCAAGGACCTTGAAGGGACACGCGCGTACGCACAGGTAGCAGCCTTTGCACAGCTCCCTGTCGATCGTTACCTTTCCGCGTTTCATGATCTATCTCCTTACCAAATCCTAATTATAGTAAAAAATGCTCGTAAATGACATTTTATCATTATTTGTCATTCTGACATATTGACAATTTATGCTAATTTGATACTTTTATGCAACCATTCAAGACACCAATGGTCAATGATAGTTGCATAGTCACGAGAACTATTTCATTAATTTATACTAAAGGAGCTTTTATGGCTATACAGGTGATTGCAACCGGCCGATACATTCCGTCAAAATTGGTTACCAATGACGAGCTTTCCAAAACAATCGAGACGAACGACGAATGGATTCGCTCGCATACCGGTATCGGAGCCCGCCATTTCGCCGCCGAGGACGAGGCCACGAGCGACCTTGCCGTAAAGGCCGCCCTTTCCGCTTTCGAAAGCCTCTCCCCCGGGCATCCTGAGGAGGTCGCGAAAACGATTGACCTTGTCGTCCTTACCTCGTCGACGCCCGATTATTACAGTTGCCCGGCAACGGCCTGCATCGTTCAGGAAAAACTCGGCATCCCCAACGCGGGAGCCTTCGATGTCCTCGCGGCCTGCACCGGGTTTATCACGGCGCTCGAATGCGCCGAGGGCATGCTCCTCGCGAGCGGCCGAAAGCGCGCCCTCGTCATCGGCTCGGACTGCCTTACCCGCATCACGAACTGGGAAGACCGCGCGACCTGCGTGCTCTTCGGCGACGCCGCGGGCGCGGTGATCCTCGAAAAGACGGACGCGCCGGCTACGGGCGAAGGAAGGCGGGGCATCATCCGCTCGATTCTCCGCTCGAACGGCTCGGGCGCGGAAGCGCTCATCATGCGGCGCGGCGGGTCGCGCTCGCCTTGGAAAAAAGGCGAGGTCGTCCAGGCGGGCAATTACCTCGAGATGGACGGGCACGCGGTGTACAACTTCGCCGTCAAGGCGATTACCGACATCATGCAGAAGCTGCTCGAGGAAGAGGGCCTGACGATGGACGACGTCAAGAAGATCATTCCCCATCAGGCGAATATGCGCATCGTGCAGGCCGCGGCAAAGCGCCTCAAGATCGACGAGTCCAAGTTTTTCCTTAATATGGAAAAGTACGCGAATACCTCAACGGCGACGATTCCCGTGGCCCTCGACGAGTACGCGCGCTCGGGCGACCTGAAAAAGGGCGACCTCATCATGACCGTCGGCTTCGGCGGCGGGCTCACCTCGGGCGGAAATCTTATTATCTGGTAGGCTTGCCGTAACGCCTGAGGCCGCTCGGGTCAGGCGTTAATGACCTGACCCTTCTTCTCAAGCTCGCGGATGACGGCGTCAAGCTCGCGAAAGAACGCGTCGGATTCTGCCTGCATGGAAAGGTATTCCCCGTTTTTCATCCGGGTTTCGAGGGCGATCGCGCTCCGATAGAGCGAGCCGATCCCGAGGTTGGCGGACACGCCCTTTATCGAGTGCACGAGCCTCCAGGCCTCTTCGCGCTCGCCCGAGGCGAGGAGGCCGCGAAACTGCTCGGACGCGAGCCGATAGGTCGTAAGGAATTTCCCCAAAAGGCGAGCGAGCATCGCCTCGTTGCCGCCCAAGCGCTCGAGCACGCCTTCGGGCTCTTCTAGAAAGGAATAATTCTCTTTCATGGTACCTAGTGTATCGGCAAGAAACCCCAAAATCCATCTTTTCCCCGAATAACATTTCTTTTTTTCTCGTATGCGTATCGATCGTTTTCCTGTAACGAACGCGGTTTTTTCGGTCGATGATAAAGTGGGGGAATCAGTACCATGACCAAACTCACTCATTACCATCCGATACTTGGCCTTATCGCGGCCGCGTTGATCCTTTCGGTCGCGTGCGAAAGCGCGCCCTCGCCCGTGAAGGCCGCTGCCCCGACGGGGCAGGAAAGCCTCGCCGATCTCATCGCCGCGGGAAAGACCGCGGAAGTCAGGCGCCGCTTTACCTCATCGGACGCCGTTAACCAGAAAAACGCCCAGGGCCAGAGCCTCCTCCATATCGCGGCGCTCAGGAACGACGCCGAGATGGTGCGGTTCCTCATCGACATGAAGGCGGATACCGAGGTCACCGACAGCGCGGGGCTCACTCCCCTCGCCGCGGCGGTAAAGGCGGATTGCCTTGACGCGGCGCGCGTGCTCGCGGAAGCGGGCGCGTCGATCTTCGCGGCCGACGCGGGCGGCCAGAGCGTGTACGCCATCGCGCGCGCCAAGGGAAAGGACGCGCTTACCGCGATCGTCTCCCCGAAAACCGTCGCCGAGCAGGACGCGTCGGGTAAGACCGCGCTCCACTTCGCCGTCGAGGCACTCGACGAAGAGGCGGTTACCATCATCCTCGCCGCGGGAGGTTCCACCTCGATCGCGGACGCCGAGGGTCAGACCCCGCTCGCCGTCGCCTACAAGAATCCCGTTCCGGACGCGAGCGCGCGGATCGCGGCGCAGCTCCTCCTCGCCAGGGCGGAACCCGTGCGCGGGACCTTCGCCTACTTCGAGACCGCCGTCATCAAGCATAACCTTTCGATGCGCTTCGAGGAGGGGAAAACCCCGCTCCATATCGCCGCGGGCAACGGCCAAACCGGGTACGTTAACTACCTGATCGCGCACAAGGCGGCGGTCAACGTCAAGGACGTGTCGAGCTCTACCCCGCTCCACGAGGCCGTCCGCGGCGGCTACGTCGACTGCACCGCGATCCTTCTCGGCGCCGGCGCCGACCCCAACATGAAGGACTCTTCCGGCAACACCCCGCTCCATCTCGTCATGCCGGTCGCGACGAGGTCAGAGATCTTCGGAAAACTCCTCGCCGCGCGCGCCGACCCCAACCAAAAGGATAACTACGGCGAGACGCCGCTCCACATCGCGGCCAGGCTCGGGATGAGCGAGGAAATCATCCGCGCGCTCGTCTCAGCCGGCGCCGACCCGAACGAGCGCAACAAGAAAGGCGTCACCCCGCTGTCGCTCGCGATCGAGCGAAACCAGATAACCCAGGCGAACCTCTTCGTGAGGCTCGGCGCCGACATACACGCGGAGGACATCGAGGAATCCACGGCGCTCACCAAGGCGCTGAAGTCCGGGCTCGAGATGACCGAGGCGATCATCATCGACTCGAACGTCCAGTCCCGCGACTCCCGCGGGCGCACGGCGCTCCACATCGCGGTGATGAACCACGCAGACCCGGCGATCATCAGCTTCCTCATCTCGAAGAAGGCCGACGTGAACGCGCGCGACAAGAACGGCGACACGGCGCTCCACATCGCGGTCAGGAACAACGACCGAGCCTCGGGCGAAATCCTCCTCGCGTACGGCGCGGACGTGTTTACCCCGAATGTGTCGGGCGAGTCGGCGCTCAAGGCCGCGCTCACCCGCATGGGCGGCAGGCAAGACTGGGTTCTCAACTCGAACGTGATCAAGAGCTCCGACGGCGCGGGAAACACCCCGCTGCACCTCGCCGCCGAATGGCAGCTCACGCCGGTCGTCTCGCTCATCATCGATAAGGGCGGCGACCCGAACGCGCGGAACGCGAACGGCGAGACGCCGATATTCAACGCCGTCAAGGCCGACTCCGGCATCACGGTCAAGACCCTCCTCGCAGGAAGCGGCGACAAAAAGGCCGACGTCAACGCGCGCGACTTCCTCGGGAATACCGCGCTCCATTCCTGCGTCCGCTGGGCGGCCATGGGCGCGGCCGACACCCTGCTCGCCTACGACGCCCAGTCGAACGCGCACAAACTCATCAACGCCCGCAACCTCGCGGGGAAAACGGCGCTCCATGAGGCCGCGCGCACGGGCAACCTGCCCTTCGTCCGTTCGCTCCTCGCCGCGGGCGCCGATATCAACGCGTCTGACGAGGCCGGAAAAACCGCGCTCACCGACGCGATTCAGGCGAACCGCACGGAGACGGTAAAGTACCTCCTCGACCGCGGCGCGTCCCCGGTCATGCAGGACATGTTCGGCCGCAACGCGCTCCACGAGGCGGTCGAGAGCTCGACGCCCGAGATCATCGTGATGCTCCGCAACGCCGGCGCGAACCCGATGTCCCGCGATTCATGGGGAAAGACCCCGCTCTCGCTCGCCTTCAGGAAATCGGGCGACACGGTCATGGCGGTTATCGGGTCAAACATGAACCTCGTCGACTCGGACGGCAATACCCCGCTCCACATCGCGGTCACCGAACGCGCGAGCGACGACGTCCTCAAGGCGCTCATCGCCGCACATTTCCCGGTGAACAACCGAAACAGAACCGGATCGACGGCGCTTCTCCTCGCCGTGAAAGAGGGTTCCGAGTCCGCGGCGCGCATCCTCCTCGCCTCGGGAGCAGATCCCTTCGCCGCCGACAACGCCGAGGCTTCGGCCGTCACGATAGCGCTCACCGAGAAACAGGCATTCGTTCCCGTGCTCGCCGAATACGCGGCCGACCGAACCGACACGATCGGGGACGGGCTCCTCCATTACGCCGCGCGCATGGGCAGCGCCGAAACGGTTAAGACGCTCCTCAATCTCCCGCGCGTCGACCGGACCGCGCGGAACATCGCTGGCGAGACCGCGTACGACATCGCCGTGCGCTGGCAGCACACGGACATCGCGGCGCTCCTCAAGTAGGGACGCCAATAGACTGTTACGTACTGACCCCGCGAAGCGCTCGCTCCGTGGGGTCTTTTTTACTTCTTATACGAATAGGAGAATACGATGAAAAACAAAATAGCGGCCATATTGCTTGGAATGATTTCTACGATGGTTATAGGTTGCAGCTCTTCGAGCGACGATACAAAAAGCCAGAACGCCGCCTTGAGCGCACTGAGCGTCAGCGCGGGAACCTTGACCCCCGCCTTTGACCCGGTCGTAAAGACCTACACGGCGTGCGTTTCCAACACGGTCGATAGCATAACGGTTACCGCCGATAAGGCCGACGAAACGGCCTCAATTTCCATCAGCCCCAATCAGCCTACGACCCTCTCCGTCGGCACGAACGTGATAACGGTGACGGTAACGGCCGAAGACGGTACAGCGAACGCATACACCATAACCGTAACGCGAAACCCATTAATCACCGTCGGCGTAATCCTTCCGCTCAACACGGGAGACCGATGGCCGAAGGATATTGCGGGATTCAACGCGAACGCCACCGATACCGGGACGAAAATAAACCTCGCGCTGTCTGACGGAACCACCGCCACACAGCTTGCGGACTTCAACGCGATGGTGTCCAGCGGAATCAAATTTATTCTCTTCACGCCGGTAGATCGGACAGACGCTTGCTGGGAGACGGCGCTTCAAACAGCGCACACCGCTGGTATCACGGTCATCGCCTACGACCGGTACATAAAAGGCGCGGATCTCTTTTTCAGTTTTGATAATACGGAAATCGGTCGCATGCAGAGCAAATGGCTTACAGGAAAAGTACCGACAGGCCAGTATTACGTACTCTCAGGAGACCCCGCTGACGACAATGCTGCGTTGTATAAAGCGGGAGCCCTTGAAATCATCAATGGCCACATCGGCATCGCGTATGACACGGGCGAAGTAACCGGATGGTCGCACGACAAAGCGAAACAGCTCGTTGCCGATTACCTTGTAGGCCATACACCAAGCGCCATCCTGACGCCGAATGACGGAACGGCCGGAAGCGCAGCCCTTGCGATCGACGCTTCCACGCTTTCAGTCTCAAACAAAGCCGGACTCTGCGCGGTCTTAACCGGACAGGACGGTGAGCTTGCCGCCTTTCAGCGGATTTACAAGGGCAAACAAGGGATGACCATCGTCAAGAACATCGATTATCTTACCAAATGGGCGCTGTCCATCTGTTCCGACATGGCTTCCGGTAAAACAGTTTCGACTCTCGCAAACGGCACCTATCAAGGAACCCCCTCATTTCTCTTAACGTATGGCATCGACCCGAAAGCGGTATTCCTCGTTGACGGCTCGAACCTTGAATCCCTCGCGAAGGAAGGAACATTGGGTTCTACCTGGAACGAAATCAGCGGACAATAATCGAAATAAAAAGGGCTGCCAGGCGAAAGGCGCCGGACAGCCCTTTTTTTTTACGCGTTCAATTAGCAGAGGGAAACGTCCTCGCACGAGGCCTATCTCATTCACCCTCTTTTCTGATCAACGAGATCATTCGCTTAAAGGGTGAGTTTTCCTTCTTCAGCTCGCGGGAACCGCGGGTGATCTTGCATAGGCTCAAGCCCATCCTCCGCGCAATCTCCCGTTGTGTCGTGCCATCCTCTATCTCGCGCACGAGCGCCCATCGGGTAGACACCTCGCGTAGCTCGGTTGGGGTGAGGAGGCATTCGAGGAATTCCCCGATTAAGGCGGGATCGTCCGACCGCGAAAGCGCGGTGCAAAGCTCGGCGAAGGCCTTCTTCCCGAGGATTTCGGCCTCATCGTTATGTCCGGATTCTACCATATAGTGCAGTATACTTGAACCGGCGCGAAAAAACTACTATATTCATGCGGATGAGTGAGTCTACCCAATGGATCGAAGAGAAATATAAACAGGTTTTCGAGGAAGAGCTTCTTGGCCTCGAGCGCCGTCGCGCCCACGACCCATCCTGCACGATTGCCGACATAGAGGGCATTCTCCGGAACCTTTATATTATGGATGGAAATGACTGGATTGGGCGCGGTCAGGTTCAGGACACCACCCTTTCCGCAACCATTGCGGCGTACGAGCATTTTATCGCGGAATGGAAAAAGGAATGCGTACAATGAAAAAAAACCTTCTTGGCCTTGGCGTTCTTGCGTGCATCGCGGCACTGGGCCTATCAGGCTGCACGGCCATCAAGCAGGCCGGGATGAACGGGGTGTCGAACATGCTCGCCCCGGCGGATCCCGTCCTCCAAAAAAAATCCGCGTCCGACCCGGACCCCATGATCGCGCTCACGGGCGAAAACGACCCCGAGCTCGTCGGGGACTTCTTCCCCACCGCGCTTAAGCTCTACGAGATGATGCACCTCCAGAACCCGAAGCACGAAGGGCTTTCGATCATGACCGGCCAGCTCTACGTCATGTACGCCGCCGCCTTCGTCCAGGGTCCCGCCGAGCGCCTCCCGCTCGACCGTTTCGACGAGCAGGACGCCGCCTACCGGAGGGCGCAGAACTTCTACCTCCGCGGCAGGGGCTACGTACTCGAGGGGCTCGACCATCGCTACAAGGGATTCAGCGCCGCGGTATTCGGCTCGGACGAGGGCGCGATGCGCGCGACCCTCGCGCGCTGCAAGAAAGTCGACGCGGCCGCGCTGTACTGGGCGGGATCGGGCGCGCTCGGCGCGTTCTCCTTAAGCCCGCTCGAGGCGTCCTATGGCCCAATGATCCCCGGCTCCGTCGCTATGCTCGAGCGCGCCTCCGAGCTCGACCCCTCGTTTAACTCAGGCGCGATCTGGGAAGTGCTCATGTCCTTCTACGCCGCCGCGCCCGATTCCCTCGGCGGAGGAAAGGACAAGGCGATCGCCGCGTACAATAAGGCGCTCGAGGTCTCAGGCGGAAAAACGCCCGGACCGTACATCGCGTACGCGCGCTTCTTCTGCGTCCCCGCCCAGGACGGCGCGGGGTTCGACGAATACATCGAAAAGGCGCTCGCGATCGATCCCGATTCGCAGCCCGAAAACCGCCTCGCGCTGACCATTGCGCACCGACAGGCCGCTTGGCTCAAAGAGCACAAGGCCGATTTCATACTCGAATAGGAGAAATACAATGAGCATCAAAAAAAGCCTTGCTTCCATACTCATCCTTTGCGCCCTTGCCTCGGGAGCCTTCGCGCAGGCGAAGATCCAACTGAAGATCGCGTCAATCGCGCCGAGCCGCTCCCCTTGGGACGTCGAGCAGCGCGCGCTCGCCCAGGAATGGTCCGAGATCACGCACGGCGAGGTCTCCGTCATGTTCTACGACACGAACTCCCTCGGCGGCGAGAAGGGCGTCATCCAGAAATTCCGCTCCGTGCGACCCGGCATGAAGGCTCCGCTCGACGGCGCCATCTTCACGACCATCGGCCTCCACGAGCTCGCGCCGAGCGCGTCGATCTATACCCTCTCGATACCGTTCCTCATCCGCAACCAAAAGGAACTCGACACGGTCCTCGATACCTACGGGCCCGACCTCAAGGCGGATTACTCGAAGGCCGGATTCGAGATGATCGCGTGGACGAACGTCGGCTGGCTATCGTTCTACACGAAGGACAAGTTCTCAACGCTCGACGAGCTTAAGAAAATAAAGATCGCGTCCGCGGGACTCGATAGCCCGATCCTCGGCGATTCCTTCCGCGCGGCGGGCTTTACCATCGAGGACCTCGAGCAGGCGAAGCTCCTTCAATCGCTGAAAAGCTCGGGCGGCGTCCGCGGGTTCTTCGGCGTCCACATGTACGCGTACGTGACCGGGATGTCGAAGTGCGTAAGCTACGCGCTCGACACGAAGCTTTGCCCGGTACTCGCCGGGCTCGTCATCTCGAACGAGGCGTGGGCGAAGATCCCCGCGCAGTATAAGCCCGCGATGGTCGCCGCCGCGGTCCGCATGCGAACGCGGCTCGACGCGTCCCTCGACGCCTCGGACAGGAAATACATGGACATGATGAAGGCAGAAGGGGTGACGGCGATCACGCCGACCTCCGCAGAGCTCGCCGACTGGGAGCGCATCTTCGCCCGCGACATCAACACCGTCGACCGATCCGCGCCCGGTGCCTTCAACCTCGCCATGTACCATAAGATCCAGGACATGCTCCAGGCCGGCAGGAAGTAAGCGATGCTGAGAAAGATCATCAACGGGGCGGGCATCGCCCTCCTCGCGCTCCTTGCCGTCTTTCCGCTCGCCTTTCGCGCAGTCGCCCAGGTCACCGGCATATCGATCCTTTCCTCGGACCTCGTGCAGGTCAACCTCGTGTTCATGTTCGCCGGCTTCGCCGGGATCATCACGAGCCTCGAGAATAAGCAGCTGAACCTCGGGATCATCAACGAAGCGCTCCCGCCCAGAGCACGGAAGATCGTCGGCCCGGTCCAAACGGTGATCACGGTGTCGATTCTCTCCGCGCTTTTCCTCGCCGCTACCTCAGAGCTCTTCATGGCATTCCCCGCGGGCGACAAGCTCTGGGGCGTTCCGCTCACCGTCATCTTCGCATCGCTCCCGATCATGTATCTCGGGATGGTCGCGATCCCGCTCTGGCGGGGCAAGTCCAGGATCGCCGCCATTATCGGCGTCGCGATCGGGCTTTTCGTCGCCTCGGGTCCGGTATCGGGGATTCTCTTCTACGTTTTTCACCTCGAGAATATCGCGTTCCTCGCGAACGCGTTCAACGCGTGGATGCTCGTCGCGGCGAAGCTCTTCTGGCCCCTTATCGGGCTTCTGATCCTCTCTGCCATATTCGGCGCCCCGATCTTCATCGTGCTCGCGGGAATCGCGTACGTCGCCTTCAGCCAAGGCGGAGGCTACGTCGAGATGATCCCGCTCGAGGCATACGGCATCCTCACCGACAAGAGCATCGCCGCGATCCCGCTCTTTACGCTCGCCGGTCTCATCCTCGCCGAGGGAAGCGCCGGAAAGCGGCTTCTCAACGTCGTCAAGAGCTCGGTCGGTTGGCTCCGCGGCGGTCCGGTCATCGCGGCCGTGCTCGTCGCGACCTTCTTCACGACCTTCACCGGCGCGTCGGGGGTAACGATCCTCGCGCTCGGAAGCCTCCTCACCGTCATCCTTACCGGCTCGGGATACTCGCGCGACAACGCCGAGTCGCTCGTGACGGCATCGGGCTCCATCGGCATGCTTTTTCCGCCGAGCCTCGCGATCATCATCTACGGTTCGACGAACATCTTCTCCGTCGATATCTACGATCTCTTCAAGGGAGCGATCCTTCCCGGCGCGCTCATGGCGGTCTCGATGATCGTGATGGGCGTCGCGCGCGACAAGACGAGCAAGCGCATGCCGTTCTCCGGCCGCGAGCTCGCCTCCGCGCTCGGCCACGGCGCGCCCGAGCTTTTCCTCCCGTTCGCGATCGTCATCGGTTATTTCTCCGGGCTCCTGTCGCTCATCGAGACGGCTGCGTTCACCGCGTGCTACGCGTTCGTGCTCGAGGTATTTATCCGAAGGGACTATTCGCTTCGCGATTCCGTCAAGACGATACTCAAGAGCATACCCGTCGCCGGCGGCGTCCTCGTGATCATCGGCGCGGCGAAGGGACTCGCGTACTTCATGATCGACGCGGGCGTCCCAAACACGCTCACCGCGCTCGTCATCTCGTTCGTCCACTCGAAGTACCTGTTCCTCTTCCTGCTCAACGTGCTCCTACTCATCGTAGGCTGCCTGATGGACCTCTACTCGGCGATCCTCGTCGTGTCCCCGCTCATCATACCGGTCGCTGAGTCCTTCGGGATTAACCCCGTGCACACGGGGGTCATCTTCCTCACGAACCTCGCGCTCGGATTCCTCACGCCGCCGGTCGGCATCAACCTCTTCATCGCGAGTTACACCTTCGAGAAGCCGATCATGAAGATCGTCAGGAACATCCTGCCCTTCCTCTTCGTGCAGTTCCTCATCCTGATGCTCGTCACCTACGTTCCCTGGTTCTCCACGGCGCTCATCGCGCACTGACCATTGTGCCTCGGTGTCCCTTTCAGGCCATCGCACGGTGATACCAAAATCACGGCGCCCCTTGCATCAAGGTGGCGCCTTTTTTTATAGCGCGCGAGGTCAGGTCGCGAGCGAGAAAAGATCCCGCGCGTTCGCGAAAACGATCTCGGCGAGCGCGGGCTCCGCGACGTCGAGGCATTCGGCCGCGCGCGCGTACACGTGTCGGATGAGATACGGTGTATTGGTCTTCCCGCGGTGCGGCGCGGGGGTAAGATACGGCGAGTCGGTCTCGAGAAGGAGGCGGTCGCGCGGCACGTACCGAAGAAGGGAGCGCACCCGTTCCTTATCGTCGGGCTTTTTCGGCCAGGTGATGTTTCCCGGAAACGAGAGATACCACCCGCGGTCGAGGAACGCGCGCGCTTCGTCCATCCCGTAGGAGAAACAGTGTATCACGCCGCGGTCGAACCCTGAGTTCTTGATGCAGCCGAGCGTCGCGTCAAACGCGTCGCGCGAGTGAACGATCGCCGGGAGTCCGTAGCGACGGGCCATCTCGAGCTGAAGGCCGAAAAGTTCTTCCTCGCCCGCGAGGTCCGTCGTTCCCGGGCCATCGTCGCCCGTCGCTTGGGCGCCCGTTTTGCCGGGAAGCGCCACCTCGCCTGAGGCCGCGATCCGCGCGGCGGCGGCAGACCCGTTCCAATAGCGGTCGAGCCCGCATTCCCCAAGCGCCGCGTACGCGCTCCCGCCATTGCCCGCGCGACGTCGCGCGAGGTCGAGCATCGCCTTCACGTCATCCTCGAGAGCCTTGAGCGCCCCCGAGCGTTCCGCGATTACCTCACCGTCGGGCCAGAGCCCCGCGCTAAAGTGAATGAAATCCGGCACGCCATCGGAGAGCGGCTGAATGCCCTCGCTCGCGTTCGCGACCGTCTCCACGCGCGCGCGAAAATCGCCCGGCTTCGTGCCGATGTCGAGCACGAAACGGTAACGGTCCGCGGCCAAGGACTCGATGAGCGCGCGAAGGTCCTCGCCCCGCTCGCCGACGTGATGAAGATGACAATGGGTATCCGAAAACACGATTGACCTCCGCGGTTTTATCAGCTATTCTATCATGGAGCGCCGGGGTGGTGGAATTGGTAGACACCAGGGACTTAAAATCCCTTGGCTGGCAACAGCCGTGACGGTTCAAGCCCGTTCCCCGGTAATCCCTTTTTATTTTTTCCCTACACGATACATTGACCTTACCGCGCCTTTTTCGGGCGCGCGAAGAGGACGGCGACCGCGCATGAGACGATGCCGATCGCCCCCGCGATGACCATGCACGCCGCGGGGCTCGACGCCTCGCTGACCCACCCGGCCCACAGCGATCCGATCGGCGTGACGCCGCCGAACACAAGCGTATACACGCTCATGACGCGCCCCCGATGCTCGTCGTCGGACTCAAGCTGGATCGTCGCGTTCGTCGAGGCCGTGAACGATATGGTGCAAAACCCCACGATCCCCAAAAGCGCGCACGAGAGCGCGTAGTTTCGCTGGAGGCCGCACAGCAAGAGGGCGAGGCACGTTCCCGCCGCGCCGCCGTACAGCCTGAGCCGGCTCGGACCCTTCCCGCTTTTTACCGCGAGGGTCAGCGCCGCGGCGAGCGACCCGATTCCCATCGCCGTCATGAGAAAACCGAAGCCGCTCGCCGAGCGGCCAAGCTCGTTCCGCGCGAACGTCGGCACGAATATCGTGTAGTTGATGACGAAGGTACTGACCGACGCCATGAGCGCGAGCGGGATCGCGATGCGCGACCGCTTGCCGATATAGGCGAGTCCGTCCTTCACGCTCGCGAACACGTCCCGAACGGTCTCAACCGAGCGGCCCGAGGTGACCGGCGGGGTGTTCACGAAAAGGAGCGCGACGATCACCGCCACGAAGGAAAGCGCGTTGACGAAGAAGCA
>DAOPYF010000068.1:0-13567 GCA_035352735.1 Treponemataceae bacterium | reverse complement strand
TGATAAATACGCGCAACAATCGTATACTATGACGTAATATGGGAACTAAAAAAAGCGTGAATGACGGAAAAGGGCGGAAGGGCGGGAAAAAAGCCAACGTATGGCAAGAACTCTATATTGCGACGCTCACGGTCCTTGCCTTCCTAACGTTGGGATTCGTCCTTTTTAGCGTGAAGGCCCTGCACGACATACAGCTGCAGCGCTCGATCTATCGCGTTATCGCGTCAGACATTTCCATCGTCTTTTTCCGCTCAGCCGCGCTCGCCGCGCTGACCTTCGTGCTCCTGGTCCTCCTCATCCTGAGCGTCTTGAGGACGCGGAGGATCATGCGCTCCCATGATCGGTTCGACCGCTTTATCCGTTCGGTGATTTCGGGAATCAACACGGGACTTGTGGCGATCGATTCGGATGGAATCGTTCGGTACATCAACTCGTCGTGCCGGAGACTCCTGCTCTGCGACGGGGAGTGCGAGATCGAAGGCCATTCCTACGCGGAACTCGTCGATCCGCTTCTCCTCCCTATCGCGGAAAAGCTCTCCGCGGCGATCGAGGCAGGAGAAAGCTTCTCGCGCGAGTATCGCGTGTTCCTCCCGACCGGCGTGCGCTGCATCCAGTGCGACTTTACCTCGCATTTCGACGACTTCTTCGGGCAGATCAACGTGGTGAGCCTCGAGGACAAGACGAAGGAAGACGACACGCGGCAGAAGCTCTCGCAGCAACTCGAGGAGACTCACCGATACGCGGCGTCTCGCGACAACTTCTTCGCCAACATGAGCCACGAGATCAGGACGCCGATCAACGCGATCCTCGGAATGACCTATTTCGCCAAGCGCGCCTCGCCCAATCCCGACTGCCTCGGGTACATCAAGAAGATCGAGAACGCCTCCGAGCTGCTTCTCCGGGTCGTCAACGACATCCTTGATTTCTCGAAGATGCAGGAGAACAAGTTCTCGCTGAACCCGGAGGACTTCAACCTCTGGGACCTCAGAAAAATCATGTACGACCTTTTCGCGCTCAAGGCCGAACAGAAAGGGCTCGTCCTCTCGGTTCAGTTCGACTGCCCCGAGGTTTTTCTCGTTCACGGCGATCAGTTCCGGCTCACCCAGATATTCATGAACCTGATGAGCAACGCGATCAAGTTCACCGAGCGGGGCTACGTGTCGGTGTCGCTCAACCACGAGATCCTCGGGAAGGACGTGATCCTCCGCTGTTCGGTTAGGGACACGGGCTGCGGGCTCGACGAGGACGACATGTCGAAGCTCTTCACGGACTTCGAGCAATTCGGCCAGGTGCTCGTCAAGAACCACGAGGGAACCGGCCTCGGGCTCGCGATCACCAAGCGGCTCGTCGAGCTGATGCACGGCGTCATCTGGGTCGACAGCGCCCCCGGTCGCGGCTCGGCGTTCCATTTCGTCGTCGTGATCCGGAAGTCGAACGCCTTAGGCGAGGGGGATCAATCCGAGGGAGGCCTCAGAATACCGCGCAAGACCGGCCGCGTGCTCATCGTTGAGGATAACGAGATCAACCGCGAAATCGCCGAGACGCTTCTCTCGGAGATTGGCTGCGAGGTGAGCAACGCGTCTGACGGGCTCGAGGCGATCGAGCTGTGCCGCACAAAGGAAGGCGATTTTTTCGATCTTATCCTCATGGATATTCACATGCCGCGCATGAACGGGTATGATGCGGCGAAGATACTGAAGCAGGAATTGCACGTCCTCTCGCCGATAATCGCGGTTACCGCGAACACCGAGAGCCGGGAGGTCGTGGAGGCGAATCGCGACTATATCGAGGGTTATCTGGAAAAGCCCTATAACCCGGGCGCGTTCAGGGTCATGTTCGCCGATTACCCGAAATAGCCGCAGCATAACGAATCGGAGGGGAAGAATGGACACCTACACGCTCGTCAGAACCGGGCATCTCAACCATCAAGGAAAACTTTTCGGCGGGCAGCTTTTGCAGTGGGTCGACGAATACGCCTGGCTCGCCGCGGCGCGCGACTACTGCGGCTCCGTGCTCGTCACCCGCGCGATGGACAATAGCGAGTTCCGCCATGGCGTCGCGAACGGCTCGATCCTCCGCTTTCATATCGAGCGGCAGCACGAGGGAAAAACCTCCGTTCTCTATTCGGTCGACGTCTACGCGGACATGCCGGGGTCGACCGAGGAGATCCTGATATTCTCGAATCGAGTCACCTTCGTTGCCGTCGACGAAAATGGCGGAAAGACGCCGCTCGTCCGCAATCCCGCCTGCGCCTGCGGGACAAACCCATGAAGGTCATGTCGCGAAAGCTAGGCATCGCCGGGACGCTTACCGCTCACGGTTCGAAAAGCCATGCCGTCAGCGCGGGCTTCGTTTGCGTCGACTAACCCGTCGATCTTGTGGTATAGTGGAACCGTACCGCAATGAGCGGGTTTCCGGGTGCCGTCGCGCCCCGGGTCCCGATAAGGAGTGAACCCCCAGTGAAGATGAAGAGCGTGGTCATCAGGACCGCTGATATCCAGAAATCAATCGCGTTTTACGAGAACGTCCTCGGTTTTTCCTTCGACTCCATGATCTCCGCCGCGCCCGGCAAGCAGATCGCCTTCCTTTCCGACAAGGAAAGCGGCTGCCGGATAGAGCTGCTCCATAACGAATTAGGCAAGGCCTCCTCCGCGGGCGGGGTCTCGCTGACCTTCGTCGTAGACCAAATCGGCGAGGCAGAGAAGTTCCTTCTTTCCAAGGGCGTTCGCATTATTTCCGCCCCGAAGACCATCAAGGACGGAAAAAAGATCATGACCGCCGTCGACCCGAACGGGGTCGAGCTCGATTTTATCGAGGAATAACCCCTCCTATCCCCCCGGTCGCGTTTCCCGCGTCCGGGGAAACAGCCCCCCTTTCTTGTATTCCAGTATCGTCTGGGGTATAATGAGTGTTATATCTTAAAGGAGGCTTTTCTCATGAATAAGAACGTATTTTTCGCGTTTTCGCTCATCTCCCTCGCGGTTCTCTTTTCAGGCTGCTCGTCATCACCACAGGTAACCCGGGTTTCTTCCGATAAACAAACCGACTTGAGCGGTTATTGGAATGATACGGACGTCCGCATCGTCAGCGAGAGCATCATTAACGACTGTCTCTCCTCGCCCCGCGTCGCCCAGTTCCAGAAGGACAAGGGCAAGCTCCCCGTCGTGATCGTCGGTACCTTCAAGAACGACAGCGACGAGCACATCGATACCTCGATCATCACCAAGAAGATGGAGACCGCGATCATCAACTCCGGTAAGGCCGACTTCGTGGCGAGCAAGTCCGAGCGGTCCGAGATCCGCGACGAGCGCCAGGAACAACAGTCCTGGTCGAGCGAGGACACCGCCAAGGCGATCGCCAACGAGACCGGTGCAGACTTCATGCTCATCGGTTCCGTGAAGACCATGGTCGACAAGGCCGGTAAGGTCGCGACCCGCACCTATTACGTGTATGCCGAGCTTATCGACGTCGAGACGAATAAGAAGATTTGGATGGGCTCCAACGAGGAAATCAAGAAAGTCATCAAGACCCCGGGCGCGAAGCTCTAAGCCCAAGCGCGCGCGAAGCGGCGCCTCAAGCGAGTGAGCGTGCGCGCTCGCTCCTTGGGCGGCTTGCCGGATTACCGGTCGCATAGGAGTTCTCAACATGAAAAAAAATATCCCGGTCGTCCTTCCGCTTTTCCTCTCCCTTCTTCTCGCGTCATGCGCCTCGGTGGCGCATTACAGCGCGATAGACAACGAGGTCTCGACGGGTAACTACCCGGGCGCGTATGCCAAGGTTCAGGCCTCGAAGGATAAGTACCGGAACATCGATTACGTGCTCTATAAACTCGACGCGGGGCTCCTTGCCCATTACGCCGGGGCCTGGTCCGATTCGTCGAAGCTGCTGACCGATGCCGAACGCGGCATCGAATCGGCGTTTACCAAGAGCGTCACCCGCGAGGCTTCATCCTACCTCGTCAATGATAACACGAAGGAATACGCGGGCGACGACTATGAGGACGTGTACCTCAACGTGTTCAACGCGCTCAACTACTACCACAAAGGATCGATCGAGGACGCGTTCGTCGAGATCCGGCGCGTCGACAATAAGCTGAAATTCATCGCGACGAAATATAACCGCGCGATATCGAACGCGCAGCAAGCCACGCTCGAGAAGAGTCCGGGGATCCCGTACGACCCCGAGCAGGCTACCGTTAAGTTCACGAACTCCGCCCTCGCGCGGTACCTGAGCATGATCATGTACCGTTCCCAGGGCGAGGACGACGACGCGCGAATCGACCGCGACAAGGTAAAGCTCGCGTTCGCCGACCAGCCCTCGGTTTATGCCTTCCCGCTCCCGACGTCGCTTGACGACGAGCTCGCCGTCCCCAGGGGGAAGGCTCGGCTCAACGTCATGTGCTTTTACGGGCCCGCGCCGATCAAGAACGAGAATACCACGCGCATTCCCATCGGGCCCGGCAACTGGATAAAGATCGCGCTTCCCGTGATTACGCAGCGGCCTACCGCCGTCGCGCGCGTCGAGGTAACGCTTGACTCCGGTCAGACCTTTACCGTCGAGAAAATCGAGGACCTCGGCGCCGTGGCGGCCGAGACCTTCAAGCAGAAGGCCTCCTTCATCTATTTTAAGACGATTATGAGGTCCGTCGCCAAGACGAGTTCCTCCGTCCTGCTCGAGAAGGGGGCCAAGAAGGCAAACGACTCGGGCGCAGGGCTCTTGCTCAGCGTTCTTTCGGTCGGCGCCCAGGTATACGCCGAGGCGAGCGAGCAGGCCGATCTCCGTATCTCGCACTATTTTCCGTCTAAAGCCGCCGTCGGCGGCATTACGCTCGATCCGGGAACGTACTCGTTCACGGTTCGATATTACAATGCGTCGAACGGCCTCGTTCACGAGGAGCGGTTCCAGAACGTCACGGTTGCGGCCGGAGGGCTCAACCTCACGGAGGCTATATGCATAAAGTAACGTGTGCCATCGCCGTCTGCATGGCGATAACCATCCTTTCCTCATGCGCGAGCTCTCCCTCGCCGAAGGGCGCCTCGTCGGGAAGCTCGGGTGGCTCTGCCGCCGAGAAGAAATCGACCGCCGCGTCGGGAAAGGCCACTAAGGAACCCGAATGGGTTTCCAACCCCCGCGCCGCGTATCCGGAAGCGCAATACGTTTCCGCGGTGGGCTACGGGGCCGACCGAGATTCCGCGGAGAAGAACGCGCTTGGCGCGCTCATCGCGGTATTCGGCCAGACGGTGAAGGGCGAGACGACCGTGACCTCCCGCTACAGCGAGGCGGTCCAGAGCGGCGCGATCGCGATAACCGAAGGATCGGACGTCGATCGCGCGGTCAAGACCTCGTTCGACCTCGACTCCGTCGTCGGCGCCGAGATCAAGGCGACGTGGGACGACGGGAAGGGGACGACGTACGCGCTCGCGGTCATGGAACGCGCGCGCGCCGCGATGCTCTACTCGAATCTCCTCGAGACGAACGAGGAGACCATCACGAAGCTCATCGCGATCCCCGACGCGGACAAGAACACGCTCGACGCGTACGCGCGCTACGATCTCGCCGCCGCGATCGGCGACATGAACGGTCGTTTCCTGAACGTGCTGTCGGTCGTGAACCCCGCCGCGGCAGCCGCGAAGGCGGGATCGGTTCGCAAGGGAGACCAGCTGAGGCTTGAGTGCCTGCGCATCGCGCAGAATATCCCGATAGCGGTAACGGTCGCCAACGACCGCGACGGAAGGATCAAGGCGGCGTTCTCGCAGGCCATTTCGGCTTCGGGCTTCAAGACCGGCGGGACCGGCTCGCGCTACTCGCTTGACGGCACGCTTTCCCTTTCCGAGGTAGTCCTCAAGAACAACGACAACAAGTTCGTGCGCTACATCGTCGACGCGCGGCTCACCGACACGGCGACCGGCGCGGTCCTGATGCCGTACAACGTCCAGGGACGCGAGGGCCACTCGACGGTTCCCGAGGCGGAGAACCGCGCGCTCAAGGCCGCCGAGAAAAAGATCTCCGACGATTTCAACAAGGCGTTCTCGGGGTACCTCGCGCAGCTTTCCGCGAAGAAATAGCGCGATCGCTAGAACGCGCAGGTAAAGCCGGCTTGGACCGTGAGTCCGGGCACCGTTTGCTCTTCATCACCCTTTCCGATACGCAAGAGCGCGCCGCCGGAAAGGGTGATGTCGTTTAAAAGGACCCAGGAAAAGCCGACCGAGGCAAGGGCGCTCCCCGAGGCAAGCCAGGGAAGCGCGGAGAGCGCTCCCTGCGCGTTCCCGATCGCGTCACCCGAGGCGGCTTCCTCCTCGATGCGCGAGACGGCGCGTCCCGTCGCGACGATGCCTCGCGCGAAAACGGAAAGATCATCGGTAAGCCCAAGGATGAGCTCCAGGTACCAGAGCTCGCGATTCGCGGCGGGGTAGGCGAGCGTCTCCGCGCGCGCGGCAAGCTGCCTTCCGGGAACGATGCTGAATATCCGGAAGAGGCCGAAGGAAAGCGCGAGCTCAGGGGTTTGGGGGCCCGTGTACGCATTGTCCCAACGCGCGGAAAGCGCCCCATACCAGTCGATGACGAGCGATCCGTCGAAGGCGACATACGCGCCGAGGGTTTCCTGATCCGACGCGAGGAAGCCCGCTTCCGCCGATTGGAGCGCGCCCCATCCCGGGGTGACGAGCGCGCGGCACCCCGCGCGGTTATCGGGGTTCTCGCTTCCCGCGATTGCGCGCGCCACCGTGGCTTCGCTGCCCTCGTCGGTTCCCGCATCTTGATATGCGTTTCCCGCGCCGACTCGGGGAATCGCCACCGCCTCCGCGAAGCTAAAGGCGCCAAACGGAACGTACGCGCTCGCCATCCAGGCCGTGGAGGTTCGGTACTCGTCGCTCGAGAGCGCGGTAACGCGCGGCGCGGCGCCGAAGATCGGGTCTCCCGCGTTGAGGAGAAAACCCTTCCCCCAGGAAAGCGGCGCCTTTCCGAGGGTGAGCCGCAAGGCGGAGCCGCCTGTTTCGCGGAGAAGCCGAGCCTTAAGGTACGCGCGGTCGAGCGCGAGCCCGGCGCTTGAGTCAAGCGAGACGCGCGCCGAAGCCTTCAGGGACTCCCCGCGTGCGGCGTCGAGCGAAAACCGCACGCCGGCGATCGTGCCCGATTCGATGGGGTCAATTCCCTTCGCATCGACTGATTCGGCGAGTGACAGGAACACCTCGCCGCCTGGCGTCGTCTCGGCGAAAAGCGTAGGCGAATAGCTTCCGGCGAGCGCCATGGTAAAGGATACGATGGGAGCGAGGGCGCGAGCGACGCCCGGGGGGCGCGCCCGATCGCCGTGCGTTACCACGAGAGTTCCTCGCGGTTAAAGTACTTTTCCGGAAGCGGGATGTCGATCTCCATCCGTTCGATCGTCATCTCGGTCGATGAGTCTTTCTTGAGGAGGTCGCGCATGACGGTCGTGAAAGGTACGTTCCTTGCCGCGACGGAGCGAACGTCCCGCGCGGTGAGTTCCCTGATCGCCTTTCCCGCGGCGCTATAGAGCGTCGCCTTCCTGATGACGAAGAGCGCGCCGTCGATGAGGAGGTCCTCTCTCGCGTAGGGTTCCTTCCGGCTTTTTGCCATGAGCGTGACGCGATAACAGGAAGCCCCGTCGAAGCTTTCCGTGCCATCGAGGGTCACGGTGTAGCGCCCGAGGATGCTGCCGTCGTCGGTAATGTCCTCGTAGGAAAAGTCCGAGCCCATCAGGGAATCCTTGAGCGCGCTGCCCTTAAGCCAGATGACGTCCTCGGCCTCGGGGTAGTAGAGGTAGAGGTTCTCGCCCTGCCGTAAGACCTTTTGCCCGCGGTCGGGTCCCTCCGTGATCACGATGAGCGCGTCCCCGCCCTTTCGCGCATACGCGGAAAACGAGCTTTCGGAGACGCCGAAACGGTTCGTGACCGTAAGGCGCGCGCTGAGACGCGAGGTGTCGTAGACCTGGTTTGCCTCGAGTTTTTTCACGATGGTTTCAGCTGTTTCGGGCGTCTCCGCGAAGGCGACGGCAAATCGCGAGAGAAGCGCGCATGCGAGAAGGAAGATAGCGCGCCGCGCGCAATTGAAAGTAATTGCGCGTGGTGCGTGATAGTGAAAGATCGCGCGTTGCGCGGAGTTGTGAAATCCTGCGCGCCGCGAATTCGGCTCGAACGGTCCCTTTTGATAAGTAGGCATCATCATTATCATCAGACTCTCTCCCTCTCATCGATCGCGCATGGCATCGGCCGGCTCGACGCGCGTCGCGATACGCGCCGGGACGAGACACGCAAGGCAAGCGATCATGAGCCCCATCCCGAGGATATACGCGTATTGCGGCGGCGCGAGCGAAGGGTAGATCACCCGGGATATCCCCATGCCGCCCAAGTCCGTACCATAGATCGCCTCGATGTCGAATCCCGCGCGGTGTACCGCTCCGACAATGAGACCTCCTGCGCAAAGCCCGAGGACGATCCCGATCGCCGCGATGATCCCCGATTCGGCGACGAAGAGCGCGAGAATGCCGCGCTTCCCCATGCCAAGGGCCGCGAGCGTGCCGATCTCGCGTCTCCGCTCGAGCACGGCCATCATCGTCGTGTTGACGATGACGGTACTCGCGAGGAGATAGAAGATCGCGCCGTAGATCGCGAAGAGAACGCGCGAGATCTTCAGGAAGGCGAACGTCTCGCTCACGTCATGCCACGCGCGAACGTCGAACGCCGCGTCTCCTTTCGTGCCCGCGCTCGCGTCGAGCGCGTTTCGTATCGCGGTGATCGCGCTTTCCTCATCGGTACCCTTCTTGAGGAAAGCATTGACGGCGAGCGCATTCGGTCCCATCCTGAGGAAGTCGCCGGCCGTCCGCCAGTCGAGGAAAAAGACGCGGCCAGAGAAGTCCATGTCCGACATCGCGACGACGCCGCTTACGGTAAAGGTTTTTCCGTTGGTACCGCCCGTGGCCGTTCGCGAAAGTATGGTCAATTTTCCGCCGACGGAAAGAGAGAGCTCCTTGGCCAGCCCCGCGGTAACGAGAATTTCGGCTGACCCTGATGCGGGATAGGCCCCTTGCGTGAGGACGTCGTTCTTTGCGCTGGTTATCGGGTCGGTGCGGAAGTCGACGCCGATGGCGCGGCAGGGAATGCGCTCGCCCTTCTGATAAATCGAGACGACGAAGGGCGTGCGGGGTACCGCGTAGGCGACGAAGTCGTTTCGCGCGAGGGTGGAAAGCGCGCGTTCCGTGTCGTCGATGAAGAACTGCAAGGGCATGACGCGCTCGTTTTCGAGATAGGCGCGGTTCATGACGCGCACGTCGCCCGTGCGGTGGTTCTTGATATTCGCGATCATGTCGTCGATGTAGCCCGATTCCATCGACATGATGAGGCAGACGATGAGCGTGCTCGCGAAGGCCGCGCTCGCGGAAAGCGCCGTGCGCGGCCAATTCCTCCGGGCGTTCCTCCACGCGAGAGAGACCGTTTTCATCGGGTTACCTCCCGTTGCGGAGAATGTCCGCGACTTCGCGACGCAAAACGGCGCCAGAGGGAAACCACGCGACGAGCGTCGAGATCGCGAGCGTGAAAAGAACCGTGCGGGCGATCCCGGGGATATTCCACGCAGACCTGATGACGCCGGTGATGCGGTAACCGATGTCCATCTCCCTGAGCATGAAGCCAAAGTCCATGCCGCGCACCGTCAGGTACCAGGTAAGCGCCGCTCCTAGGACGAGTCCCGCCGCGGAGCCGATGAGCGCGATGATGAACCCCTCGGCGAGGAAGAGCCTCCTGATCCGCGCGCGCCCGAAGCCGAGGGCGCGGAGCGTGCCGATCTCCTTCGTACGCTCGAGCACGGCCATGAGCATGGTGTTCGTGATGCCGACTGCTGCGATGGCGAAGATGAAGAAGAGATAGAGCGTCGTTTCCCCGGTTTGCGCGCGAAGGAGCTTGAGCGTGTCGGCGCCGATTTCCCGCCAATCGCGCGCGTCCGCGTCGACGCGCGCGGCGGCGAGACGCTCGCGTATCCGCGCGGTCTCCGAGGCGAGCCTACGGTCGCGCGCCCAACTGCCGGTGACCGACTCGGCGCCGCCGAGCCTGACCGCGTACTCGGTGACTCCGCCCGAAAGCGCGAGGAGCTCGTCGGCGTAGGAAAGGCATATGAACGCGGCGTCTCGGTTCACGGGCGGGTCTCCCGTCGTTACGATGCCGATGACCGGGGCGTCGAAGGTTTGGTAGAAGCCCCCGCGCCCACGGCACTCGACGGTAAGCGTATACCCAACCTTCGCGCGCGCGTCCTCGGCGAGCCAGCTTCCGAGGACAACGCCTGAGTCCCCGGATTTAAGCCAGCGCCCGGCGCTCACGGAGCTCGCGGTCTTGAATACCGCGCGGTCGCGCTCGGGATCGACGGCGAAGAGTACGGCGGTTACCGAGCCCGGCACCGCGAAGCTTTCCTCGGTGAGGTAGAGCTCGCATGAAAGGATCGCGCGTGGGGTCGCCGGGCGGCCCGCGAGGACCGACTCGATCGCGGGACGGTCCGCCAGCTCGATGAAGCGGTCAAAGGGCAGCGCGTCGCGGTCGGCGAAGTAGCCCGGCGGGTAGATCGTCGCCTCTCCCGTCTCGAAGTCGCGGAGGTTCCTGATCGTTTCGGTCTCCGAGCCGGCGATGAAGCCGTCCATCGCGATCGCGAACATGACGGCCGCGGCGATCGACGAGGCGGTGACGAGGGTTCTCTTCCCATAGCTGAAGGCGTTTCGCGCGGCCATCGTGAGGGCATTCATGTCGCGTTGCCTCGATCGTCCGAGGCGATTTCGCCGTCGCGGAGCCTGATGACCCTGCGCGCGTGGTTCATCACCATCTGGTCGTGCGTCGAGAAGACGAAGGTCGTGCCGTGCAGGCGATTGAGGCTCTCCATCAGCGCGATCGTTTCCTCGCCCGTGCGCGAGTCGAGGTTGGCTGTCGGCTCGTCCGCGAGCACGAGAGGCGGTTCCTTGACGAGGGCGCGCGCGATCGAGACGCGCTGCTGCTGACCGCCCGAGAGTTCCGTGGGCCTGCGGTCCTCGAGGCCCGAAAGGCCGACCTCGGCGAGCATGCGGTCGACGCGGTTCTTGATATCCCGCGCGCCAAGGCCACCGACGACCTCAAGCGCGAGCGCGACGTTCTCCCGCGCGCTCAAGACCGGGATGAGGTTGTAGCTTTGAAAGATGAAGCCGACGCGGTCGCGGCGCATCGCGTTTCGCCCTCGCGCGTCGAGCCGGGCGAGCGGCGTGCCTGAGAGGGTGATCTCGCCCGAGGTGATCGAGTCGAGGCAGCCGATCAGGTTGAGGAGCGTCGTCTTCCCCGATCCCGAAGGGCCGGCGAGCGCGACGAACTCACCCGCCGCGATCTCGAGCGAGACGTCGCGAAGCGCCGTCACCCGTTGCGCGCCGGTTTCGTAAACCTTGCAGACTTTCTCGACGCTGATCATCAAGACCCTCCTTCGGTTCGGCGGCAAGGGCGGCCAACGGCGCTTCTATCCCTAACTATAATGCCCCGCGACCCCGCTTTGCCCGTTTTTTCCGGCGCGATTTATCGGGGGCTTGCGAATAAAAAAAAAGCCCGCCTGAAAGGCGGGCGCGGTAATCGAATTGAAGCGACGGGTCGCTACGGGGTTCGGGTAGGGTTAGCGGATCTTGAAGAGAACGCCGATTACGGCGAGGGTGATGAGCACCTGCATAATCATGAACTTCAGGAGCACCTGAGTCGGGGACCAGGCGAGGTTCTTGCGCATGTGGTCATGGAGGGGAAACCTGACGTTGTGGAGGATGCGGATCTTGAAGAAGCGGAGGAGCGCCACCTTGAGGAGCCCGGTGCCGCCGTTGACGAGGATCATGCCGCTCGTCATGAGGAGGAGGAAGGGGTTCCCCGAGATGATGACGCCGACGCCGATGAAGAACCCGAGCGCGCGCGATCCGGCGTCGCCCATGAGGACCTTGCTCGGGAAGGCGTTGTGCCAGAGGTAGCCCATGAGGGTTCCCGAAAGCGCGAAGAAGAGGACTGCCCACTGGGCCCCGTCGGCGATATGCGGCACGAGGAGGTACCCCGCGATCTTCGTGTGGCCGAGGACGAAGTAGTAGATGAGGCCGAGCGAGATCAGCGCGAGGAGCACGAGCGTCCCGGAAAGCCCGTCGACGCCATCGGTGCAGTTCGTGGTGTTGATGGATATCCACAGGACGAAGGTCGATATCGTGAGGAAGAGCGCCGGATGGACCGCGATGTGCGCGCTCGTGAAGGGAAGCCAATAATGCGCGGAGCCGCCGAGGTAGAGGTAAAGGATGATGGCCGACGCCGCGAGGGACAGGGCAAGGTCGAGCGCTCCCTTGAGGTATTCGCCCCATGAGCGGATCGATCGGTCGTCAAGGTATCCGGTGAGCATCACGAGCCAGGTACAAACGAGCATGGCGATCTCGGTCGGGCCCAAGGGGGCGAAGAGGAAGGTGATCGCGACGAAAATCGAGATGAAGACGACGCCCGCGCCGGTCGGCTTTCCCACGGCGGCGTCGGGGTTGATCGTGAACTCCCTTCCCCGGTCCTTCGGGAGAAGGCCGTATGCCTTGGGAAGCATAAACACGGTTATGAAGAAGCCCGCGTAGAGGGCGATGATGATTAGGACTGCATAGGATTGGAAAAGCCGAAACGGCCCAAAAAAAGCTTGGAGCGACGACGCGAGGTAATACAGCATATTGCCATTTTATCCCCTCCCCGGTCATTCCGCAATACCCGTTTTGTACTTAAGCGCCCTGAAAGAGGAACCAGCGGGCGATCGCCGCAGCGATAGGCCTGAGCCACGCGGGACCGACGCGCGAGAGGTCCTCGAGCGCGTAGCCCTGGCGGATGAAGAATGCGGTAACGAGCGAGAGGTTCCCGGCGAGAAGGATGAGCCCGAAGGCGAGGAGGAGTCCCCCGGTGATCGCCCTGACCGCCGTGGAATGGCGCTTAAAAAAGCCGAAGAAGGCGAGGGCTCGGTCGAGGAAGGCTCCGGCGAGGATAAAGGGTATGGCGAGGCCGGCCGAATACGCGCCGAGAAGGATCGCCGCCCGAGCCGGGTCGCCCGATTCGCCCGAGAGGAGCAGGATCGAGGATAGGATCGGGCCGACGCAGGGCGTCCAGCCGGCGGCGAAGGCCATGCCGGCGAGAACGGAGCGGATGCCCGAAAGGGCGGCTCCGCGCCCGGAATCGGGGGCGGAGCGCTCGGTGGCGCGGGAGGGCCGGACGCGCGCCTCGCGCCTCAAGGCGGGGATGAAGTCGAAAAGGTAATTCAGCGCGAGGGCGATCACGGCGATCCCCGCGACTTGGTTCACGATTCGCCTCGCGGAACTTCCGATGAAGCGCATTCCACCCCCGAAGGCGAGGCCGAGCGCGGTAAAGACGAGGGTAAAGCCCAGGACGAAAAGAAGCGTCCGCGCGAGCACGCGGCCGCGGCGCGCCTCGCCGCGCTTTATGTCCGAGGCCGATTCCCCCGAGACGAAGGAAAGGTACACGGGGACGAGCGGGAGGACGCAGGGGCTCAGGAACGAGAAAAGCCCGGCCGCGAGGGCTCCAAAGACGCCGGGGGCGGCGACGGAAAG
>DAOPYF010000067.1:0-13641 GCA_035352735.1 Treponemataceae bacterium | reverse complement strand
AAAAAAACGCCGACCGCGTTGATACGGTCGGCGTTTCTGTTTTAGTTGCGTGGTCTGCGCTATTTCTTGGCGCTGGAGGGGATTCGAGCGCGATCGTTTTTCGCGAGGACGAGGTACTCGGGGGGAAGCCCGGCACCGCCCGTGGAATCGTAGCGCGCGATGATGGCGTCGAGCCGGGTTGCGGCGTCGGCCCAGGCTTTCTTTTTAAGCCGCATGTGAGCGATCTCGAATTCGGCCGCGGTTTTCGCGCCGATATCGTCGCCGAAGCGGTCGATGATCAGTTGGTAGTAGACCTCGGCGGCCCGGTAGTTGCTGTCGTCCAGGGCGGACTGTCCGTCCTGGCTCAGTTCGGCGACTGTCTTTTCGGCCGGGATCGAGGCGGGGTCGGGTACGGATTGGCAGCCTGACACAGCGAGCGCGAGCGCCGCTGCGAGCGGCACCGATAACAGAGTCCGTTTCATGAAAATCCTTATTCCTTATCGTACAGTTCGTCGCGGATGGGAAGCGTCATCTTGAGGTCGCGGATAAAATCCGATGGCTCGCCCATGTCCTCGTACGAATCACAACAATCGATGCTGCGTCTGGTAACGGTAAAATACTTATATTGCTTCTCTCCGCCCAGTTTTTTCTTCCATTTGCCCTCGTCGCAGCGTACCCGGAGGTAAAACTGCCCGGTTGCGTCCGCGGGCGCGGGCACGAGCTTGCAATGGATGCAATTGGCGCAATAGATCTTGCCGGAGTCGAAGCCCTCGTCGGCGGCAAAATCGGCGTCGAGGCCGATCTCGCTTTCATGCGCTTTCTCGATTCGATCGGACATGCAAGTATCCCCCTTTCTTAACTCTCTTAATACTACCACGCGCGATAGGCCCCGTCAATGTCGAGGCCTTGTACTACGGCGTTATGGTGATCTCGACGCGTCGGTTGCGGGCGCGTCCCGAGTCTGAGTCGTTATCCGCGACCGGCCGCGTGCCGCCCGCGCCCGAGGACCCGATATGCTCGCCGTTGAGGCCCCGCGCGACGAGTTCCGCGGCGATGACGCGCGCGCGCTCGATCGAAAGCTGAAGCTCTCCCGTGGGTTTCCCGACGCTTGCCGTGTGGCCTTCGACCATGAATCGGGCGTTCGGGCCCGCTTCCTTAAGCGCGTCGGCGATGGCGTCAAGCCGGACTCGCTCCTCGGGGAGGATGCGCGCGGTGTCGGCCTCGAACCTGACGTCGTAGACCATGAGCTTGAGCCCTTCCCAGGTGTCGGTAAGCTCGACGTCCCGGATCGGCTTTTTCTCGAGCTTCGCGCCGATCTCGCCGCGGATAAAGTACCAATCGGCGTCGCGGACGATCCCTGAGTCCCTGGACTGGAGGGCGCCTTTATCGCAAAGGATGACGACCTTACCCTCGGTGAGGAGCTTGCGGTTTGCCTCGAGGGAGACGATCTTGAGGTAGTCCCCTTGCGAGATTACGGGGTCGGTATGGTTTTTGCCGTAGATTTCCCGCGCGACGACGCGCAGGGGGTCGTTTCCGACGATGGCGCGGTATTCGGCCTCGTCGGTCGAGGCGGAATACTGGGCGATGCCGCGCTTTCGCGCGATCTCCGGAACGACCATGCCCTTATCGAACAGGGGATCCATCCCCGAGCTCCAAAGCTTGGGGAAAAGGCAGGGAGCGAGGGTCGCGGAGGCGTATTCGCCGTGGACGGGGAGCGCGCCGCGCGCGTCGACGAGAATGCCCGTGAAGGGCCGAGTCGGGGCGGTTTCAAGCGGCGGCTTCGGCGAGTAGGGCGCGGTTGCCCGGATATAGAGGCTCCCAAGCTCGGGAAGGCTTACGGAATGGGTCATCGAGACGGTTTTGAGGTCTGTCGAGAACGCGGGGGGCGTGGTCTTCCCCGCGTCGATGATGCGATTGAGGTCGCTCAAGGAGAGCTCTTCCCGGTCGACCGTGTCGCCGACGCGAGAGGATGAATCCACGAGGACTGAGAAGAATGCGTCCTTGAGGAGGGCGGGCGTTTCCATCTCGAGCATCTGGAGCGCGGCGTTGCGTCCCGTCGGGAGCACGATGCCGCTTTTCGCGGTGTCGAGGGTCAGGCGTGAGTCGATCCGCTCGAGTTTCCAGTCGACCGTCGTTTTCGCCGTGATGGGTTTATTCGCCTTGCCGGGCGTTTCCTCCGCGCCGAGCCCCGAAAGGGTGAGCGCGAAGAGCCCGATGATTCCCGCGACGCGAAGGCGCGCGGCTTTTCCATTTCCCGTCATGGTCATAGTATCGGCACGCGGAGCACTTTCCCCAACTTGAGGGTGGAATTTACGTCAAGATCGTTTTTCTCCGCGAGGGTTTCGACCTGGATGTCGTAGGCGAGGGCGATCGACCACAGGGTGTCGCCCTGTTTGACGAGGTAGTTACCCGAAAAATCGAGGGTACTCGAGTCCTTCTTGCCCTGGTACGCCGCGACCTCCTTGATCGCCGGTATGACGATTTTCTTGCCGATCTTGAGCGCGCTCGCCTTCATGCCGGGGTTGTACTGGAGGATCATGTCGATCGAGATGCCGTAATGGAGCGCGAGGGCATAGAGGGTGTCGCCCGACTTGATCTTGTACATGTAGTACTCGAGGAGCATCTTGCTCCGGTCGTCGAGCACGGTCTTGACCGCGTCTTCCTGGTCCTTCGGGATCCTCAGGGCATACAGGGTGTCCGGCGGGGTGATCGAGTAGAAGAGGGCGGGATTGAAGGACTTGAGGAGGCTCGCGTCCATTCCGGTTTCCTTCGCGAGCACCGAGATGTCGACCGGCCGCTTGACCGGGATCGTCGTCAGCTCGGTTTGGACGGGGGAATCGCCCCAATCGATGCCGTACTCGTCGCTTTTCGACAGGATTTCGGCGATCGCGAGGAATTTCGGGACGTAGTGGACGGTCTCTCGTTTGAAGAAGCCATGATCGCACAGGTACCAATAGTCCGAGGATCCCGCTTTCGCCATGGCCCGTTTCGTGGCCCCAAGCCCGCAGTTATAGGCGGCGAGGGCAAGGTACCAGTCCCCGAGATAGTCGTAGTTTTCCTTGAGCTTCCGGATCGCGGCCTGCGAGGTGATCCAGGGATCGCGCCGCTCGTCCATCCAGTCGTTTATCCTGATGCCGTATCCTGAGACGCTGTTTCGCATGAACTGCCAGACGCCGGTCGCCCCAGAGCGGGATACCGCGTTTTGCGAGAAGCCCGATTCGATGACGGGGAGGTAGAAAAGGCACTCGGGCACTTCCTGTCGGGCCATTTCCGCGCGGATAAAGTCCCGATAGAGCGCCGGGCGCTTGATGATGGACTGAAGGTATTTGAGCCCGTCGGGTGAGGTGTACATGGCGCGGTATTTTTGGACAAGCGGGGTGTCGGGTATCTCGAGGGTGACCGCGGGGAAGGGCGAAAGGGTTCCGTTTTCGTCGCCTAGCCCGTCTTGGTCAGTGGCGGCGTCGCCGGTTACGGGTGTGTTGGATTTCGCCGTAGTGCCGTTCGCCGAGGTAGCGCTGGTATCCGCGGTATCGGCGTCAGGGGCCTTTTTCGCGTGCTTCCCCCACTTCTTCGCCGGTTTCGCGCCGTCGGCCGCCGTATCGGTGGTGGCTCCGTTCACTGTCTTTGCGTCATTAGCGTTAGCGGCGTCCGGAGCCTTCGCGGCGTCCGAGGTTTTCGCCGTGTTCGCGCTTGAATCGGGCGTGGCCGCTTGCTGCTCGCCGTTCGTCGCGTCGTCCTTGACCGAGGCCCGGACGGGAAGGGGGCCGAACGCCAGGATGCAGGCAACGGCGAGAAGGATCGAAAGCGCGCGCGCGCGCGGTAAAGAGTGTCTTTCCATACTGTTAGAGTTTTTCTCCGTAATAAATGCCGGCCCATTCCCATCGTCCGTGGATTTCCGGATCGGCGGGAAAATTGACCTTGCGGAAGTAGAGGTACCAGACGGTGACGTATTGGTTCCAGCCCGAGGTTCTCAGGTACGCCTCGTTCGGGGTCGATGAGGTGTCAAGGGTCGCGCTATAGGTTATGTGGTTCCCTCCCATGAAGTCATGCATGTCGAAATCGGCTTGCGCGTTGTTATCGCTCGGTTCCTGCTTCCACGACATCGCGAAGAAGTTAACCTTGGCGCGATAGCGGTCGAGCGCGTTGTAATCGTAGTTGTCGATCGCGGTCTTGATCGCGGCGACGAGGTCGTCGAGGGTCTCGAATGTCCAGTCCTTCGATGAGGTATTGTAGTCGACGATTCGCTTTGCGTATTCGTACGCGTCGGGGATGCCCGGAATCAGGATGTCATATCGTCCGTAACTGAGGAACTGCGTGTATGTTTGTATAGCGAGCTGCCATTCGCCGAGGCGTTCATAGGATCGGGCGAGCATAAAATACGAATAGCCAAGGTCAACCTTGTCGGCGAAACGTGTTATAAGGTCACTGTAGTAGCGGATCTGGAGCTCGGGCGAGTTGGTGATCTTGATAAGGTTCTGGAGGCACGCGAGATGGATCGATTGCCCCGAGACCTCGAGATCCGGGCAGTTATCCAATACTCGGGCGAAATAGTATTCCGCCATCTTCGGCGCGTTTTCCTCAAGGTAGGTATTTGCGGTCATGAGTAGCCAGTATGCGTTGTATGGGTCATCGGGATGGTCTTCGACCGAAGAGGTGAGAAACAGGATGAGACTTGCGTTTTTGCCCTCGGCCTTGAGGTTCCCCGCGATGCGGTTCATGAGGGCAAACCGACTTTCGGGTTCCTTTCGGTCTTTCCTGAGGAGCTTTAAGAGCTGCCGTTGCTCGCCCTTGCCCGTGTCGAGCGAGTTGACGAGGTACCCATGGTTTCTCCCGGAGCAGGACGTGACCGCCATCCCGGCGCCGAGGCAAAGGACGGCGATGATCGCGGATAGTACGTGCCTGACGCGAGGTTGGGATTTTTGCATGGGAGAGATACTACCACCGGTTCCTCGTATTGGCAAGATAGGATATTCTGGGATACAATACCATCGGAGGAGAGATACCCTGTGAGCACGAAAGCCTTTCTTGAAAAATGCGTTCTCCTGGTCTCGGTACCCCTTCTGCCCCTGAGCGTTGGCTTTGTCGTCGTGGGGATAACCCTCATCATGCTCGGGAACGTGTCGGTTCCCCATTTCGTCATCTCGATTCCGGCGATCCTTTCGGGATTACTCCTGATGGCCGCGGGCCTGTGCCTCAAGAACCGCATGCGGTTCCTCTTCGCCGCGACCTTCCTTATCCTGACGGGCATACTCCTTTTCCTCATCGACGTCGGAACCGTGAGCATCGATCTTCCCTCGGTTTGGCCCATTCTCATGCTCTTTCTCGGCATTTCCTTCTCGGTGTCGGGTTATTTGTGCTCGAGAAAGATTCTCGCCGTGTATTTCGCCCCCGCGATCGTCTTTGCGGGGCTTGGGTTTATCTTCCTCCTATTTACCACGCGCGTGATCAGGCTTTCCTTTACGGCCGTCGTCCTGTGGTGGTTTCCGCTTCTCCTCATTCCGTCTGTCCTCTCCTTTATCATCTGGGTATTCCAGAAGGGTCGGAAAGACCAGGTTGGTGATGAGTAGCAGGACCTCCTTTTTCGCGCAGGGTTTTGGCGTCCTTTGCCTTATCGCGATACCGCTCATCGGCTGCCAAACCACTTCAACCGCTCAACGCGCCGCCCCTTCAGTTTCTGGGGGCGATAATCCCGTCGTCCTTTCGGGTAAGACCGATTCCGGGAATTCCGGGGCGGTTTCCCCGTCCTCGGTAACCGAAACGGGAGGGACGGTGCTCGCCGTTCCGTCGAAAGACCAACTCAAGAAGAACTCCCTCGACGGCGCCGCGCTTTCGCTCCTCGAGCTTGGCTCGCCCGACGCGATTCGTCAGGCCGTGGACCGAATCAACGGGGATCCTCGGGGCATGACTGACCAAAATCGCGTCGCGCTCGCCATTTCGGGCGAAATCATGAAGATCCTCTATCCGCTTGAGCCGGTCACTTGGCCCATCCCGGCGATCCCGGATAACGGGACTTGGATCAACGCGATCCGGTCGGCTCGCATGGGGGTTTACGACTACAGCGCGGGATCGGCCGATTTCCTTTCGCTGACGCTCCCGTCGCTCGTCCTTGTCGTCTCGAACGCCCAAGGGGATTACCTCTCCGACGCCGAGGCCGCGCTCAAGCGCGCCGCGTCCCAAAATAATCGATCGGTCATTCCCCCGTACCTCCTCGCGCTCCTTTCCGAGCGGCAGGGAAAGACGCAAGCCGCCGACGGGTATTACCACGACGCCTGGGAACGCGATCATTCCTGCTATCCCGCGGGGATCGCCTACGCTCGCTCGCTGATCCGAAAGGATTCGGGCCTTCAGGCCTTGGCCGTGGCGAAGGAACTCCTCGCGCGGTATCCCGCCGCCACGGCAATGACGCGCCTTGCCGCCGACGCGGCGTTTTCGACCGGGGATTGGGCCTTGGCCGACCCCTTCGTGCTCGCCGCGCTCAAGGCGGAACCCGACAATACGGACTATCTCCTGATGCGCGCGCAGATCCTCGTCGAGCATAAGGACTATCTCAAGGCGAATTCCCTCCTTGATGCCTTCGCGACCCGAAATCGAAGCGACAAGCGATACCTCCTTTTGCGCTCGCGCGTCGTCCGCGAATGGAACAAGAACCCCGCCTCGGCGACCGGCTTCCTCCAGGAAGCCCAACAGCTGTATCCCGACGACGTCGACGTCATGCTCGCCTCGGCGGAGGTCTGCTACCAGACCGGGCAGCCCATCAATAAGAAAAGCGGCCGTGACTTCGTCTGGATGGTGCTCGCGAAAAGCCCCGAGAACCCCGACGCGCTTTCACTCCTCGTCGCGGACTATACCGCCGCCGGGGAGTGGCAGAACGCGGTAAAATACGGCGAATCGCTCGTTTCCGTCTCCCCGCGCGACGCGTCGAAGGTCTTGCTGGTTCGCGCATACCTCGGCGCGGGGCAGTCGGCGCGTGCCGTTTCCCTTTCTCGCGCGCTCTATCAGGCAAGCCCCTCCGACGAGATCACCGCGCTCTATCTCGGTTCCCTCGTGAATACCGGCGATACGGCGACCGCAAGCGCCCTCATCGGCGCGCGGCTTCCCAGCGCTTCCTCATCGCTGAAAAGTATCCTCTATTATTATGAGAGCAAGACGATCTCCGATCCCGACGCGAAGCTTTCCTCGCTCCGCTCGAGCCTTCTCGCGGATCCCCGGAACGAGGACGCCCTCTACGCCATGTATGACTGGTATTTCGGCAAGGCCGATTACCGGAAGGCGCAATACTACCTCAAGCAGGTTATCGCCCTTGACCCGACGAACCGGCAATACGCGCAACTCCTCGTGAAACTCGACGAATTGCTTGCCCGCTGAAAAAAATACCCGTATACTCAAACCATAAGGAGCAAACCATGAAGAAATACGTATGCGATTTGTGCGGCTATGAGTACGATCCCGCCGTCGGCGATCCCGATAACGGAATCAAGCCGGGAACCGCGTTTGAGGATTTGCCCGACGATTGGGTATGTCCGGTATGCGGCGCGGGGAAAGATAGTTTCTCCGAGGCTTGATCTTTCGATAAAGGGGATATGACGATGATTTCAAGGGAAGACGCTATCGCGGCGATTGGCTATGACGGCAACGCGGCCCTTGTCGATAAGGGCGCGCGCGCGCGGTACGGGAAGAAAACCACGGCCGAGCTCTGCGAAGCGGGTTTTTTTAGGGCCGCGGCCGCGTCGGCGCTCTATTCGGGGAATCCCGAGGAGCTTTCGATCGTGGCCGAGGCGTATAATCGGGTTTCGGGCTCATCGTACAAGCCTGAGGCCATTCCGCGCCTCTTCGGCGTCGGGACGGTGACGGTCGCGCGGACCCTCGCCCTGTAGCGGCATCGGGCGCATGCCCATCCGCGTGACGCTTTCGGCACGACGGGCGGTTTTCCGTTTGGGAAAACCGCCTTTTTTTTAACCTTGACTGTGCTTCGCTCTCTATGATACCTTATCCGGAGATATTTTCGTTTCAAGGAAGTGTTCGTATGAATTTCATGCCCTTTTTACAGGTGAGCTCCCAGCAATCAGGCGGGACGTTCGTCACCATCCTCACCATGGCCGCCGTGTTCGTCGTTTTCTACCTTTTCATCATCCGGCCCCAGAACAAGAAGCAGAAAGACACCGAGAAGATGGTCAACGCGCTCAAGAAGGGCGATAAGGTCATTACCATTGGCGGTATCCACGGGGAAGTCACCTCCACCAAGGAGCAGACCGTCATCGTGAAAGTCGACGACGAGTGCAAGCTGGAGTTCAGCCGATCCGCCATCGCGACCGTCATTAAGGACGAGAAGGCCGAAAAAGCCGAGAAGCCCGCGAAAGGATCCAAGAAAGGAAAGGCCGACGCGACGGAAACCGACGCGACGGAGAATAAGTAATCAATAATCGACGAGCGATGTCCCGGTTCGCCTTGCGGCCGGGACTTTCTCGCATTTAAGTATCTGGAGTGATAATATGAGCAAACGAAGCCGGTTGGTACTCTGTCTGGTGGTTCTTGCAGTATGCTTTGTCTTCCTGTGGCCCTCAGTAAAATGGTATTACATAACGCCCAAAGAAGATCAGGCGCTTGCCCTTGGCTCGCGCGAAAAGATCAAGGATTACGCGCGCAACATGGCCGTCGCCGACCTGCGCCAGCTCATGGCTGACGCCCGCGCGGACAAAAAGGACGCGGTAGACTCGAAGTTCGCCGGTCTCGTCGCCGAGGCGCAGAAGAACTACAGGGCGATGAAGCAGCCCATGCCTTCCGTTTGGACCGCCCGTTCGCTTCTCGCCGCGTATCCCTCCGAATCCGATATCCTCAACTTCATTGAGACCGGATACCGCGATCGCATCCTCGCGATCAAGCAGACCCAAGCCAGCGCGGTTAAGCTCGGACTCGACCTCTCTGGCGGTATGAGCATCATCATCAAGGCGGATCTCAACGCCGCGGCCGAGGCCAATAAGGGCCAGGTCTCCAACATGGCGACCTTCAAGACCGAGGCCATGAAGCAGGCGATGGAAACCCTCACGAGCCGCATCGATAAGTTCGGCCTTTCCGAGCCGGTTATCCGCCAGCAGGGCGAAGACCGCATCTACATCGAAATGCCGGGTAACGCCGATTCCGACCGCATCAACTCGATCATCATGGGAAAGGGTATGCTTTCCTTCCATATAGTCGACCAGGACGCGACCGCCGCGTTCCTCGACTACTACAAGCAGCACCCGACCGCGACCTTCGACGCCGACTATAACCTCCTCGACCCGTCGATCATCCCCGCGGACTGCATGGTTCTCGGGCTGTATAAGAAAGATTCCTACGGACTCGACGAGCGCACGGGCTTTCTCGTCCTGAAAAAGGAAGTTGGGCTCGAGGGCAAGCACATCCAGAGCGCGGTCACCGAGGCCGACCAGATGGGCCGCCCCACGGTTAACTTCGGACTCGATCCCGAGGGAACGAAGATCTTCGCCGCGCTCACCGCGGCTAACGTCAAGAAGCAGATGGCGATCGTTTCCGACGACAAGATTAAGTCGTACGCGACGATCAATGAGCCCATCCCGACCGGAAACGTCCAGATCTCCGGCTTCTCCCGCGAGGAGGGCGAGAACCTCAAGGCAGTGCTCCGCACCGCTTGGCTCAACGTTCCGCTCCAGCTCGAGAACCAGCAGGTCATCGGCGCGAGCATGGGACAGGAGGCGATTCGCCAGGGACTCTTCGCGATCCTGGGCGGACTCGGCGCGGTCTTCATCTTCATGCTCCTCTATTATCGCGGCGCGGGCATCAACGCCGTCGTGGCGCAGGTCCTCAACTTCTACATCATGTTCTCCGTCCTTTCGGCCCTCAACCTGACCCTTTCGCTCTCGAGCGTCGCGGGTATGATCCTTACCATCGGTATGGCCGTCGACGCGAACGTCCTCATCTTCGAGCGCATCAAGGAAGAGATGCGGCTTAAAAAGAGCCGCGCTGCCTGCATCTCCGCGGGATTCGACCACGCGTTCTGGGCGATCATGGACTCGAACATCACGACCTTCATCGCGGCGGTCTTCCTCACCCAGCTCGGTACCGGCTCCATCAAGGGATTCGCGTACAGCCTCGCGATCGGCGTTATCTCGTCGGTGTTCACCGCGCTGTTCGTCTCGCACCTGATCTTCGACTTCGAGACGGACGTGCTCAAGTACAAATCCATTAGCATCAGCTGGAGGACAAAGATATGAGAAAGGTGATTAAGTTCAGCAAGCTGTTCATACCCTGCGTTATCCTCAGCTCTGCGGTCGTAATTTTCGGGCTCGTGGGCCTTTTCACGAAGGGCTTTAATCTCGGTATCGACTTTCAGGCCGGTTTGATCGAGAAGGTGCGCATCGCGCCGACGTCCTTTACCCTCCAGTACGCGGGGGCCCAGACGGTTTCCGTCACGCAGTCCTCGACCGAGGTTGACCTCGTCGTGACCGGCGTCGGCGGCGTCGACAACAAGGTATATAAGTTCCCCTACGCTCAGTATCCGACCGTGGCCGATTTTGCGACCGCCGTCACTTCGGTGCCCGACGTCACGGCGTCGGTCACTGGTCCCGGGAACGTCTCCCTTAAAACGGTGTTCCCCGATTCGGACGTCCTTACCAAGCTCGGCGAAACCCCGTATGCCTTCCATTACGTACCCGAAGGCGCCGCGGCGATCTCGGCGGACGAGATTCGCTCTGCGATCTCGATGTTCTCCGACGCGTCCGTGCAGGTCGTCGGCGATCCCTCGGAGCACTGCTTCCAGATTCGCCTCAACGACGACGGCAAGGACCCGAACGCGAGCATGACCCTCCGCAAGGGGCTCTCGAAGGCATTTATCGATAAGTACGGCGCCGAGAACTTCGCCGTTATCAGCACCGACTTCGTCGGCTCGCGCTTTTCCGAGAACCTCGCCAACCAGGCGCTCATCCTCGTAATCGCGACGCTCCTCGTCATCTGGGTATACTGCGCGTTCCGGTTCCGCTGGGACTTCGCCATCGGCTGCGTCCTTTCGGTTTTCCACGACGCGCTCATCATGATCTGTTTCATCGTCTGGTCGCGCATGTCGTTTAACTCCACGAGCATCGCGGCGATCCTGACGATCCTCGGTTACTCGATCAACGACACGATCGTCGTGTTCGACCGCATCCGCGAGAACATGAAGATCCACCCCGACATGAAGATGACCGACGTTCTCAACCTCGCGCAGACCGAAATCCTCGCGCGAACCATCATCACCACGAGCGTGACGATGCTCTCGGTCATTTCCCTCTACGTGTTCACGACGGGGGACATGAAGGACTTCGCCCTCGCGCTCCTCGTCGGCATGGTAAGCGGCGCGTACTCGACGATCTATATCGCGAGCGCGTTCGTCGACGCCGTGGCCCACTTCCGCAAGGACGGCGGCCGCATGGTCGAGAAGGTGAAGGCCCCGAAAGAGGTTACCTCGGGCGAGGTCGTGTAGTTTTCTTTTCATGCGATATCGCGGCGCCGGTATTTTGGGGCGCCGCGCATGAGACCCCTTGCATCGAGCGCGTCTATCAAGCGTGACCCGGCGCAAGGGGTTTTTTTTGTTCGAGGATTCGGGTACAATTCCCGGCATGAACCATACGCTCAGGATCATCCGCGCTGACATACTGGGATATTGCATGGGCGTCAGGCGCGCGGTCGAGGCCGCCGAGCAGGCCCTGCTCGATAACCCGGTCAGGCCCGTGTATACCTATGGGCCGCTCATCCATAACCCATCGGCGCTCGACAGGCTTTCCCGCGCGGGCGTCGTCATCATCGGTTCGGACGGAGCCCCGCTTCCAGAGGATTTTCACGGGGCATCCGTCGTCATACGCGCCCACGGCATCCCGCCTGCGGAGCGCCTCGAGCTCGAGCGGCGGCACGCGCACATCGTCGACGCGACCTGCCCGCGCGTCCTTTCGAGCCAAAAGCGCGCGCGCGACTGGCACGAGAAGGGTTACACGGTCATACTCGCGGGGGACCTTGACCACGGGGAGATCACCGGGATCGCCGGCTACGCCCCCGGCTGCATCGTGCTTGAGTCGAGCGAGGCGGCCGAGCGCCTCGAGCGCTATCCCGAGAAGGCGGTGCTCATCAGCCAAACGACGATCAAGCAGTCAGAGTACGACGCGATCGCCGAAGTCCTTTCGAGGCGGATACCGGAGCTCGCTGTCTTCAACACGATATGCCCAGCGACGCTCGAGCGGCAAAACGCCCTCGAGGCGCTCGCGGGCCAGGTAGACGGGATTATCGTCATCGGCGGGCGCAATTCGGCGAACACCCAGCGGCTTTTCAACACGGCGAAGACGCTCTGCGCAAAGGCGTGGCACATCGAGCGGCCGGAGGAGATCCCGGAAGAGGCCTTCGCGCTCGAACGCGTAGGCATTACGGCCGGTGCCTCGACCCCCGACGAGGTTATCGACGCGGTTGAACAAGCGCTTCAAAAAGTATAGTATTTTCCCCATATAACACGGCACATGATAAGGAACGGCTGCATATGAAGGCAATTGAGCTCGAGAAGGCGTATAATCCGAAGGATTTTGAGGACCGCGTCTACGCGGCATGGGAATCGGGCGGCTTTTTCAAGCCACGAACGGGCGCTGCGCCCGACGCGGCAAAGCCCTTCGTCGTCGTCATTCCGCCTCCGAACGTCACCGGCGTCCTTCACATGGGCCACGGCCTCAATAACTCGCTTCAGGACATCGTGGTTCGCTACCACCGCATGCGCGGGGAGCCGACCCTTTGGATTCCCGGCACCGATCACGCCGGCATCGCGACGCAAAACGTCGTAGAGCGCCGCCTCAAGAAGGAAGGGAAGACAAGGCACGACCTCGGCCGCGAGGCCTTCGTCAAGAAAACCTGGGAAGTCAAGAACGAGCATCATGCTATCATCACCAATCAGTTAAAGAAGATCGGCGCGAGCGTCGACTGGTCGCGCGAGCGCTTCACCCTCGACGACGGGCTTTCCCGAGCAGTCCGCGAGGTATTCGTCACCCTCTACGAGCGCGGGCTCGTGTATCGCGGGAACTACCTCGTAAACTGGTGCACGAGCTGCGGTACGGCGCTCGCCGACGACGAGGTCGAGCACGAGGACACGTCGGGCGCGATGTACCACATCTGGTACGAGCTCGACGGCTGCGCGCTTCCCGACGGCACGACCCGGATCGAGATCGCGACCACGCGCCCCGAGACCCTGTTGGGCGATACGGCGGTCGCCGTCAATCCCGAGGACGAGCGGTACACCGCGCTCGTCGGCAAGATGGTTAAGCTCCCGCTCACCGGCCGCTCGATCCCAATCGTCGCCGACTCCTACGTGGACCGCGCCTTCGGCACCGGCATGGTCAAGATCACCCCGGCCCACGACCCGAACGACTGGGAGGTCGCGAAAAGGCAGAACCTCGCCGTCATCAATATCCTCAATCCCGACGGCACCCTCAACGAAAACGTCCCGGAGAAATACCGGGGGATGAAATGCCCCGTCGCGCGGAAGGCCGTCATCGAGGACCTCACCGCCCTCGGCCTCTACAAAGAAGAGAAGAAGATCACCCACGCGGTCGGCAAGTGCTACCGCTGTAATACGGTCGTCGAGCCCTATCTATCCGACCAGTGGTTCGTCAAGATGCGCCCGCTCGCCGACAAGGCGCTCGC
>DAOPYF010000066.1:0-13684 GCA_035352735.1 Treponemataceae bacterium | reverse complement strand
GAAAGGCGCTGCGAGGAATCGTGGTTGCCCGGAATGACGCAAATCTCGAGCGCGGGAAACTCGCGGCGCAGCCGCGCGAGAAAGGAGCTGAAAAGCTCGACCGCCTCCGCGCTCGGTATGGTTCGGTCGTACACGTCTCCCGCGATGACGAGGGCCGCGTAGTCGTCTTCGGCAAGCGCCTTGACAAGCTGATCCAGCATGATTTTCTGATCTTCGATCAAGGAGGATTCATGAAGGCTTTTCCCGAGATGCAGATCCCCGGTGTGGAGCAGTTTCATATCGTATACTGTAAGAAGATTGCCGAGTTCTGTAAAGGGTTATTATAGATGAAATCGTTCTCAAAGACGGCTCTTTTCAGCATCGCCATCCTTCTCCTGCTCGGCTGCACCGCCGGGGTCTTCCTCCTCGTCGTCGCGCCCACCGCCCGGCTTTTGTCCGATTACGGGGCATTCGTCGCCCTCGACACCGAGCTCGGGGACCTGAGGGCCGAGCTCTATCGAACCGCGTCGGAACCGCTCGGCTCCTCGATCCCGGCGCTCGAGGCGGCGGCGGATGAGTCCTCACGCGCGTTCGACGGGATTATAACCCTCTCGTTCATCGGCCGCCGCAGCAGGTCCGTTACCGCCATCGTGTCATCGATCGAATCCACCCGCGACCCGCTCGAGTCGGGCGTCGCCGCGGAGCTTGACTCGTATCGCGCGCTTCGCGCTTCCGTAGGAGAATCCCTCGGCTCGGGATCGGGCGACGGCGAGTCCGTCATATCGCTCCTTACCCGCGACGGCTGCCCTGAGTCGATACGGGCCGAGGCCCGCGCCCGCCTCGCCGCGTCGGCTTCGCTCGCCTCCGAGATCGAGCGGGTCCGCTCGGACGTGGGGGAGAGACTCCCCGAGGTATCGCGCGCGATCAAGGGCTATCGCGCGTTCTCGTTCGCCGTATCCGGCGTCATCATCGTCCTCACCTGGCTTCTCGGGCTTTTGGCCGTATGGTTCCTCGCGCGCTCGGTCTCGCGCGTGACGCGCCGCGTCCACGCGGTTCTCGACGACATCGCCTCGGGACGGTACGACTCGTGCGAGCGCGAGCTCGCGCTCCACGGCGACGACGAGCTCCTTTCCAAGATGGGCGCGTTCATCGCACGCGTGAAGGCCATGGTGACGTCCGTGCGCGACGACGTCGCCGTCGGCATGGAATCGAGCGCGCGCCTCACCGCGTCGCTCGATAACACCTCCTCGACCTTCGAGGTAGTCGACGGCTTCATCGCGAGCATCAAGAACGAGGTCTCGGTGCTCGAGGATCAGGTTCGCGGCGTGAAGACCGCGCTCGAGCGCGTCACCTCGGGCCTCACGCACCTCGACGGGAATATCAATAACCAAAAGACCGTCGTCGAGGGATCCTTGGCCTCGGTCAACGGCATGATCGCCGATATCGGGAGGATGGCCGAAAAGGCCTCGGGCGACGCGACGGTCGTCGAGAACCTCGTCTCATCCTCGGAAACGGGCCAGGCGCTTTTCAGCTCGACCTATCAGTCGATCACCCGCATCCGCGACAGCATCTCGCGGATCAACGGCATGGCCGAGATCATCGAGAACATCGCGGAGCAGACGAACATGCTCGCGCTCAACGCCGCGATAGAGGCCGCGCACGCGGGAGACGCGGGACGGGGCTTCGCGGTCGTCGCCGAGGAGATCACCAAGCTCGCGGAGGCAAGCTCCGAAAGCTCGCGCGAGATCGCGCTCTCGATCGAGGAGATCGTCGAGAACATCACCGCGATGGCGGACTCGAGCGGGAAGCTCGACGCGGCGTTCGCCTCGATGACGGGCGACATCAAGCGGGTCTCCGAGACTATGACGGGATTCACGACCGGGCTCGCCGACTCGAACCGCGAGACGCTCGAGGTGCTCGAGACGATGAACGCGCTCAAGGAAGTCTCCTCGGGCGTAACGCGCGATTCGGGCCTCATGGCCGAGGGCGCCGGCGCCATCGGCGAGTCCATGGCGGAGCTCGACATGGTATCGAGCCGCGTTTTCGACGGCATCAACGCGATGGGCCTCATGATCGACGGACTGAAGGAAGTCATGGCGGAGTTCAAGGGGCTCGCCGACAAGATGGAAAAGTCCGGCCTCGCGATGCGCGCGGAACTCGAGCGGTTGCAGTGATGCCTCCTTCCATGGTATTTTCTCCCCTGCCCAACGCACTTTCGCTCAGGCGATAGCGCATATATTGGGAAAAGGTACCTATCATCATGATTCGCGAGTCAAAGGGGGCCGCAGTCGCGTCCCTTATTCTCTGTTCGATCCTGTGGAGCACCGCGGGTTTTCTGGTTAAGCTGGTTTCTTGGGATCCTTTCGCCATCGCGGGCATCCGGAGCCTCATCGGCTTCCTGACCATGCTCATCGTCATCCGAAAACCGCGGTTTACATTCTCGCGCGACCAGGTGATGGCCGCGCTCATGTACAGCGCGACGATGATCCTTTTTATCACCGCGAATAAGACGACGACCTCGGCGAACGCCGTCCTCCTTCAGTATACCGAGCCGATATTCATCGTTATCCTCGGTAGGTGGCTTTTGGGGGACGAGAAGGCAACCGTCGGCGACTGGCTCGCGGTCGCGGGCGTCTTCGGCGGGATGATCCTCTTTTTTCTCGACGATTTGAGCCTTTCGGGGAACTTTGGAAACATCCTCGCGGTCCTCTCGGGCGTGACCTTCGCGCTTACCGCGATCTTCATGCGCCGCCAAAAGGACGGCCGTCCCACGGACTCCTTCATGCTCGCGCACATCATCACCTTCGCCGTGTCCATTCCCTTTATCTTCACGTCTCCCGCCCCGACGGTGACGAGCATGACCGGACTCGTGCTCCTCGGCATCTTCCAGATGGGCCTTCCCTCGCTCCTTTATGGAAAGGGCGTGCGCGGGGTTTCGGCGATCAGCTGCGCGCTTATCACCATGATCGAGCCGATTATGAACCCGGTGTGGGTCGCGATCTTCATCGGGGAGCTTCCCTCCGCGCGCGCGATCGCGGGAGGATGTATAATAGTAGTATGCGTAACCCTCAGGACGGTTCTCAAAGTCCGGAAAATGCGCTAAAATAATCGATTATCAGTGGAGGATTTATGGCAATTCAACGGACCTACGCCATGCTGAAGCCCGGAGTGCTTCAGCGCAGGATCGTGGGCGACGTCATCGCCCGCATCGAGAGAAAGGGTCTCAACATCGTCGGGCTTAAGATCATGACCATTTCGTCCGCTCTCGCGGCGACGCATTACGCCGAGCATAAAGAGCGGTCGTTCTACGGCGAGCTCATTTCGTACATAACCTCGGGGCCTGTCGTGGCAATGGTGATAGAGGGCGACGAGGCCGTCATGCTGGTCCGCAAGCTCTGCGGCGCGACGAGCGTGAACGATTCCCTCCCGGGAACGATACGCGGCGACTACGGCATGCATACCGGGCTCAACATCATCCACGCGTCCGACTCCCCCGAAAGCGCCGAACGCGAGGTCAAGCTCTTTTTCAAAGAGGACGAGATCGTTCCCTGGGTCGACGGCAACAAAGCGCATTTTTAACCCCTCGTTGGCGCACGCGTAAAAAATTGGCGCGCCGTTCGTCGTTTTGGGGGGATTCTTTTGGAGGCACACAGTATGACGCAATCAATAGGAGTTATCGGGGCGGGGGCGTGGGGGACGGCGATGGCCATGTCGCTCGCGCGCCAGGGGCATCACGTGGAGCTCTGGGCGCTCGAGAAGGACGTCGTCGAGTCGATTAACCTTCGCCACGAAAACGAGCGGTTCCTTCCCGGGTTCAAGGCCCCCGAGAACCTAAAGGCCTCCTCGGACATCAAGGCCGTCGCGACCGACAAGAACTTCCTCATCCTCGCAAGCCCCTCGCTCTATCTCGCGCGCACCATGCAGGGGCTCCTCGACGTGCCGAATATCAAGAACGGGTCGACCTGCATCGGCGTGCTCACGAAGGGCTTCATCCCCTCGAACAAGGGACCGCGCCTCATCCTCGAGACCCTCGAGGAGGTGCTTCCCGAATGCTACGCGAAGAACCTCGTCTACATCGCCGGACCGAGCCACGCGGAGGAAGTCGCGATCGGCAAGGTCACCGGGCTCATCGCCGCGAGCGAGAACCCGATGAACTCGATCCGCTTCCGCGAGGTACTCAAGTCTCGGGGCCTCCTCGTGTTCTCGAGCCTCGACGTAATCGGCGTGCAGATCTGCGCGGCCGCGAAGAACGTCGTCGCGATCGCCTTCGGCTGCCTCGACGCGATCGCGAAGAAGTCCGACGTTTTCGGCGACAACACCGAAAGCCTCCTTTTCGCGGCGGGCCTCAACGAGATACAGACCATCGGCCGCGCCATGGGCGCGACGCACCCGGAGACCTTCACCTCGCTTTCCGGCGTCGGCGACCTCGACGTTACCTGCCGGAGCAAGTTCGGGCGCAACCAGCGCTTCGGCCACGACATCATCGAGAACTCGATACTCGACCGCTTTAAGGACATCGACGACCTCATCGCGCGGATCTCCGAGATCGGCTACCTCCCCGAGGGCGCGATCGCCTGCAAGTACGTGCAGGAGATCTCCGAGGCGCAGGGCATCAAGCTGCCGATCTGCAACGGCCTCTACCGGATCCTCAACAAGGAACTGCGGCCGGTCGAGTTCATCCAGCAAATCCTCGACGGGATAGAGATCTAACGGCATGCTAGAGAAAGTAACCAATACCTTTTCGGACATCGTCCGCAAGATAGGCGGGAAAAGCCAGATAACCGAGAAAAACATCGAGGAGGCCGTCGAGGAGATCAAGATGGCGCTCCTCGAGGCCGACGTTAACCTCCGCGTCGTCAGGCGCTTCGTCAACGCGACGATCGAGGAGGCGAAGGGCGAAAAGGTCCTCCGCGCGGTGAACCCGGGAGAGCAGTTCGTCAAGATCGTGCACGACCGCATGGTGGGCCTCCTCGGGGACTCGAAGACCGACCTCCACCTGAAAGGACCCGACACGCAGTCGGTGATCCTCTTCCTCGGACTCCAGGGCTCGGGTAAGACGACGAGCGCCGCGAAGCTCGCGCTCAGGCTCGCGAAGGCGGGGCGAAAGCCCATGCTCGCCGCGTGCGACCTTGTGCGCCCCGCGGCCGTCGAGCAGCTCACCGTGCTCGGCGAGAAGATCGGCGTGCCGGTGTACAAAGAGGACTCGAAGGACGCGGTGCGCGTCGCCAAGGGCGCGCTCCAGGCCGCGAAGAAGGGCGGATACGACGTCCTCATCGTCGATACCGCCGGACGCCTCCAGGTAGACGAGGCGATGATGGACGAGATCGCCGCGGTCAAGAAGGCCATCGATCCCGTCGAGACGCTCCTCGTCGCTGACGCGATGACCGGCCAGAACGCCGTCGACATCGCGAAGGCCTTCGACGAGAAGGTAAGCCTTTCGGGCGTCATTCTCACCAAGTTCGACTCGGACGCGCGCGGTGGTGCGGCGCTCTCCCTCAAGAGCGTGACCGGCAAGCCCATTCTCTTCACGGGAACGGGCGAGAAGCTCGAGGACCTCGAGCCCTTTTACCCCGAGCGCATCGCGGGCCGCATCCTCGGCATGGGCGATATCGTCAGCCTCGTCGAGAAGGCGCAGGAGACCGTCAGCGTCGAGGAAGCCCAGAAGCTCCAGAAGAAGATGGCGAGCGAGACCTTCAACCTTCAGGACATGCTCGAGCAACTCGAGAGCGTCGGGAAGATGGGCTCGATCCAGTCGATGCTCGAGATGATCCCGGGCATGGCCGGCCAGGTGAACGAGTCCGACCTCGACCTGAGCGGCCTCAAGACGCAGAAAGCGATCATCCAGTCGATGACCAAGAAGGAACGCAACAACCACCTCATCATCGGACCATCGCGGCGAAAACGCATCGCGAAGGGTTCGGGCACCTCGGTATCCGAGGTGAATAAGCTCATCAAGCAATACGAGAAGATGCGCCTTACCATGAAGAAGTTCGCCAAGAATAAAGGCATGGCCGCCAAGCTCATGGCCGGCATGTCCGGCATGCCCGGAATGTAATGAGGGGAAACAATTAGCGCTCAGCGTGAAATACGCTTTCGCTTGCGAATAACGGCACAAAAAGAAAACCGCTCAGGGCGCCTGCCTGAGCGGTTTCTTTTTTTTACTGCCTCTTTTTTTCTTCCGATATCACTTGAAAAGCGAAAGGAAAAGCGCGTTCAACACCATCGTCGTCGAGACGAACACGATCGAGACCATGCTCATGAGCTTGAGGAGGATGTTCATCGCGGGGCCGGAGGTGTCCTTGAAGGGATCGCCGACGGTGTCGCCGACGACGGCCGCCTTGTGCGCGTCGGATTTCTTGCCGCCGTGGTTGCCGCGCTCGACGTATTTCTTCGCGTTATCCCAGGCGCCGCCCGAGTTGGCCATCATGATCGCGAGGACGAAGCCCGAGGCGAGCGCGCCCGAGAGCGTCGCCATGACGCCGACCGGGCCGACGAAGACGCCGACGAGTATCGGCGCGAAGATCGCGAGGAGCGAGGGGAACACCATCTCGCGCTGCGCGCCCTTCGTGGAGATGCCGACGCACGCCGCGTAGTCTGGCTTCGAGGTTCCCGCCATGATACCGGGGTCGGCCTTGAACTGCCTGCGCACCTCCTGAACCATCGCGCCCGCGGCGCGTCCGACGGCCGACATGGTAAGCGCCGAGAAGAGGAAGGGGAGCATCGCGCCAACGAACAGGCAGCCGATAACGTACGGGTTCGTGAGGCTCGTCTCAAAACTCGTTTTCGCGTAGTCGGCGAAGATGCCGCCCATCGCGGGGAGGATGTTGCTCGCAGCGTCGCCGATCTTTTGGTTGTACTCCGCGATGAGCGCGAGCGCGGTGAGCGCCGCGGACCCGATCGCGAATCCCTTGCCGGTAGCGGCGGTGGTGTTGCCGAGCGAGTCGAGCGCGTCGGTCCGCTGGCGAACCTCGGCTTCGAGCCCCGCCATCTCGGCGATGCCGCCCGCGTTGTCGGCGACGGGACCGTAGGCGTCCGTCGCGAGGGTGATGCCGAGCGTCGCGAGCATGCCGACCGCGGCGATGCCGATGCCGTAGAGCCCGAGGATGGAGTTCGCGGCCCCCCCTGAGAGGAAGAAGGACGCGAGTATGGATACGGCGACCGTGATGACCGGGATGACGGTCGACTTCATGCCGACGGCGAGGCCGCCGATGATGACGGTCGCCGCCCCGGTGACCGTGGCGTCCGCGACTTCCTTGGTGGGCTTATAGGTGTCCGAGGTAAAATACTCGGTGAAGAACGCGATGACGTTGCCGGCGACGAGCCCGCACATCATGGAGCCCCATATCCCGAGGTACGCGCCGCCGAGTCCGGGGAAGAAGTCGATATAGAGGAAACTGAAAAGGGCGATGCCGATCGTCGAGAACCACACGCCCTTCCTGAGCGCGGCGAGGAGCGTCGCTTGGCTCGAGTCTTCCTTCGCCTGGACGAAGAAGGTACCGACGATCGAGAGGATGACGCCGATGGTCGCTACCGCGAGCGGGATCTGGATGAGGTTCAAGACCCCAAGCGAGCCGTTCGACGCGAGCGCGGCGGCTGAGCCGAGGGCCATGGTAGCGACGATCGCGCCGACGTAGGATTCGTAAAGATCGGCGCCCATGCCCGCGACGTCACCGACGTTGTCGCCGACGTTATCCGCGATGACCGCGGGATTGCGGGGATCGTCCTCGGGGATGCCCGCCTCGACCTTGCCGACCAAGTCCGCGCCGACGTCCGCGGCCTTCGTGAAGATACCGCCGCCGACGCGCGCGAACAGGGCCATCGTCGACGCTCCCATGCCGAAGGTTATCATGATCGGGGGAATGTCCGCGTCGTTCATCCCGAAGCCGAGCTTGAGGATTCCGTACCAGAGCGTAAGGTCGAGGAGGCCGAGTCCGACCACGGTCATGCCCATGACCGTTCCGGTCGAGAACGCGACCCGGAGCCCTGAGTTGAGGCTCTTGCGGGCGGCGCACGCGGTCTTCGCGTTCGCCTTGGTCGCGACGGACATGCCGATGAACCCGGCAAGACCGGAGAAGAACCCGCCCGTGATGAACGCGAAGGGCACGAACGGCGAGATCAGGTGGAAGACCGCCGCGAGGGTTCCGAGCAATACGAAAAGGCAAATGAAGATGATCCCGACGATCTTATACTGCTGTTTCAGGTATGCCTTCGCGCCCTTCTGAACCGCCTCGGAAATTTCCTTCATCTTATCGGTCCCCGAGTCCTGCTTGAGCACGAAGCGCGCAAGGACGAAGGCAAAGATCAGCGCGGAGACCGATCCAAACAACGTGTAGAGAATCGTCATAGTATCCCCCTAATTTGCTTCCGTGCGCGGCACGGACGATTTCGCCTGGAGCTTGACTGGATAGTAAGTAGATCGAAGATGAGTCTAGCCTATTGTTAACCCGGGATACCGATCTGTCAAGAAAAAATCATCGATACAAAAGGGCCGATATCGAGTTCTTTTGACAGGGCTTTGCCAGTCGATTCTTTCTCAAGACATGCTCTGGAATTTGAAGATATGAAAAAGGCGATCATCCGTGGTATACTATGCAATACACTCAAATCATTCGAATAAAAACAAGCGGAGATACTATATGAAAAAATCATTGTTGGCGATGCTCTGTTTATCGCTTTGCGCGTTCGCGCTTCCCGCGCAGTCGAATTGGTTTAGGGCGCAAACGGATGAGGCGGCGGTCGCATCGGTAACGGCGACATCGGAACTTGTCGAGGGTCAATATGACGGAAAGTATCTTTATCCGCCGGTAAACATACTTGACGGCGATTTCTCGACGACCTGGTGCGAGAACGACCCTTCCGGGCCGGGGATCGGGGAGTCCATTACGGTAGAGCTTGAGGCGCCCGTCAGCTTTGACGAACTCGAGATCGTCAACGGTTTCGCGTCGGGCAATGATTTATACGGGAAGAACAACCGAGTAAAGGGCATTCAGCTCACGCAGACGGCGGGCAAGCACTTCCAGCAAAAGGAATATGCCCTTAAAGACAATGTGCCCGGATGGCAGTCCATCAAGTTTGACCTCCTCCAGACCGCGAGGACTATCACGATCAAGATAACCGACGTGTACCGCGGCTCGAAGTATAACGACACCTGCCTATGCGATATTCGGCTTCTATACAAGGGGAAGGTGATTCCCTTCAAGAACGTCGAGAGGATAAAGGCCGTTCAGGAAGAAAACTCTCGATACGCGCTCAAGAATTCCGCCGAGGACTTCCGGAAACGGTTCTTTGGCCTCTTCCAGAAGTACCACTCCGATACGCTCGATTTTGTCGGGGCAGATCCCGAAGATTCCCTGTCCGTTTCGATTTCCGGAAACCAAGCGGCGGACTTCGAGGTTCAATCGCTCGGGCATACCGCGTGCTTCAAGTCCGCGCCGAAGGATTCCCTAAAAGCGGCGATACAGAAGTACCTCAACAAAAATTACGGGAACGATTACTCCGCGGACGATCTCCGCTTTTTCTTCGACTACGATCAGTCAAAGACCGATTGGGTCAGCCTTACCTACGATGGATGGATCGGGCCGTCAAGAGTCGAGTATACCCTGGGAAATGCGCGCATCATCAATACCGCGCAAGTCGACTATGTCGACGTCACCACGGTAACGCTCGTGAAGGTCGACGGCGATACCGTTTTCTTCAACGGGGTCCCGTATAAGGTATTGGATCCGTCGCGCGTGGTTCGCGAAGATTTCGGGGACAACGGATATTAAATGTACCGCTATATAGCGCCGAAAAAACGAAGCCGGCTTCGAATCGAGGCTGGCCGATTCCTGTATTCCCTGCTCAGGTATGGCTTCTGGATGCGGAACGCCCGCCTGTACCGTCACCGCAAACTGGAAGACGGCGGCAAAGCCGAAGAACGGTATTGCCACGCTGTATTCTCCCACGCGACGCCCCTTTTTCGGAACCTGTCCGACATCGACTGCAAGCTTCAGAAAAACAAGGTCGTCAACCTGCGGCTTGCGGTGCGGAGACTCGACGGGTTCGTTCTCGAGCCGGGCAAGGTCTTTTCGTACTGGAAGGAAATCGGCGCGCCGATCGCGCTGAGGGGATTCAGGAAGGGCGTCGTCCTCGTAAACGGGGTGCCGACCGAGCGTATCGGGGGAGGCTTGTGCCAGCTGTCCAATTTACTGTACTGGATGACGGTTCATACGTCGCTTTCCGTCATAGAGCGCTATCGTCACAGCTTCGACGTCTTTCCGGACCAAAACCGCACGCAGCCGTTCGGGAGCGGCGCGACGTGCGTGTATAACTACCGCGACCTGCAGATCAGGAACGACACGAACACGACGTTCGTCCTGCGCGTGTCGGTTTCGGGCGATAAGCTTGAAGGGTCCTGGAAAACCGACGTGCCCGTGGGCGAAAGCTACGAGGTGTACGAAAGGAGCCATTGGATCACGCAGGAAATGGGGAGCGTATACGTGAGGCACAATATTTTGGGACGCAGGCATTTCTTCGAGGATCCCGAGGGACGGAGAGAACTCGCGAGCGACGATATCCTTGCGGAGAATCACGCGATCATGATGTACTCGCCGCTGATCTCGGCTCCGACCTCTTTTGCCGGAAGCGGCGAGCAATGATACGGGAGTATCGGCAGTCCGACCGCGAGAGCATGATGGAACTGTGGCGCCTGTTCGATCGCGTGCATATCGACGCGATGCCCGAAAGGTTCAGGGAGCCTTCGGAGGAACAGCGCGCGCTCAGGCACGACAAATACGCCGCGGGCCCGCGCGACGCGGGGCGCCCTTCGCATTTCATGCTCGTGGCGGAAGAAGGCGGGGCCGTCAACGGCTTCGTGTGCGGGGCGATCAGGGAAACGCCTGACGTCGCGCTGTTGGTCAATAGCGTCGTGATCGAGCTGCACGCCGTGTATGTCAGGAACGGCTGGCGTAAGGGCAGGGTCAGCGCCGAGCTCGTGCGGCGCGCCCTGTCGATCGGGAAGGAAAACGGCGCGGAAACGGCCGTGTGCCATATATGGAATTTTAACGCGGCCGCGCGAAGGCACGTTGAGCGCCTCGGTTTCAGGGGAGTAAGCGCGAAATATGAGAAAAGCATCACGTAACGCCGCGGCATGGGCGCTTTTTCTCGCCATCGCGTCGTCCTGCCTGTTCGGCGTGCGCTTTTCCATGCTTGAAAAATCCCCGCATCCGACGGGCCTTGACGGATACTATTACGCGTTGCAGGCAAAGTCCCTCGTGGAAGAGGGGCATCTGGAGAATCCCGACTCGTCCCCGGGGTTTTACCTCTGCGGGCTTTTCGCGATCATATGCGGGGACGCCATCATTGGCTGCAAGGTCTACGCGGCCGTAATATCGGTCGCCCTTGCCGTCTCGATTTTCCTCGCGATTCTCGCCATGTTTCCCGGACGGTACCCAAACGCCGCGCTCGGTTTCTTTCTCTGCGCCGCCTCGCCATCGTGCGCCCAGCTCGCGGTAAACTACATCAATAACCTGACGGGGCTCGCGTTCCTGTTCGCGTATGTTTCCTGTTTCTTTTTTGCATGGCGGCGGCGGGACAAACCTTCGGTACCGCCGATCGCCGCCGCGCTCGTTTTCTTCGCGCTCGCGTGCCTCTCGCATCTCATTACCGCGTGCTTCGCGATTGCCTTTACGGCCGTATTCATCCTGCTGCGGTTGAAGTCGGCGGCTCGCTGGGTCGTCGCGGGGACCGCGTTCGTCGCGTTCCTGTATATCGCGATAGCGCAATGGCAGCGGCTCGCGGGCGTTTTCTCCGCCGTTCCCGCGTTTCCCGCCGCGTCGGTTTTTTTCCGGACGCATCTACGCTTCGCCATCGTGCTTGAGTTGTCCGCCTACTTCGCGATCGCATGGATCGTCGGGATGAGCCAGTGCGTAAAGACCAAACGGCTTCTTCCCTATGCCGTCGTTCCGCTCGTGCTTTTTTTTCCGTTCTGGAAACTTGATTCGCTTGACATGGGATACCGGATGTTCCTCTCCGCGATTCCGTGCTCGATCATTCTCGCCGTGGCGTTCGGAACTGCCTATGCGCGGCCATTCTCGGGGAAAGCCGCGCGCGTCGCGTATGCCGCGACGCTGTGCTGCGCGGCCTTACTGTGCGCCTTCTCGCCGCGCGTCTACGATCTCGCCCGCGATCCGCCGTATGAATACTATAAAAAGGTCGCCAGTCGCATCGAGCTCGGCAAGGATACGCTGCTTATCGCCCATCTTGGGTTGAATCATGTCTACACGTATTACAACGACTTCAAGATGGCGTTGAACTACGTTCCCGATTTCGCGTTTCCGCATGAAAAGATTTGGCGCGTCGCATACGGCGTGCCCGTTTCTGCCATAACGGCGCGCTTCCCCGAATTGGCAGGCGATACCCTCGACGCCGAGGTCAGGCGGATCGATAGCAGGTACATCCTGATTCGGGAAGACCTTTGGAAGGAATACCTGAAGCGCGAAGACCCCGAGGTAGTACGGGCCCTCTTGAACTGGTATAACCCCCATACCGTCAGGCCGTCGTTTATCCGGTAGCTTCGCGGAAGGCTCTGTCGTAGATCCCGATTACGCGATGAGATAAATCGAGAGAAAGTGCATGGCGCTTCCGGCGATGACGAACAGGTGCCACACGAAATGCGTCCACTTCACATTCTTCATCGCGTAAAACGCCGTGCCCGCGATGTAGAAAGCGCCGCCTGCGAGCAGGAGGCGCCAGCTCAAGTCGCTGCCGCTCGTCGCGAAAAGGCGCGCCTTCGTCTCGCTACCGGCGAGGATGATGATCAGCGCCATCGGGATGTACGTGATCGCAGAAAGCTTGCGCATGCGCGCGCCGAAGATCGCGTAAAAGGTGATTCCCGTCGCCGCGAGGCCCCAGATGATCCCGAAGAGCGTCCACCCCAGCGCGCCTCGGAGCGCGGTCAGGCAATATGCCGTATAGGTTCCCGCGATCAAAAGATAAATGGAACTATGGTCGAACACGCCGAAAACCCGTTTCGCCGCCGGGTTCGTCAATGCGTGGTAGAGGGTTGAGGCGAGATAGAGAACGATCATCGAGGCGCCGAAGATCGTAAACGCGACGATGTAGTGCGCCTTCATGCCGGCGGGCGCGGAGGCCGCTGCCTTAATAATGAGGAAGACGAGCGCCGCTATCGAAAGCTCCGCCCCGAGCCCGTGGGTAATCGCGCTCGCGATCTCTTCGCCGAGCGAATAGCGCTTGGTGATGCCGGTGGTTTTCATGGTGTCTCCTCAAGGCCGCCGCGGGCCGAAACGGCATGCATGCGGACACCTGGATAGACGCGCCAACCCCCGAGAAGGTTGCGCCGGATTTAAGCGTTTTTAAGGGTCAGACCCCATTTCCCCAGGGTCAGACCCCATGGCGTCGAGTGTTGCGCATCGAAGGGGGAGCGCCTCTCGTCCGTCTGCGACGGACCTCGCGCGTTCGGGCATTCCGCACGCACCCGCGCGGGTAGGCGTTCGGGCCGGCTCCCCCTCGCTCCGAAAGTTTCCCGCCGCGCGGGAAACGTTTCTCCGCTTCCCCCACTTCGGGTGCGCACGCGTCCCCTTTTTTACTTTTTTTCGTTCTCGAGGTATTCCTGAAGCATCGTGTTTACGTCCGGTAACCCAGACGAACCGTTCAGCGCGTTATACGCGCGAACGAGTGCTTCGGCATTCGGCCGTTTTCGCGAGAA
>DAOPYF010000065.1:0-13745 GCA_035352735.1 Treponemataceae bacterium | reverse complement strand
GCCTTCGCCTTGTAGAGCATCTCGTCGGCGTGGGCGATCATGGCCTCGAGCGAGGTCTCGAGCTTCGCGGTGAGCCCGGCGCTAATCGTGACGGCGATCGGGCTTCCCTCGTAGGCGATGGGTTGCTGCTCGACGAGGAGCCGGAGTTTATCGATGACGGTGTATGCGTCGTCGGGCTCATGGCAGTGCATGAGGAGGCAGAACTCCTCCCCGCCGAAGCGCGCGAGCACGTCGGCCTTGCGGAGGTTTTTCGCGAGCGTGCCGGATACCGCGCGAAGGACGGCGTCGCCCGCCACGTGCCCGTGCGCGTCGTTAACCCGCTTGAAGTGGTCGATATCAAATATGGCTACCGCGATGCTGATGTTCCCTCGGGTAGCGTTTTGGAATATCGCCTCGCCGACCTCGAAGAAGTATCGTCGGTTAAAGAGGTTGGTGAGGGGATCGCGATTTGCGAGATCCTTGATACGCTCCATCTGTTCCTCAAGCTCGGTTATGTCGTCGAGCGCGACGATGGTTATCGGGTCGCCGTCCCGAAGGATGCTTTTCGTCTTGACGCGGAAATGCTTACGCATCGGTTTCCCGGCGATATAGAAGGTGCGCGAGATATAGCTGGTTTTCGGTTCGGCGTCGATCGCGGCGACGCTCTCGAGGGCCGAGTTTCGGAGGGCGCAATTCGCGCACTCGGTCGTGGTCCCGCACGGGGCCCCTTGCTCGACGGCGAAGGCGCAGCCGAGCGCGTTTCCGCAGAGCTCGCCGAGGGCCTTCGCTTCCTCTTGGGTAAAGAGGGCGCGGTACGCGTCGTTGACCATTCGCACGCGGAAAGCCCGGTCTATCAAGAAGATGGCGATGTTAAGGCCATTGAAGAGAAACTTGGCGAAGTCGGGCGACTTAAGGAGCGCGCTTGTCGGGTCATCCATACCCTTAACTTTAGTCTGACCCCCGTGCCCTGTCAATTTTGCCCGCGTTGCGCGGAAGGGCTGAAATGGGCGCGACACGGAGAAGGATACGATTCGCGCCGAGAAAATACCTCGCCGTGGCGCAAAAATACCGTTGCAAAATAGGCCTAACTGATTTACCTTTACAGGCACAGTAATATGAGTGAAGAAACAAATACCATCGGAAAGGACATGATCCGCGGACACATCGACACGATCGTGCTGAGGCTTCTCGCCGAGCAGGATCGGTACGGTTATGAGGTGTACAAGGAAGTCCTTTCCCGATCAGCGGGGGAATACGAGCTCAAGGAGCCGTCGCTCTATTCCGCGTTCAGGCGGCTTGAGGGGCAGGGGTACATCCGCGCGTACTGGGGCGAGGAAAGCCAGGGCGGTCGGAGAAAGTACTACGAGATTACCGATACCGGCCGCGCGTACGGCGAGCGCTGCCGAGCCGAGTGGCGACTCGCGCGAAAGATACTCGACAAACTGATAGGAGACGACTGATGGACTCGGTGCATTACTTCGTACGCGGGCTTTTCCGCGGCATGAGCGAGACGGATAAGATCGCGGAACAGCGCGAGGAACTCGAGACGCACATCAGGGACCGGATTACCGACAGCATAGCGCGCGGGGTTCCGGAGCACGACGCCTTTTCCGAGGCGGTCGCTTCCCTCGGCAATCTCGACGAGCTCATCGAGACGATGACCGGCCTGAAAAAAAAGATATACGAGAAGAAGGCCGAGTGGTACATGCTCGGCCTGAGCGCGATATACGGGACGTTCTACATGCTCGCGGTCGGAATCTGGTTCGCCCTCGATTCCTTCGGCTTTAACGCGATCTACGTTGCGATACCCGGCTGGCTCGGGTTCGCGATTCCGGCGATCATCAAGTACGTCGATTGGAAGGCGCATCGCCTTGAAACCGCGCTTGTCTCGATCGACTGCTCGCAGGACGTGCGCTCGTCGGTGTTCGGCTGGATCTTCATCTCGTCCGCCTGCCTTCTCGCAAACGCCCTGCTCTATCGTTCCGATACCTTCCTCGCCAACGAGTTTTGGGCGTGGATGCCCACCGCCGGCGTTTTCGCGTGGCCGCTTATGGAAGTGAGCTTCGCTTGGATGATCAAGAACCTCAAGAGCCTTGAGCCCGAAGGCGACCGGGAATAGCGCCAGAATTTGATCGCGCGAACGGTACGGAAAAACACCGATATCGCGTTCGCCTTAAAACGGATAGTGTAGGAAAACGGTTAAGGAGGCTCGCATGCCCGTACGGATCAAGGATAACGACTTTTACTCCCTTCATGGGATTTGGGGCGCGGATAGCTGCCTCGCGCTCGGACGCATCGGGCATGGCGCCGGAATGGTCGTCGGAAACGTGCAGCCGCCTCAGCGCGCGCTGTTCGTCGGGTACCGCTCGGGTTCCGGGCGCCCCGTTCTCCTGCCGTTCGCGCCCGACGTGAAGGTCGGCCTTGGCGCCGACGCCTTCGTCGCGGACGGTCCCGCCGGATCCGCCGAGGCCGCGGCGAATCACGAGAGCCACCTTGCCTACTTCGGCAAGGATGATATCGCCCGCGAGATTTCTATGAGCGGCGAGACCTGGCGCGCGGGATGCCTTTCCCTGACCGTCACCTCGTTCTTCGGCGCGGTGCCCGATCCCGAGGCCGCGAATCGCGCCATCCTCCGAAAGGGCATGCGCCCGGCGATCTACGTTCGCCTTACCTTTGACAATACGGGCTGTGACGCCCCGATGACCGGCGTGTTCGGCATGCAGGGCATCAGGCGTCCGCTTTCCGACTCGACCGGCGGCGCCCTCCTCGGGTTCGCACACCCGCAAGACTGGGGCTTCGCCGCCCTCGCCGCCGACGACGTCGAGGAGGCGATGGACTGGAGTTCGCTTTACGCAGCGTTTGACGAGAAGCCCCACCCGATACGCCGACTCGCCTCCGAGGGCTGCCTCCGCTTCCGCGTGCCCGCGCGGGCGAAGCGCGAGTACCTCGTCGCCCTCGGCGCCTGGCGCGACGGCACCGTGACCTCCGGCGTCCCTGCGCGCCTCTTTCAAAGCACGCTTTTCGGCAATCTCGACGAGGTGCTGACCGAGGCCCTCGCGGGCGCCGATGAGGCGCTGAAGGTCGCCGCGCGGCTCGACTCCGAGCTCGACGCCGCCCCCATTTCCGACGAGCGGAAATTCCTCATCGCGCACGGCGCGCATAGCTACAACGCGAGCACCGAGCTTCTCGTCGACGGCGACGGGAAGACGATCTTCGTGGTGAACGAGGGCGAGTACCAGATGATGAACACGCTCGACCTCACCATCGACCAAACCTTCCACGAGCTCCATTACTCGCCCTGGACCGTCCGCAACGAGCTCGACTTCTTCGTCGCGCGCTATTCCTTTCGCGACCTCCACGGGCTCACCTTCCTCCACGACCAGGGCGTCGCCGACTGCTTCACGCGGCCGGGGTTCTCGAGTTACGAGCTCCCGAACCTGACCGGGTGCTTCAGCTACATGTGCTATGAGGAAACGCTGAACTGGACACTCGCCACGTGCCTCTATATGTACGCCGAGGGGGATGCCGCGTGGTTTGCGCGGAACGGTAAAAACGTCGCCGCCGCGGTCGAGTCGATTCTCGCGCGGGACGCGAACGGCGACGGGATCATGGACGTCGACTCGGAGCGGTGCGCGGCGGGATCGGAGATCACGACCTTCGACTCGCTCGACGTGAGCCTCGGGCAGGCGCGGAATAACCTCTACGTCGCGGTGAAGGCATGGGCCACGCTCGTATGCGCGGCGGGACTTCTCGAGCGCCGGGCGAAGGAGTTTGATTCCGGGTCGCTTGCCGGCCGCGCGCGGGAGAGCGCGGCGGCGGCCGCGCGCACGGTCGCGTCGCGCATGATCGAGGCCGAGGGCTTCATCCCCGCGGTATTCGAAGGCGGGAACACGTCGCGGATCATACCCGCGGTCGAGGGTCTTATCTATCCGTGGTTTTGCGGGGAGCGTGAGGCTGTCTCGGGCACGGGCCCCTACGCCGCGCTCATGAAGGCCCTGGCGCGGCATCTCGACACCGTGCTCGCCCCGGGGGTTTGCCTCGACGCGACCTCGGGCGGCTGGAAGCTTTCCTCGACGAGCCGGAACACCTGGCCCTCGAAGATATTCATCAGCCAGTTCGTCGCCGAGACGATCCTCGGGTTCTCCGACGAGCGGACGCGGCGCGACGCGGCTCACGTGCGCTGGCAGTGCGTCGGGAGCGCGGACTGGGCGGCGACCGACCAGGTCGATTCCTCGGACGGAAAGGATCTCGGCTCGCGCCTGTATCCGCGCCTCGTGAGCTCCATCCTCTGGCTGCACCCGCCGGTTCAGCGCCGTCCGTGATGGAAGTACACCCGGCCCTCGACGCCGCGTGACGCGCAGAACGCCTCGATTTCCGCCTCCGTGTCGTCCCAGAAGGAGCTTCCCGGCGCGTACGCAGCCTCGTACGCGGCAAGGAGCCCCGGGTGGCGCGCTCGGTACCACGCGGCCATGTCGTGCCCGACCGAGCCCGCGATATTGAGGTTTTCGAGGTAGTAAAAATCGGCGCGGTCGCTCGTCGCGTCGATGATCGCCTTCCAGTCGGTGATAGCGGGGATGATGGGCCCGATAAAGACATAGGTTCTGAGACCCGCGTCGCGAAGTTCGGCGAGTGCCCTGAGGCGATCATTTACCGACGAGGTTCCGGGCTCGAGCTCGCGCCGCATGCCGTCATCGAGGGTCGTGAGGGTCAGGCCCGCCTCGCAGTCGCGAAAGCGCGCGAGGATATCGATATCGCGCGTGATGAGCGCGGACTTCGTCTGGATGCCGAGGGACGGTTGGTGGGGGATGAGCCGCTCGAGGATCGCGCGCGTCAGGCGGTATTCCCACTCTTGGGGAAGATAGGGGTCCGTGACCGAGGACATGAAGATCCGCTTTCCCGCGTAGCGGCTCGGGCTATCGAGGCCGGGAAGCCCCTCTTCCCGGGGGGGCACGAGCTCGGCCGCGTTTACCTTGACGTCGACGTACTGTCCCCATTTTTCGTCATGTCCCGAAAAGCGTTTCATAAATCGCGCGTAGCAATAGACGCACGCGTGGCTGCACCCGCCGTACGGGTTGATGACGAAGTCCGCGCCGGGGAGGCCTGATTTCGATATCAGCGACGTCGCGCGTATCTCGGTTACCTTCATGCGGGAGAGTGTACCGCGATCCTGACAAAGTCGCCAAGGCACCGTATAATGGCCCAGAGTTTCGTATGAGCGCACATCCGATTCGCCTTGGCTTACAGACAGACTCGACCGACTCAAACTACGCGCGGGAGCTTACCGCGGGCATGGCCGCGCTTTGCCGCGAACGGGGCGTCTCCCTCTGCGTCTTCTCGGGCCGGGCGGCCCGTTGGCCCTATGATTTTGAGTATCAGAATACCGCCATCTACGCGCACGTGAGGCCCGAGAACCTCGACGCGCTGATCGTCGCCTCCGGCCCCCAGATGAATTTCCAGACGGCAGGCGAATTCCAAGGATATCTCGATTCGCTCAAGCCGCTGCCCGTCGTGAGCCTCGGCGTTGAATTACCCGGCGTCCCAAGCGTCGTCGCGGACTCGGGCGACGGGTTCGCCGGGCTTTTGCGGCATTTGCGCGAGGAGCATGGATGCCGGAGCTTCGCGATCCTCTCCGGGATCGGCGAGAACCCGGACGTTCGCGCGCGCGGGGAAACGCTTCGCGACTTTCTCCGGGAAGCCGATATCCCGCCCGAGCGCGTTCCCCTGCTCGCGGGGAACTTCACCGAGAAGTCGGGCTATGAGGCGGTGAAGGCTTTTCTGCTCGCCGGCAACGCGCTTCCGGACGCGATCGTCTCGATGAACGATATGATGGCCCTCGGCGCGATGCGCTGCCTTCGCGAGCGGGGCGTCTCGGTGCCCCGAGACGTGATCGTCACGGGATACGATGACATCGACCGCTCGCAATTCAGTTCGCCGTCCCTTACCACGGTATCCCAAAACATCGAGGAGCAGGGCCGCCGCGCGGCAGAGCTGGCGCTCGCGATTATCGCGGGCGAGCGCGTCCCCGCCCGGACGGAGGTCCCGACGCGGTGCCGGTGCCGGGAAAGCTGCGGGTGCGCCGGCCTCGAGGACCGGAACGCCGCGACGCTTTCGGGGCCTTCGCGGTTTGACCTCGAGGACGACCTGCTCCAGCTTCGCTTTTACCTCGGCCACCTTCAGGAGGTCCAGGGAATTTTCGACCTCACCGCGAATCTTCGGGCGGACCTTGAGTACTTTCACATGAAGTCCTGCGCCCTCTGTCTCTATCCCCGGCCGATCGAATGCGGGCGGGACGCGATTTTTCAACTTCCCGAACGCGCGGAGCTTATTATCGCGTATGACGAGGGAGCGTCCTATGACGCTCGCAGGGACTCGGGGCGTTATTTTAACCCGCGCGAGCGCATCGTTCCCGAAGGGCTCTTTACCGCGCGCGCGCGCGTCCTCGTCGCGACGGCGCTCTATCATCGGGAATGCCAGCTCGGGTACATCCTGTATGAGCCCGGCGACATGAGCCCGTCGGTATACGAAACCCTGTGCGTGCAGCTTTCGAAGGGAATAAGCTCGGCGCTCGTGTTCACCGAGAAGCTGAGGCTCGAGGAAAAGCTCGGCGCCGCGCTCGGGGAGCTCGAGGAGAAGAACGCGCTCCTTTCGGCGCTTTCGAAAACCGACGACCTGACGGGCCTCCTGAACCGGCGGGGCTTTCTCGCCCAAGGGCAGCAATGCATCGACCTTTCGCTTAGGATGAATCGGGGAGGGCTCGTGATCTTCGGCGATCTTGACGGGCTTAAGGGGATCAACGACGCGTGGGGGCACGAGGCGGGGGACCGCGCGATATGCGCCGTGGCCGGCGCCTTGAGGAATGCGTTCCGAAGCGTCGACGCGATAGCGCGCCTCTCGGGCGACGAGTTTGCCATCGTCGCCGCGGATACCCGCGCGGGCGGATTTCCCGCGCTGCGGGATAGAATCGGCGAGCTCCTGCGCGATTGGAAGGCCTCGAGCGGCGAGCCATACGCGCTCTCGATAAGCCTTGGGTTCGTCGAGTACACGGACTCCGTCCGGGATCTCGGGCGGCTCCTCTCGCTCGCCGATACCGTCCTTTACGCCGAGAAACGCAAGCGCAAGTCGAGAAGCCTCAGCCCTAGCTGATCGCCGAGATCCTCTCGAGCATCGCGTCGTAATCGAATAAGGCGGCGAGCTTCACGAGCTCGTCGACGCCCTTCCTCCCGAGCTTCCGGAATTTTTTCGCCTTCAGGGTTTCAAGGATCTCTTCGACTGCCGACGCGTCGCCGGTCTCGAGCGGGATGACGATCTTCTCGAGGATCGCGGCGAGTTCCTCGTCGGTGCCGGCCTCGAGCGGGGTTCTGCGCTCTTGCTTTGCCGTTTTCTTCGCGAGCTTTTTGTCGAGCTCGGTAAAGATCCTCGCGCATATCTTGCGGTACTCGTCGTATTTTGCCTTCTGCGGCTTATGCGCCCGCATGTCGGCCTCGAGCTCGCCGGTGATCCGATAGAGCTCCGTGACGCCGAGGTTCCCGGCGATGCCCTTGACGGTGTGGATGAATCGCGCCGTCGCGTTGATCATGTCTCCCGATATGGCGCTCTCGAATTCCGGCTGCGGGCGCTCGAGCATGTCCTTGAGCCCGAGGAGGAGACGGATGAAAAGAGACGCGTCGTTGCCGAGCCGCGCGAGGCCCTCGGGGACGTTGACGCACTCGAGCTCGGGCATGCTCTCTGTCCCGGCCGCGCTTGCCGCATCGTCGGTAGCCTCCGCCGCGACGCTCATCGTCTTCTTTGACCCGACGTATTTTTCGAGGGTGTTCTTGAGCATGCCGATCTCAATGGGTTTCGTGATGTGCGCGTCCATGCCGACCGCGAGGCTCGCCTTAATGTCCTCCGCCATCGCGTACGCGGTCATCGCAACGATCGGCGTCGGCGCGATCCCCTCGTTTTTTTCCCGTGCCCTGATGAGCCGCGTCGCCTCGAGGCCGTTCATGTCGGGCATCTGTATATCCATCAGGATAAGGTCGTATGCCTTTGCCTTTGTCTTCTCGATCGCCTCGATGCCGTTGACGGCGAAGTCTGGCCTGATCCCGAAAAGGAAGAGCATTCGGTTGACGACGTCGCGGTTCTGCGCGTTGTCCTCGACGGCGAGAATCCTCGCGTCGGGGTACTGCTCTCGCGGTTCCGCCGCGCGGGATGCGCCCGCGGGGCTTTTCTCCCCAAAGGCATGGACGATCTTCCGAATGACCGTCGAGGGCATGAAGGGCTTATCGATAGTTTCCGCGAAGCCCGCGCTCTGGATCTCGTCGACCGAGAAGTTTTTCGACCACGCGGTGACGAGTATTAAAAGCGGCCGATAATGGAGGACCTGCGTAAGCTCGTTCGCCGTGTCGATGCCGCTGAGGCCAGGGAGCAAGAGGTCGAGGATGACGAGGTCGAAGGTCGCGCCCTCTTCCTCGTCTCGGGTCGCGCAGGCGATCGCTTCCTCGCCGTTCGGGACGCAAACCGTCGTCGTTCCCGCCTTCTCGAGGATTGCCTTGAGTATGTGGCGCGCGTTCGGGTCGTCGTCGGCGACGAGGATTCGCTTTCCCGCGAGGAGCGCCGCTTCTTCGGGCAGCCGGTTCGCGTCGCGCTCGATTTCGGGGACCTCAAGGGGCAACGTCACGGTGAAGGTCGTGCCGCGACCGACCTCGCTCGAAACCTCGATCGTCCCGTTCATCATCTCGACGAGCTGTTTCGTGATCGAGAGCCCGAGCCCGGTCCCTCCGGCCCTTCGGGCGAGCTCGCTGTCTCCTTGCTCGAACGCCTCGAAGAGCCGCTTGGCCTGGCTCGGCTCGATGCCGCATCCCGTGTCGGACACCGTGAAGCGAATCGATTCGCCGGAGAGGTTCTGGACCCTAAGGATGATTTGCCCCTCCGTCGTGAACTTTCCGGCGTTATCCAGGAGGTTCTTGAGGATCTGCCAGAGCCTGACCGAGTCGCCCATGATGATCTCGGGCAGCGATGAGTCGTAATCGACGAGCATGTTCACCCGCTTGCCGCTCAGGCGGGGCGTGGTGACGACGAGCGCGTTGTTGACCGTTTCCTCGAGGGGGAACGGCTTGCGCTCGAGCGATAGCTTCCCGGCCTCCATCTTCGAGTAGTCGAGGATGTCGTTGAGGAGGGTCATGAGGTTTTTCGCGGACTCCCTGATCGCGGTAAAGGTGCGGACGGTCAGGGGTTCCTCGTGCGTCTCGATCTCGACGTCGGCGAGCCCGATGATCGCGTTGAGCGGCGTCCTGATCTCGTGGCTCATGCTCGCGAGGAAATTGCTTTTCGCGCGGTTCGCCTCCTCCGCGAGGCGCGTGGCCTTGATGAGCTTCTCCCGCTCGACCTCGAGCGCCTCCTTCGCGCGGACTTCCTCGGTGATGTCGTCGTACAGGGTGACGAACTGCCCGGCTTTCGGCGAGTACGCGGTGTTGCGTATGACGAGCCCGTCGCTCGTCTCAAAATCGGGTAGGCGCCTCGGCTCGCTGCCGAAGGCGATCTCGTTCATCGTCTTGATCATCTCGTCGGACGCGTCCGTATTAACGTCGCGGTAGGTTTTCCCGACGAAGTTCTTTCGGTCGATATGGAACATCCGCTCCGCCATGCCGTTCACCGAAAGGTAGCGGAAGTTAGCGGGGCTCCCGTCGCCGTCGAGGATCATCTCCTGAAGGATCGCGCCGCTCGACATCGTCTCGAAAAGCTCAAGGTATTGCCCCTCGCTTTCGCTTATCCGCCTCTCGGCCATGGCGCTGATGATGTCGCTTTGCGCCTCGAGCTTTTCGTTCGCGGCCTGGAGGCGCATGATCGCGTTGTCCTTCTCCTCTTGGAGCATGAACCGCCTGCGGTAGTAGCGCTCGGTAAAGAAGAGTATCAACGTGATGAGCCCCGCGTAGAAGAGCACCATGACCCACGCGTGGTCGAGCACCTCGGAAAGCGGGGTGGTGATGCCGATCGACCAAGAGGTCCCCGGAATCGGCGCGAACCCGATGAGCCTCGTGCTCCCGTAGGCGCGGAAGACCCCCGATCCGATCTCGCCCGCCGCGAATCGGCGCTGGATGTCCGCGATTCTCCCAAAGGGATCGCCATTTCGTTCCTTTTCGCTGTTTCGCACTATGGCGTCGTTTATGTTGAGGCGCGGGGTGGAGGAAAAAGTCTCGACCCGCTCGCCGATGAACGCGTACCCGTTCCGGTCGAAGTTTATCGTGTTGATGAGCGTCGTCACGTTTTCCCATGGCACGTACTGAACGATGGTTCCCGAGTACGCGTTGCTGCTGTAAAGCGGGACCGATATCGCGAAGAATCGCTGCGACCCGTCGTCGTCAACCCCTTCGTAGGAGATGCCCGCGGACCCATGCTTCGTTTGGGTGAAGGCGCGGTCGTGGGAGAAGTCCCTAGTGGTGCCGTCGAGCCCGACGCCGATCCCGGAACCGTCCGCGATGAAGATGTCGCGAATTCCGCTGATGTTCGCGTAGGGGGCGGTCGCGCCGAGCCTCGACTCGATCGGGTTCTCGGGATTGCAGACGACGCGATCGCTCGCGAGGATCTCGAGTTGGTTCACGTTTTCCTTGATGAAGGCGCCGAGGAGCTTTCCCGTCTGCGAGGCCGTTTGCTCGAGATCCTTGCGCGACCGCTCGATGATGAAGAATATACCCGTGAGAAGCATGACCGTCAGGGGCAGCGCGAATAAGGTGGTAGTGGTAACCGAGAATATCCAGCTTCGCCTATTTACCATCATCGAGCTCCCCCACGAGGATGCGCCTCGCCTCGTCATAGTCGTATCGGTCGATCGCCGACTCGAGGTCCCCAAAGGTTTCGGGGAACGCGTGCGTGAGCAGCGTTCTGTTCGCGTCGAAGAGGATTGGGACGTCGGCGTCGTTTTCCTCGAGGAGGAGGCGCAGTTTGCTGCAGACGACGGAAACGCTTTGCCGCTCGTGCCGGCCATGGGCGCCGGGCTCCTCGTCGCCCTGCGGAGAATCGCTCGCGCGCGCCTTTTGCGCCGCGGCGATTGACGCGCTTAAGAACGCCAACTCGCGCTCAAAGCCTTCGAGAGCCGCGAGGCGGTCCGTCTCCGGTTCATTTTCCGTAATCGCCCTTTCGAGGCGCTCGGTCTCGGCGAGAAGGCTTTCCGCCCCGATGGTGCCCGAGGTTCCCTTCATGCTGTGAACGAGAAGCCTCGCCCGCTCAAGATCGTTCGCGTTGAGGGCCTTCCGGATGCGCTTTCCGCTTTCGCCGCTCGAGGCGAGGAACTTGGAGAGCACGCGGTCGAGGAGGGCGCGGTTTCCGCTAACGTGGGAAAGCCCCACTGCCAGGTTGAGCCCGGGTATCTCGTGCTGGTGCGGGGCGATCGCGACGCGGGCCGGCGCTGGGCGCGGATCGCTAACGGATTCCTGCGGGCTTATCCACTCGACGAGCGTTGCCCAGAGCCTGCTTGGATCGATCGGTTTCGGTATGTAGCCGTCCATGCCCGCGGAGAGGCATCGCTCCTCGTCTTGCTGCATCGCGTTCGCGGTGAGGGCGATGATCGGGAGTTTCTTCCACTGCTCGCGCGCGCGGATCCTACGCGTCGCCTCGATCCCGTCGACCTCGGGCATCTGCATGTCCATAAGAATGAGCGGGTACGGATAGCGCTCGAGCATCTCGATCGCCTGCGCGCCGTTCGGCGCGATGTCGGCAAGGATACCCACCTCGGCGAGGAGACCGACGGTTACGTCCTGGTTCACCTCGTTGTCCTCGGCGAGGAGCACGCGGGTTCCCGCGAGCCGCTTGAGTTGGCGCTCGAGTATCCCCTCGCCGCCGTCCGGCATCGCGGCTCTCGGCGCCATGCCCGCGATCCTGATGATCGTGTCGAAAAGGCGCGACGGGGTGATCGGCTTCTGGAGGATTTCGATAATCCCCGCGCCGCGGCACTCCTCGGCGGCTATCTCGCTCGAGAACGCGGTGAGGAGCATCATGCGGGGCATGGCGGGAAGATCGAGCCCCTTGATCCGCCGCGCGGTCTCGAGACCGTCGGGGTCCGGCATTTTATGGTCGATGAGTATGAGCGACGGCAAGTCGTCGGCGAGACACGTTTTTCTGAGCCGTTCGACGCAGTCGGTTCCCGCCGAGAACTCATCGACCTCGAAAGACATACTCTCGAGCCGTTCCCTGAGGATCGCGCGCGTCTTTCGGCTGTCGGCGACTACGTAGATGCGGCTGTTAAACGGCGCCGAGGCGTTAACCCGCTGCGTGGCGTCTGCGCCCGAGGGCGCGAGGCGCACGGTAAACCAGAAGGTGCTTCCCTCGCCGGGCGTGCTTTCGACGCCGACGGCCCCGCCCATGAGGAGCGCGAGGCGCTTGCAGATCGCGAGGCCCAATCCCGTTCCGCCGTACTTTCGGGTCGTCGAGGCGTCTGCCTGCTGAAAGGACTGGAAGAGCTTGGCGATCTCGTCCTTCTTCATCCCGATGCCCGTATCGGCGACCTCGAAGCGAAGCGTGACGTCGTCGTTGTCCCGCGCGGCGAGCTCGGCCGCGAAGGAGACGCTTCCGCGCTCGGTGAACTTGATCGCGTTCATCCCGTAGTTCAAAAGGATTTGCCCGATCCTGAGCTCGTCCCCGACGAGCAGTTCCGGCGTGCCGGGCGCGATCCGGTAGTTGAGGGCGAGCCCCTTGTCCGCGGCCTTATCCCTGAGGAGGCCGTCGACGTCGTTGAAAACCTTCTCGACCGAGAACTCGCGGCTCTCGATGGTCATCCTTCCCGCCTCAATCTTTGAGAGGTCGAGGATGTCATTGAGGAGCCCGAGCAGGTGCTTCCCCGAGGAGTCGATTTTGCAGAGATAGTCGCGAAGCCGCGGGGGCGGGTCGTTCCGGAGCGCGAGGTAGGTCATGCCGAGGATCGCGTTCATCGGCGTTCGGATCTCGTGGCTCATGTTCGCGAGGAACGTGCTTTTCGAGCGGCTCGCGGCCTCCGCTTCCGTCTTGGCTTTTCTGAGCGCCTCGGCTGCCTTGCGCTCTTCCGTTATGTCCTCGAGCACGACGATCTTCTCGCAGAGCGGGTTGGTCGGGTCGATCTGCTTCACGTAGATCCTCGCCCAGAAGCGCGAGCCGTCCGCGCGCTCGATGCGCCGCTCGATGTACGGCATCTCGCTGAAAACGAGCTGCGCCCTGACGTCGTCGATCATGTTGAAGAACTCGTCGCCCGTGTCGTGCCAGTGGCCGGTCGGTCGGGACTCGTCCCCGTTCGCCGCGTAGCCGAAGAGCTCCTCGAGCCGCCGGTTGCAGCGGATGATCGCCCGCTCGCGGATGAGCGCGATCCCGGTGACGACGGAGTTGAAGATGGCGTCGAGCTCTCGGTTCCTGGCCTCTAGCTCCGCGGTTCGGCTCGCGACCTCGTCCTGAAGGCCCGTGCCATAGATGCTTAGGGCGGAGACGTTCTGGATCATGGAGAGCCTAAGGTACTCGATCTCGTCGATGGCGAAGGGCTTGTCCATCGGCGCGTTCTTCTCCGAGAAGGTATGCATCTTGAGTACCGGCTCGATGACCATCTTGTTCGTGAAGACGAAGATAAGGGCGTAGACGAGCCCGAAAAGGGCTGCTACCGGCAGTATCAGCGCGATGACGTGGTCGAGCGGCATGGAGAGGAAGCGCTTGCGCGCGGGCTCTATCACGAGGTAGTGGGTCGGCCCTCCGGGACCGGTGTCGTCCGCGACGGGAACGTACAAGGATTCGGCCGAAAGTATTTTCCTCGCGGGAGCGCCTTTCAGCTCGAT
>DAOPYF010000064.1:8296-13837 GCA_035352735.1 Treponemataceae bacterium | reverse complement strand
AGTGGCTCGAGGGCGCGCGCGACTGGGCGATCAGCCGCAACCGCTACTGGGGCAATCCGCTCCCGATATGGAAATGCCCCGACTGCGGCAAGACCGTGTGCGTCGGAAGCAGGGAAGAGCTCAAGGATCTTTCGGGGACGTACCCCGAGGACCTCCATAAGCATTTCGTCGATAAGATCACGATCCCATGCGCGTGCGGCTCGACCATGAAGCGCGTACCCGAGGTCCTCGACTGTTGGTTCGAGTCGGGCTCGATGCCCTACGCCCAGCAGCACTATCCCTTCGAGAACAAGGAATACTTCGAGAGTCACTTCCCCGCGAATTTCATCTCCGAGGGACTCGACCAGACCCGCGGGTGGTTCTACACCCTGACCGTCCTCGCCGCGGCGCTTTTCGACCGGCCGGCCTTCGAGGCCTGCATCGTCAACGGGCTCGTGCTCGCGACCGACGGAAAGAAGATGTCGAAGTCCTTGCGGAACTACACCGACCCGAATAAGGTCGTCGACGAGTTCGGAGCCGACGCCTTAAGGCTTTTCCTCATGCACTCTGCGGTCGTAAAGGCCGACGACCTCAAGTACTCGGACGAGGGCGTGCGCGACGTCCTTAAGGGCATCCTCATCCCGCTCTGGAACAGCTACAGCTTCTACGTCACCTACGCGAACATCGACAGAATCGAGCCGCCCCTTTCGGGCTCGCGAACCGCGCTCACCGCCGCCGCGAACCCCCTCGATCGCTGGATATTGTCGATAACCGAGAAGATGGTCAAGGACGTTACCGAGGCCCTCGACGCGTACGACCTTTCGCGCGCGATCGACCCGATCGTGAGCTTCATCGACCAGCTCAACAACTGGTACATCCGCCGCTCGCGACGCCGGTTCTGGAAGAGCGAGAACGACGGGGACAAGGCGCAGGCCTACGATACCCTGTACCGCGCGCTCAAGAAGTTCGCGCTCGTCGCCGCGCCCGTCGTGCCGTTCATCACTGATTCGATCTGGCAGAACCTCCGCACGCCGGGAGACGCCGAGTCCGTGCACCTCGCGGACTATCCCGTCTACGACGAGAGCCTCCGCGACCTGCCGCTCGAGTTCATGATGGAGACCGTGCAGAAGGCCGTCTCGATGGGGCGAAGCCTCCGCTATCAGTTCAACCTCAAGACCCGCCAGCCCCTCAAGGCTGTCGAGCTCGTCACCCGCAACCCCGAGGAAAAGAAGGTCCTCCTCGAGATGGAGGAATCCATCCGCGAGGAGCTGAACGTCAAGGAAGTGATCTTCCACGAGAAGGAAGAGGAGCTCGTCGAGTACAGCGCGAAGGCGAACTTCCGCGTCCTCGGCAAGGAGCTCGGGTCCTCCATGAAGGTCGCGGCCGAGGCCATCGAGCGCCTCGCGTCCCAGGAGATTCAGTCGATACTCGACGGCTCCGTACTCAGCATCGACGTCGAAGGGAAGCACATCGACCTCACGCGCGACAAGATCATCGTCAATCGCATCGAGAAGGCGGCGCTCAAGGTCGTCAACGAGGGAACCCTCACCGTCGGGCTCGATACCGAGGTGACCGAGGAACTCCAGCTCGAGGGCTTGATCCGCGATCTCGTGCGCGGCGTGCAGAATCTCCGTAAGGAGCGAGGCCTCGAGGTTACCGACCGCATCTCTCTTACCGTCTCGGCGGGCGCTTCCGCGTCGGGAGCCGAGGGAAAGGCACTCCTTGAAAAGGCGTTTAACCGCTTCGGCGAGTATCTCTCGAGCGAGACTCTTTCGGTTCAGGCAAAATGGGTCGCGTCCTTCGCCGAAGTTCCCGGTTCCGCTCCCGTGTCGATCGAGGCAGGGGACGAGAATTGGGAGGCGGACCTTGTCCGGGAGTAAGAGTCTCGGTAGCCGCGCTCAGGTCTTGCCTCGCGCGCTATCGACCGCTCTAGCCGCCGTCGCGTTCGCGGCGACGCTATTTTCCGGGTGTGCGACGGTACGGCAGCGCGTCGAGCGGAATCCGCTTGCCGCGTTTTCGGACGCGGGCGCGTTCTATCTCGTGATACCGGTGAAGGGAAACGAGGAGCTCGTCTCGCTCGCCGTTACCGCGTTCGTGGGAAAGGCCTCCGCGCAAAAGATCGTCGAGCGAACCGACGTTGTGTACGCCTGCGCTCAAGCCCCTACCGACGGGACGCGATCCGTTCGCGTCATCGCGACGGGATCGTTCCCGAAATCCGCCGCGTCGTTCGCCTTTCGGGAATCCGCGGGGTGGGAGCGGCGTTCGTCGCCGGGACTAACCTGGTATCACGCCCAAGGCGTGGACGTCGCGATTCCCGCGCGGGGCACGCTCTGCGCCGTCGCGCAAGGCGCGGAACCGAACGCGCAAGGCGCGGAACCGAACGCGCAAGGCGCGGAACCGAACGCGCAAGGCGCCGAGATCCGCGACCTTGCCTCGCGCGTGTCAACGGGAGACGCATCGGGCGGGGCCGTGTCGCGTGAGTTCGCCGAGTATGCGGCGACCGCGGCGAAAAGCGGGACACTGGGCTTTTTCCTTGCCGATCCCGACACGTTCGCGCTCAAGCTTCTTGGCCCCGACGTCACGCTTCCCGTTCGCTTTGCCGAAGGCTATGCCGTACGGCAAGAAGACGGAAACTACGCGGCTCGTATCCGAATTACCCTTTCCGACGCGCGTTCTGCAAAGGCTTTAAGGCCGCTCATCGCGCTCGCGTTTCGAGATGCCGCGATCACGGTCGCGGTGGAAGGGGATGCGGTGACGGTAAGCGGCTTTCGCGTGACGAAAGAAAAACTTGCCGAACTCGCGTTTTTTTCGTATCTTGAAAAAAAATGATACTGCTATAATGAGGTGTTTGAAAAATGCCAACGTATGAATATGCTTGCGATTCTTGCGGACATGATTTTGAGGCCGTGCAAAAGATGAGCGATCCCGCCCTCGATACCTGCCCGAAATGCGGAAAGAAAATCCGCCGTGTGTTCTCTGGCGGTATTGGGATTAGCTTTAAGGGCTCGGGTTTCTACGTCAACGATTCTGGATCATCGTCCTCGACTTCGACCTCGAGTGGAAAGAAATCCTCCGGAAAGGGAAAGGCTTCCTGTCCGTCCGGATCGTGCCCGGGTTGCTCGGGCTCCTGAGCGCGTGAAGCGGCTTCCTGCCTTTTTTTGCGAATTCTGCGGAACCCAGGTCAGGCAAAACGACCGCGTGTGTCCCCATTGCGGGAAGTTTTTTTCGTCGGTAAAATGCCCGTCGTGCGGGTTTACGGGCGACTCGAAGATCTTTCGCGACGGATGCCCCGCGTGCGGCTACGCTTTTGGCGGCCACGGAGACAACGCTTCGCGAGAGGGAAGCGCGAAACGGGGCGCATCCCCGCGCCTGAAAGGGAAGGGCGAGACCGATCCCCTGCCTATCTGGATTTACGCGGTGACGCTTGCCGTTCTCGCGCTCGTCGTCGCCCTTATACTGCTGCGGAGATAAAGCGCTCGAGCGCGGCGCGGTCCTTGTCGGCCATCGCCTGAAAATCGAGGTGCATGACGTTTCCGTTTCGGGTCACGAGGCATTTTGCCTGAATGACCTCGGAGTCGAGCTTGAGCGAGCATTGGTCGAGAACGTCCCCGACCGCGAGGTCCGCGGTCGCCGAGGGCGCGTCAGGCCTAAACATGATCTCGGTCTTCGTGACCCCCTCAACCTTCCCCGTTATGATGGTTTCGGTTATAGGATTCGTGAAGAGAAACGACGCGCGCTCGCCGACGTCGTGGTATTCGAAGGTTTCCCGAAGCTCGGCGGTCGGTTTATAGCGCGAGAAGATGCCCGCGAGACGCTCGCTGTCGTCGCCCTTCCGCACGCTTTCGTCGATCATCGCCTGCACGCCGATATGTATCGCCTTGTCGGCTTCCTCTGACGCGAACCGTTCGTTGGTCAGGAGCACGATGATGGTTCGGTCGCGCTCGGCGTACGAGCGAATGAACTGGGCGATGACCTTCCAGTGGCGGGGAAAGTCGGCGGTACTGATAAAGACCGCATCCGGCTCAATCTCGCAAATATTGTCCAAAGCCTTGACCGCGGAGCGGTAGCGAATCACGTCGAACCCGTAGGGACGGAGTATTTCGACGAGCGCGCCGACTGAGGTATCTGAATCCGCGATCAGCATTGCTTTCATTTTTTACCTTTTCCCCTGTATCACTCGGTCCCGAGGTTGTCGACCGTATAATCGGTGACCTTCCAGATGCCATTCTTCGACGAAAGATAGTAGGTAAACCGCTTCTTCTCGCGGAAGGTGCGATAGTCGAACCATTCGAGGACCGCGACCGTTCCTTCCGTGTCGCCGTAGGTCGTTCGCTCGATCTTGAACTCGACCGGGATCGTCGAGATGTCCTTATCGGCCTTCGCCTGCGAGAGCTCGCTTTTGTAGTTGTCGATCATCGTCATGCGGCCGGATTCCGACTCGGCTCGGTAGCGCCTGTTTCGCGAGGGGTCGCGCATGATCATCTCCTCGAGGTCGAGGTAGAGGAAGAACTGTTCCCAATGCGAGCGCTGGCGCGCGGTAAGGATGTAGTTGATGACCTGATCGGGCGGGATCGGCTCGGGCTGGAGGATCTCGGCGGTTTCCGGGGAAACCGGCAGAGCCTTCACGGCGGCGGCGCCGGGGGAGGGCTTAACCTCGAGGGTGAGCTTATTCGACCGGACGCAGGGCTCTCCCTCGCCCGTCAGGCGCTTAAGTTCGGGAAAGAAGGCGCAGTCGATGATGTAGAGCCCGGGGGTTTCGACCTTGAGGTAATCCTTGATGTTTTCGATGAAGGAATAGGACTCGCCCGGCTCGATGCTCACCTCGCGAAAGTAGATCTGGCCGTTCGTGTTGCGCCGGCGGAGCCATGTCTCGGTATGCTCGAGCGCGCGGCTCCTGGTATTCGCGGCGGAAAAGTCCACGCTGAAGGAGCGCTGGTCCGCGAGCTTGAAGCGGAGGGTATCGGGGCTTGAGTTCGCGATCGTGATCTGCACGAAAATCGGCTCGGAGGCCGAGTCGCCCGGATAGTAGACCCTGCGGTCATAGAACTTTATGGAGATATCGGATCCGGGAAGCAAGTCCCCATCGGCCGAGAAAGCGGCTGCGGCGCAGATAAGGAATATGGCAATTACGGAAAACAGCTGTTTCACCTGAAAATCTCCCTTTTTCATTATATCGGCCTTTTTTCGATGCGTCATTAGTGCTAATATGGCCGCAACATGAGTTGCGATATCCTCAAGAACGCCCTACACCGGTGGCCCTCCATGACCGGTGTTTTGTCGCGTTTAAAAGAAGGGGCTTGGCCCTATGAGATAGAAGGGGTCCAAGGCGGGCTGCACGGTTTTTTCCTCGCCGAGTACCTCGCAAGCGATCCGGGCCCGCTCGTCATCGTCGTCCCGACCGAAAAGGAGATCGAGAGCCTCGCGCAGGATCTTGATCTCGCGGGAACCGACTATGATATCCTTCCCTGGTGGGGCACGATGGCCTATCGGCCGGTCGCCCGCGGCGCCGTCGTCTTCGGCCAGCGATCGGCGCGGCTCGCGTCCCTGTGCATGGGCTCCGCC
>DAOPYF010000064.1:0-8196 GCA_035352735.1 Treponemataceae bacterium | reverse complement strand
CGCGCAAAAAAAAGTCCTCATCATGACCCAGCGGGCCTTTCTTTCGCCCGTGCCGCCCAAGGCGTATTTTTCGAGCCTCCTTGCCCGCGTCCGAAAGGGCGACCGCTTCGACTCAGGCGCGCTTGCCGAGCGGCTTTCGGGCTATGGCTATACCCGAGTGCCCCGAGTCACCGTCCACGGCGAGTTCGCCCTGCGCGGCGAGGTCTTCGATATCTTCATGCCGGGCGAGACCGCGGCGCACCGGGTGGTGTTCGAGTTCGACACCGTCGACGAGATTAAGTCCTTCGATCCCGGCGACCAGACCTCCCTTGAACGGCTCGATGAGCTCGTCATCTATCCCGCAAAGGAAGTGATTTGGGACTCTGAGCGAATCGACGCGCTCGAGCGCCGCCTTGCCGACTTGCCCGAGTTTTCCTCGGGGGGCAAAGCCCTCATCGAGCATCTCCGCGAGCGCGGAACGGCGGAAGGCGAGGAGCTTTTCTTCCCAGTCGCGTTCGATAAGCCCGAATCGGTGCTCGACTACCTCGCCGAAAGCGATACCGCGCCGGCGACCGTTTTCTTCCTCGACTATGACCGGCAGGTAAACGCCCAGGAAAGCCTCGAGCGCGAGTATCTCGGGCTCTACCGCAAGGCGCGCGGCTCGGGCGAGCGCTCCATGGGGGAAGAGGCCCCAGTTAACCCGCTCCTCGCCGAGGTTCCCGAGCCCCAGCGGGAGCTCTTTAATTTCCGCGAACTCTCGCAGGCCTATCCCCGCCGCCTCCTTTTCCGGACGATTCACGGGGAGGAAACCCTTTCGGCCAATAGGCTCAAGCTCTCCTGCGACCCCGCGCGGAGCTTCTTCGGTAACATCACCTACCTCAAGGAAGAGCTCGCCAATCTTATAAAAAACGCGTGGAAGGTCTATGTCTTCGCGGAAAGCGAGAACCAGGCGCTCCGCGTCGGCGAGATCCTCAAAGATATTCCGGTCGATATCATCCCCTTGAACCTTTCCTCGGGCTTCGGCATCCCGGAGCTCAAGATCCTCGTCATCCAGGAGAACGAGATCTTCGGGCGGCGCCGGCACATCCCCAAGTCGGTCAAGCACGCGAAAAGCTCGGTCATCGATACCTTCGTCGAGCTAAACCCCGGCGACTACGTCGTCCACGTCAACTACGGCATCGGGCAGTTCAAGGGCATCGAGCGGGTTCGCGCCCTCGGGAACGAGCGCGACTACATCAAGCTCGAGTACGCGGACGAGGAAACGGTCTTCATCCCGATCGAGCAGGTGAACCTCGTCCAGCGCTACATCGGGAACGAGGGCGACGCCCCGCGGCTCGACCGGCTCGGCTCGAAGAGCTGGGAGAACCGGAAGAACAAGGTCAAGAAATCGGTCGAGGACATCGCGCAGCGGCTCATCGACCTCTACTCGAGGCGCAAGGCCGCCCAAGGCTTCGCGTTCCCGAAGGACGGGGAGTGGCAGACCGCGTTCGAGGCGGCCTTCCCGTACGAGGAGACCGACGACCAGCTCTCCGTCACCGCCGAGATCAAGGCGGACATGGAAAAGCCCGTGCCGATGGACCGCCTCATCTGCGGCGACGTCGGCTACGGCAAGACCGAGGTCTCGATGCGCGCGGCCTTCAAGGCGGTCATGGGCGGCAAGCAGGTCGCGTTCCTCGCCCCGACGACCATACTCGCCGAGCAGCACTTCGACACCCTCACCGAGCGCTTCTCGAAATTCCCCGTACGCGTCGCGCAGCTTTCGCGGTTCGTCGCGCCCGCCGAGCAGAAAAAGACCCTCGCGCGCGTCGCCGCCGGCGAGGTCGACATACTCGTCGGGACGCACCGCATCATCCAGAAGGACGTCAAGTTCAAGGACTTAGGACTCATGATCGTCGACGAGGAGCAGCGCTTCGGCGTCAAGGACAAGGAGCGCCTCAAGGAGCTCAGAACGAACATCGACTCACTCGCGATGAGCGCCACGCCGATCCCGCGCACGCTCCACATGTCCCTCCTTAAGATACGCGACATGAGCCTCCTTACGACGCCTCCGCAGAACCGGCACCCGATCGAGACCGTCATCGACGAGTTCAACGGCGACCGCGTCGCCGCGGCGATCAGGCGCGAGGTCGAGCGCGGCGGGCAGGTGTTCTACCTCCACAACCGCGTCGAGAGCCTCGAGGAGACCCGCATCATGGTCGAGAAGCTCGTGCCCGAGATGCTCGTCGACACGGCGCACGGCCAGATGAGCGCGACCGAGCTCGAGGAGATATTCCGCCGCTTCAAGATGGGCGGCTTCCATATCCTGATCGCGACGACGATCATCGAGAACGGCATCGACATACCGAACGTCAACACGATCATCATCGACCGCGCGAACATGTACGGCGTCTCGCAGCTCTACCAGCTCCGCGGCCGCGTCGGCCGCTCCGACCGGAAAGCCTACGCCTACCTTTTCTATCCCGAGGGCCGCGCGCTTTCGGAAATCGCGATGAAGCGGCTTCAGGTCATCTCGGACTTCACCGAGCTCGGCTCGGGCTTCAAGATCGCGATGAAGGACATGGAGATCCGCGGCGCGGGCAACCTCCTCGGCGCCGAGCAGTCGGGCGAGATCTACTCGGTCGGCTTCGACCTCTATCTCAAGATGCTCGAGGAAGCCGTCGAGCGCCTCCAGAACTCGGACTATCAGCCGGTAGCCGAGGTTTGGCTCGAGCTCGAGTATACGGGCTTTATCCCCGATTCCTACGTCGAGCTCGCGCAGACCAAGATGGAGGTCTATAAGAAGATCGCGTCGATCTCGACGCAGGAAGAGCTTGACCGGGTGTACTCCGAGCTTCTTGACCGCTTTGGCCCGATCCCGGACGAGGTGCAGAGCCTCCTCGCCCTCGCGGAGATCAGGATCATCTGCGGGCGCCTTTCGATCGCGAGCCTCAAGGAAAAGCAGGGCAGGGTCCAAGTCGAGTTCTCCCGCGTGTCGAAGGTCTCGATCGAGCGCCTCCTCAGGATGATGAAGGAGTCGGCGGGACGGGTGAAGCTCGATCCCCTTCACGCGAACATCCTCATCCTCGAGACCGGGAAAATCGGCCTCAAGGAGAAAAGCGAGTTCATCCGCGAGAAGCTCGAGCAGCTCGCGGGCTAGCCTTCGGTCAGGGCAAGCCATCCGGTGGCGCTCCCTAGGGATTTAGCGTATACTGTACCTGCACGCGTGAAAGGGCCATTCTTTCGGAGGTTGCATGCATCCGATCGACGTTAAGACCATACTGTTTCTGTACTCCTTAAACGGGATTTTGTGCAGCGGCATTATGGCCTTTTTTTGGATACAAAACCGCGCTCGGTCCCGGGCATTCGCGCTCTGGGTCTCGGGCCTTTTCTTTCAGCTCGTTGGCTTTCTCCTAATCGCGCTTCGGGGCGAAATCCCCGACGTTTTTTCCATCGTCGTCGCGACGGCCCTCATCCTCCTCGGATCCCAATACCTCTTGATGGGCCTCGAGCGCTATGCCGGAAAGCGTTCCTTGCGCGTCGCCGATTACGCCGCCCTTGCGGTCTTTTCCTGCGGAAGCATCATCTTTACCTATGGATGGGAAAGCATCGCGGCGAGAAACATCGTCTTTTCGGTCGGCGTCGTCTATTATGCCGTTAGGATGGCGTTTCTCGCGTTCGTCCGCTCGGGTCCCGAGTTGAAAAAAGCCATGCGACCGGTCGGCGTTACCGCGCTCGCGCTTATCGCGGTTAACGGGGTCAGGATCGCGAATAACGCCTTTTTCCCCGAAAATAGGGCATTCTTCGACTTTGGTCCGGTTAACGTCGGGATGATCGTCGCGAACGAGCTCATCGCGCTCGCGCTCGTCTTCTCGATCATTTTGATGGTATCGCGGCGGCTGCACGACGAGCTGCGGGACGAGCTTATTGAGCGGACACGAGTGACCGACGAGCTCTGGCGCAGTAAGGAGCGCTTTACCCGCGCTTTCCAAACCTCGTCAAACGCGATCATAATATCCGTCCTCGCGACCGGCGAGTTCATCGAGGTAAATGAATCATTTCTTGCGATGACGGGTTTCTCGCGCGAGGAAACGCTCGGGAAGACGGCGTTTTCGATCCATTTTTGGAACGCGATCGGGATTCGGTCGTGGCGGCACTCTCCCGCGGCGAGGCCGTCCGGGACCGCGAGCTCCGCTTCCGAAAGAAAGACGGTACGGTTATGGATTGCATCTTCAGCTCCCAGATCCTTGAGCTTGAGCAGGGCCGGTGCATCCTTTCGACGATTCAGGACATCAGCGCCCGAAAGGCCGCCGACGCGGAGCTCGCGCGAAACCGGGACGTCATCGCTTCCGAGCGGCAGCGCCTCGCGTACATCCTCGAGGGAACGAACGCGGGTACCTGCGAATGGAACGTCGTGGAAAACCGTCTGACGGTGAACGAGCGATGGGCGATGATCGCCGGGATTGAACCGAAGCAGCTCGACGCGCTTACGATCGAAAAATGGTTCGACCTCGTGCATCCGGACGATCGGGATAAGGTGCGGAACGCGCTCGACCGGCATCTTTCGGGCGAGGATCCCTCGTTTGACTGCGAGTTTAGGCTTGCGCGGGAAGACGACGCGACTGTCTGGGTTCTCGATCGCGGCAAGATCGTCTCGCGCGGCGGAAAGGGCGAGCCCATCCTCATGTGCGGGACGCGGCAGGAGATAACGGACCGGAAGCGGGACGAGGAAACGATCCTCCACATGGCGACGCACGACCCGTTGACGAATCTTCCGACACTCCGCCTCGCGCGGGATCGGCTCGAGATGGCCGCGGCGATCGCAAAGCGGCAAAAGCGGCCGATGGCGGCGCTCTTCATCGACATCGACGGCTTTAAGGCGATTAACGATACCTTGGGCCACGACGCGGGCGACCGCGTGCTCAGGGAAATCGCCTCCAGGCTTGTCTCGTGCGTGCGCGAGAGCGATACGGCGGCGCGCATCGGCGGGGACGAGTTCCTCGTGGTACTGTCGAATCTCGCGTCGCGGGACGACGCGGCGCTCGTCGCGAAGAAGATGCTTGACGCCTTCTCCCGACCGATCGGGATCGCCGAGGGAGACGTCGCCGTGGGCTTAAGCGTCGGGATCGCCGTGTATCCCGAGGACGGGACGGGGCCCGATGATCTGATAAAAGCCGCCGACGGCGCGATGTACCGCGTCAAGCGCGCGGGAAAGAATAACTACGCATTTGCCGAGCATCGGTAAGGGGAGCAAACATGATAAAGGCACTCGTGCTTGATTACGGAAACGTCATTTCGGAGCCGCAGGACGTCGGCTGCTACGGCCGCATGGCGGCAATCTCGGGACTGCCCGAGTCTTTTTTTCGCGAGGCGTTCTGGCGCTATCGGCCGGATTACGACCGGGGTACGATTCGCGGCCGCGAGATGTACCTCCGCGTGCTCGCCGAGGCGGGCTTAGGTGCTTCGCGTACCGAAGGGGAGCTCGCGCTTCTCGCGGACCGGCTGCTCGCCGAGGACCTCGGGTCTTGGTTCCACGTGTCGCGCCCGGTGACGGAATGGGCCCTTTCCCTTAAGGACTCGGGCTACGCGCTCGGCATCCTTTCCAACATGCCCTTTGATTTCATTGAGCGATATGGAAAGGCGATTGATCTTTTTGGAAAGGCTGATGTCGCGGTATTCTCATGCTACGAGAGCTTGATCAAGCCCGAGCCCGCGATCTATCGCTCCATCATCGAGAAACTTTCCCTCGATCCCGCGGAGATCGCGTTCTTCGACGACCTCACGGCGAACGTCGACGCCGCTCGCGCTGTGGGGATGCATGCGTTCGTCTGGAAAGGGCTTGACGCCGCGCGGGTGGATCTAGAATCGGTTATCGGCGCGTCGTCGTAGGCTAGATCACTTCTCCGTTTCCCAGTTAAACCGGTCGAATATGCTGTCGTGAAGCCAGATGAAGTCCTTCTCGCGGAGGGAGAACTTCCACTTGCCGTGCTCCGACGGATTGAACTTATGCGACGTCGTGACGTGAATGAGCTTTTTCCGGTCGCCCGCGGCGAAGGGATTCCCCGTCCATGGGTTCACGGGATTCGCGATGACGCCGCCTTTCGTCGCGAGGTCGGGCGCGTCCGCGTTCGTCATGAAGGTGAAGTCGGTTTTCAGCGGGCCCCGTTCGTTAAAATCCTTAAAAAGGAGCACCGGGTTGAAGTAACCGACGTTGATCCCGCGGATCTTCACTGAGTTCGGGAAGCGCGAGCGGTCGGCCCATGAGATACCGGTGAACCCGTGGTCCGAGGCGACGATGATGCGCGTGTTGTCGTATACCCCGCGCGCTTTCATCTCGGCGAAGAAGCGCGCGAGCGCCTCGTATGCGAGATAGTTCACCTCGTAGAGCTCTATCGTTTCCCCGTTGCCGAATCGCGCGGTCGCGGACTGCGGGAGGAGCTTTCGGTACGGGCTCCGCTCGTGCGGCGTCTCGTTTTGGATGAGGAGAAGGTTCGAGTCCTTCGACGCGTAATCGGTGAGCCGGGGCAGGTAGTCGAGCGACGCGTAGAACTTGATGAACTCGTACTCGTTGCCGCGGAAGTTCCAGTTTCCGTTCCAGTAGAGCCCTCCCTGATAGATCCCCGAGCGGAGGAATACCGGCGCCGATTTCATGACGCTGAATCGGAGCATGTTCCGGATGATGCGGTCGCTCCCGTCGGAATCGCCCGAGTCGGATCCACCTTTCTTCTCCTTCAGCCACTTAATCGTGTAGCGGTCGACGAGGTTAATCGCCTTGACGTTCGGGATCCCCGAGAATATCGAGTTGTCGGGAACCCATGAGTAGTTGGCGAAGGGCATGTCCGTCGCGGTGACCTTCCATCCGCTCGCGGAGAACGCGCGCGGCAATGCGGTAAGCGCCTCGTTGTTCTTCTCGACGAGCGGCTTATCGGTTTTCTTCACGAGTTCGTCGGGCACGTAGTCGTAGCCGCCGAAAAGGGGCGGCGCGCCGAAGATCGTGTGTCCGCCGAAGGACGCGGTGTTCGGGTACCAGGTGAACCCGTCGAATTCCTTCTTTACGACGGGAGAGTCCTCGAAGGCGTACGGGACGAAGGAGCCGATCGCCCGGTCGATCATGATGAACACGACGTTGGGCTTGTCCGGGCTCAGGGAATAGACGGTCTGATCGTTTTTCTCGAAGGCTTTGTTTTCGGCGCGGGAAAGTTCGGATATCGCCGAGTATCCGCTCGAGATCGCCCGCGTGTCGATGACCGTGATGGAGGCGAAGGAAACCGCGAGTATCGCCGTGGCCGCTATCAGCGCGCCCGTTTTCCGCGACGCGAAAAGCCAGCCGACCGCGCAGATCGCGCCCGCGATCGCGAGCCCGTTGAGAATCGCCTCGCTCACCGAGGGGCAAAGAATCTCCGCGCTCTCGAAGGTGAGAAACTTCGAGACCGTGCCGTAGTCGCCTTGGAACGCGAACGCCGAGGTAAGCACGCACGCGAAGAGCATCGTGAAGGCGATGCAGAGGACGGATTTCACCCTTCGCGAAAAAAGCAGGTACACGCAAAGGGGATACACGAAAAAGAGCCCAATAGCCTGAAGCGCCGTCGTGCCGAGGAGGGTGAGCGGGTTCGAGAACGACTGCATGAGCGCGAACTCCTGCGGCGAGGAGGCGATGACGTTTCCCGGGATGACGAGCCCGGCGAAGAGCGCGATGCCGAGGCACGAAAGCGCGAAAAGGGCGTCGGTCTTTCTGGGCGTGAGCGCGAGGTAGCGCCGCGTGTTGACGCCGACCTTCTTCGAGAGGCGGATAAAATACGGCGTTAAGGCGATGATGAGCGTGATGAGACCGATCCCGAGGAGGGCTTGCCAGGTCGCGTGGAAGAAGGTCGCGAGGAGCGCGAAAAGGATCACGAAGAGCGCGGTCGACGCGACCCAGAACGCGAAGAGGGGCCGTTTCATCCGGTAGAAAAGGTTCTTCGCGAGCGAGAAGAGGTTGTTGATCGTCCAGTAAAAGACGAGTCCCGAAGGCGAGGGATATAGGAGCGCGAGGAACACGAGCGCCATCGCGTAAAGCTGCACCTTTTCCTTGCGGGCAAGGCCCTTCGCGTAGATGGCCGATGCCACGACGTTGACCGCCGTCATGATGAACGGAAGCACGCTGACGTGGAATCCCCCGATGGAAAGGAGGGCATCGGGTTTGGAAAGATCGGGAATCCCGAGGAAGGAAACGCCCACGAGCGACGGGATGTTCTTGAGGAC
>DAOPYF010000063.1:10924-13930 GCA_035352735.1 Treponemataceae bacterium | reverse complement strand
TGGATAAACTCGATACGGGCGAGTTGGACGCCCGCCGAAATCAGGGAATCGTTTCCCATCGGCGGCGGCGATCGGCGAATCGCGCGCTGGCGCGCCCGGCCGGTCTTTTTGGGCCTTGAAATCACCCGAGCGCCACGTCGAGGAGCATCATGACGGCGAAACCGATCAGGGCGCCGAGAGTTGAGTAGTCAGAGCTTCCATGCTGCTGGGCCTCGGGGATCAGTTCCTCGACGACGACGTAGATCATCGCGCCTGCGGCGAAAGCGAGCGCGTACGGGAGTATTGGCTGTATCATTACGACCAAGAAAGCGCCGAGCACCCCCGCGATCGGCTCGACCAGGCCAGAAGCCTGCCCATACATAAAACTTTTCGATCTCGACATGCCCTCGCGGCGAAGCGGGATCGAGACGGCAGCGCCTTCCGGGAAGTTCTGGATACCGATGCCGAGCGCGAGCGCTATGGCCGAACCGAGGGTCGCCGGTGATCCCACGAGACCGATCGCACCGAACGCGACGCCGACGGCAAGACCTTCGGGAATATTGTGCAGGGTAATCGCCATGACGAGGAGAACGCTGCGTTGCCATGAGGTCTTTATGCCCTCCGCCTGATCGGTATCGAGCCCCGCGTGAAGGTGCGGTAGCAGGCGATCAACGAGAAAAAGGAAGGCGCCCCCGACGAGAAAGCCCGAAAGCGCGGGAATCACAGGCGCGACGCCCATGGATGCCGCCATCTCGATCGCGGGACTGAGGAGCGACCAGAAACTCGCCGCGATCATGATTCCCGAAGCGAAACCGAGCATGCCATTGAGGATCGTTTGGTTAATCGATTTAAATAAGAAGACCAACGCGGCACCGAGCGCGGTAACGCCCCAGGTAAAGAGGGTCGCGATAAGGGCGAGCAGTACGGGATCGGTGCCTTTGAGGGATTCGAGCATGGATGCGTCTTATTCCTTGACCTGCGTCGTGAGGAACACCTGCGCGGTCATCTGCTCGATCTGGCTTAGAAGCGCCTCAATCCCATCCATGTGCGCGTCCTCGTCGTTCAGGATCTGCTGGAGAAAGTCGCGTGTCGCGTAATCCTTCACCTCGCCCGCGAGGACGATCGCCTCGTTATAGGCCTTGATCGCCCCATCCTCCGCCGCATGGTCGTTCGCGAGCTGCCCGGGCACGTCCTTTCCGATGTGAATCTTCCCAAGCTCGCTCACGATGGGCATTCCCTCGAGGAACAGGATCCGGCCGATGAGTTTCTCGGCGTGCTTCATCTCGTCGATGGCGCGCTTCTCGAAGTGCTTGTGAAGTTTTTCGTAGCCCCAGTCGTCGCACATCTCCGAATGCACCATATACTGATTGATGGCGGTCAACTCGTCTGCGAGCAGGCTATTGAGGCTCGCGAGTACTTTTTCGTTTCCCTTCATAGATCCTCCTCAGAGCAGTGATACCGTAAGTATTTTCCTTACGGGGTTAAAAGTCAAAAAACGCGATTGTTCTTTTTCGGCGAAATTTCACCCTGCGTTGCTTGACAATAAAACAATGTTTTGTTATATATTCTTCATAACAATGTTTTGTTACAAGAGGGGAGGTCACGAATGGATTTGATATCCAAAAAGGATCTACTGGCAACAACAGGAATATCGTATGGGCAACTCTATCGGTGGAAACGCGAACGGCTGCTCCCCGAGGAATGGTTCATCAAGCAATCGTCCTACACCGGTCAAGAAACGTTTTTCCCGAAGGAGCAGGTTTTAAGCCGAATCAAGGCAATCCTTGAGCTGAAGGACGAGCATTCGCTCGAGGAACTTTCGCGGCTTCTTATGGCCACTCCCGACACGGTCATCGCCCCCGAGCGATTTACGGGCGTTCGCGGTATCGATGGCGACTTCCCGGCGACGCTCGCCGGGGTTCTCGGGAAAGATGGTTCCACCATCGGCGATGCGGCGGTCGCCTACGCGATCCACCAAAAGGGAAAGGAACTGGGGATCGCGAAAGCGGCGCGCGCCGACTTAATCCGCGCGTCGATCCAGGCGATGAAGGGGCACGCGCTCCACGATACCCTGTGCACGATCTTTGCCGCCCACGGAAAGTACCACGCGTGCTTTTCAGCGGGATCGGCGCGACCGATCTTCGACGGGGACCTCGAGGCCCTCGGAACGGTGTCGGTCGGCGAGACGATGAACGCGCTCAAGGTAGCGCTCGAGGCCGGAAGCTCCGGCGAACTTACGGAGGAAAAACAATGAGAGACCTTACGATCGACGGAATGAGCAAAATAGACGGCGGCGAATACGGAATGCTTAAAGTAGACGGAATGGCGACCTGCTCGGGTAACCTTTCCGCGGAAACGGCAACCGTTGACGGCATGTTCACGGGCGAAGGCGACGTCTCGGTCGGCGCGCTCAAATGCGACGGGATGGCCAAGATTCGCGGGAACGTGAAGGCGGGAAAGCTCGAGGTCGACGGGATGCTCAAGGTCGGCGGCAGCAAGCTCGAGGCGGACGAGATCTCGTGCGACGGGATGATCAAGATACGCGGGGAAATATCCGCCGACGTGATCAAGGCAGACGGCTGCATAGACGCCGAGGAGATCACGGGCGACTCGATCTTCGTCCGCTCGCATGGGCATTTTTTCCGCCCATTCTTCCACCACGCGAAATCCCGCATCAAGCTGATCGAGGCGACCACGGTTGAACTTCGGGGCGTCGTCGCCGATTCGGTAAACGGAAAGGATGTCCGAATCGGCCGCGGCTGTCATATCAACTCCGTCGACTGCTCGGGCACGCTCATGATCTCCCCCTGGGCGCGCGTCGGCACGGTCACCGGCGACTACGCGACCGTGCGGGAATAACGACAACGGAAAGCGTGCTTTGTGCCCTAGCGGCAAGCTTTGCATCCCGCGATGGGCTCTGCACCCCGCCGTCGTGCAACGCACCCGGCGGCGTGCTTAGCTCCCCGCGAACGTGCGACGCATCCCGGCGGGCGGGCAACGCTCCCCGCGAACGTGCGACGCATCCCG
>DAOPYF010000063.1:0-10824 GCA_035352735.1 Treponemataceae bacterium | reverse complement strand
CGCACCCCGCGAACGTGCGACGCACCCCGCAAGCGAGCTTCGCACCCCTTACAGCGTAATCCCCGAAAGGACGCGCGCGATCTCGGCCATCTGCGCCGGGGTGAGCGGGCCCTTCTCCATCGCTCGGGCGTTTTCCTCGGCTTGCCGCTCGTTTCGGAACCCCGGGATCGGCACTGCGTTCGGGCTTCGCGCCCAGATCCATGCAAGCGATCCCTGCGCAAGGGTTCTGCCCTCCGAGGTCAGGATCTCCCAAACGGCCCCGAGCGCGTCGACCCAGCTCTTACGGGGCTTGCCGTTATCGTAGCCCGGATGCCAGGAAACCGTCCGGCGAAAGTCGTCTTTCGCGAAGCGCGCGTCCGTACCGAACTTACCGGTTAAAAGCCCCATCGCGAGCGGGCCGCGGTTCACGCTCGCGAGATTCTCGCGCTCGCAAAACGCGAGGAGTTCCGCGTTGCCGTCGAAAACGCTGAGCTGCTGCTCGACGACGGCGCAGCGGGACGTCGTCGCGAAGGCGCGCACCGCCTCGAGCCGATCGGTACTCCACCCGTACGTTCGGATCTTCCCCGCGTCGGCGAGACGCTCGAGCTCGCCGCGAACCTCGAGCGCGCGATCCTCGGCAAGCCCCCCGACGTGAAGGAGGCAGACGTCGAGGCAATCGATCCCGAGCCGCTTGAGCGAACGCTCGACGTCCGCGCGCACGTGCGGCGCGACGTCGGAAGTTGCCTCCGTGGGAGGATACGTCGATACGACCTTCGCGTCCTCGTTAACCGAGTAGCCGAACTTCGAGGCGATCACCACCTTGTCCCGCATCCCCTTGATCGCCTCGCCGAGCACGCGCTCGCTTCGTCCGCAACCGTAATTCGCGGCGGTATCGAAGAAGGTGACCCCTAAGTCAATCGCGCGGCGGATCGCCCGAATCGACTCGGCGTCGTCGACCGCGCCCCATCCGCCGGGCCCCTCGCCAAAGCTCCACTGCCCGCCGATCGCCCAGCAGCCGAGCCCCATCGCGCTCACCTCGATCCCGCTTCGTCCCAGTATCCGTTTCATTTATTGTCCTCCGCGCCGCGGGGACTCACGTCCTCGCGCGGCATGAGGATACGATACCGGATCGGCGCGCGTCCGTGCGGACCACTCAGGCGCTTCTTTCATGAGCCACTTTCCGCTATACTCCCCCGTAAAGGAGTCACCATGGACGCGCTCGTCTTCTATATCGTCGCGATTGCGCTCTTCGCGATCTCGTTCGCCAAGGACCGAAAGAAAACCCGGCAAGCTTTCCTAAAGGGACTAAAGGCCCTCGAGGGAATTCTTCCCCAGTTCGTCACGGTGCTCATCCTCATCGCGGCGACGCTCGCCCTCCTCAACGCGAACGCGATCGGGCGCTTTCTCGGCGCCGACACCGGTCCCGTCGGCGTGGCGATCGCGGCCGCGCTCGGCGCGATCACGCTCATCCCGGGCTTCGTTGCCTTTCCGCTCGCGGGAGAGCTCCTCAGGCACGGCGCGGGCGTCCTCCAAATCGCGACCTTCGTCTCAAGCCTCATGATGGTCGGCGTCGTCACCCTGCCGATGGAGATCGCGTACTTCGGCAAGCGCACGGCGATCCTCCGGAACGCCTTCGCGTTCGCGTTCTCGATCCTCGCGGCGTTCTTCGTCGCATGGGCGGTGTCGCTGTGAAACTCAAAGAAACCCTCAAGCGCTATCGCGCGCCGATCGTCGCCCTCGCGGGCCTCGTACTATTCATGATCGCCGTCCCGAGCCTCGCGCACAAAACCGCCTCGTCCCTCGTCGGCCAGACGAAGACGATGCTCCTCGTCGTCCCGCCGATCTTCCTCATCCTCGGGCTTCTCGACGTGTGGGTCCCGCGCGAAACCATGATGCGCTTCATGGGCCCCGGCTCCGGTCTCAAGGGGCCGCTCATCGCCTTCGCGCTCGGCTCCGCCGCGGCCGGCCCCCTTTACGGCGCCTTCCCGATCGCCGCCGTCCTCATGCGAAAAGGCGCGAGCTTCACGAACATCCTCATCTTCATCGGCGCCTGGTCGACCACAAAGGTCCCGATGTTCCTCTTCGAGACCCAATGCCTCGGGTACCGCTTCTCCCTCGCGCGCCTGGCGATCGACCTCGTCGGCATCGTCGCGATCGCCTTCGCCCTCAAGCTCTCAGTCCCCAAGAAGGAAGTCGAGCGGCTATACGCCGAGGCCGCGTCTGAGTCGAACGGGATACAAAGAAAGAAATAAAAAACGAGGCAGCGCGCCCTTGCCCGGCGAACGTCATCGCGCGGAGCCCCCGCGAACGACAAGTCCCCGCAAGGGCGAATCGCCTCACACTCGCGAAAATTTGACATCCCCGCGGATTACCCTATCCTTAACGGTATGGGGGCAAGCATGAAATACGCGAGCGAAGATCTGATGAACGAGCATGAGGCGATACTCGGCGCGCTGGTCATCCTCGAGAAGATGTCCGCGCGCCTCGCCTCCGGAGACTTAATCGACCAAACAGACCCCGCCGCGATGGTCGACTTTCTGAAAACGTTCGCGGACGCCTGCCACCACGGAAAGGAGGAAACAATCCTCTTTCCGGCGATGGAGCGCTATGGCATTCCCAAGGAAGGCGGGCCGATCGGCCAGATGCTGATCGAGCACGAAGCGGGAAGGAACTATATCCGCGCCATGACTGCGGCAACCGGGGAAAAGCCGTTTGACGCGAATGGATTCGCGCGCAACGCGAACGCCTATGTCGAATTACTCAGGTCGCACATCCAAAAAGAAAACGGAATCCTCTTCCCCTTGGGCGACCGCGCGATCCCCGAACCGGAGCAAGCGCGAATGCTGGAAGCGTTCGAGCGGCATGAAGAAACCGTCATCGGCCACGGCGTCCACGAACGGCTGCACGCCCTTCTTGACGATTTCGCGAAGAAATATCGGTGAACAAAAAAATTAAGGAGGATCGCATGAACATTCCCGTTAAGGGCAACGTGTCATGGGTTGGCAAGATCGACTGGGAGCTCCAGCGGTTTCACGGCAACGAATACTCGACCAACAGGGGATCGACGTATAACGCGTACCTCGTGCGCGAGGGGAAGAACGTGCTCATCGACACGGTCTGGCGCCCCTACGCCAAGGAGTTCGTCGAGAACCTCAGGAAAGAGCTGCCGCTCGAGAAGATCGACTGCATCGTCGCCAATCACGGCGAGGTCGACCATTCAGGCTCGCTCAGCGAGCTGATCCGCCATATCCCGGACGTCCCGGTATACTGCACCGAGAACGCGGTGAAGTCGCTTACCGGGCAATACCACGAGAACTGGAATTTCCATACGGTGAAAACCGGCGACGCGCTCGACGTTGGCAACGGAAAGAAGCTCGCGTTCGTCGAGATGAAGATGCTCCACTGGCCCGACAGCATGGCGACGTACCTGACCGGCGACAACGTCCTTTTCAGCAACGACGCCTTCGGCCAGCATTACGCCACGAACGACCTCTTCAACGACCTCGCGGACCAAGCGGAACTCGACGCCGAGTGCCTCAAGTACTACGCGAACATCCTCACCCCCTTCAGCGCCCTCGTCGATAAAAAGATCCAAGAGGTGCTCGCGCTCAACCTCCCGATCGATATCATCGCGCCAAGCCATGGGGTCATATGGCGCGCGGACCCGACGCGCATCGTCAAGAAGTATATCGAGTGGAGCCGCGACTATCGTGAAGACCAGATTACCATCCTCTACGACACGATGTGGGACGGCACGCGGCATATGGCCGACGCGATCGCCTCGGGGATCAGGGAAACGGGCAGCAAGTCGCTCGTCAAGCTCTTCAACGTCTCGAAGACCGACAAGAACGACGTGATCGCCGAGGTGTTCAAGTCGCGCGCGATCCTCGTCGGCTCGCCGACGATCGGCAAGGGAATCACGAGCGCCATGGCCGGCGTCCTCGAGATGATCGAGGGCTTGCGCTTCAAGGGCAAGAAAGCGGCCGCGTTCGGCTGCTACGGCTGGAGCGGCGAGGCGGTCGCCAAGATAAATAAAATCCTCGTCGCCTCGGGCTTCGCGCTGCTGAACGATGGGCTAAAGGCCCTGTGGGACCCGGACGCGGACGCCGTCGCAGGCTGCAAGGAATACGGGAAAAGCATCGCGGGGCAATGAGCGGGCGCCTACGCCTCGGGGCGCGCGAGCCCCAAGGCGCAAGCGCCATACCGCGCGAGGCTATTCCCAGGCGAGCGCTTCCCGTATCGGCGCGCGCGCGGCGACCGACGACGGCGCGTAGCTCGAAAGCGCCGCGCAGACGACAACGATGGCGAGCCACGCGAACATGCCCGTTACGGATACCGCAAACTCGAGCGGGGCCTCAAAAAAAAGAAGCCCGAACCGACGCGCGATAAAGGCGCTTACCGGATACGACGCCGCGACGGCAAGAACCCAACTCGCGATGCCGATGATCACGCCCTCTATGACGACGAGCATGACCACCGACCGCCCCGTGGCCCCGATCGCCCGGAGAATCCCGAGCTCTCGCGTTCGTTCGAGCACGGTTATGCCCATCGCGGAGGATAGCCCAAGCACGCCGACGATGACGACGAGCAAGGCCATCAGGGTCAGCATCGACGCGATAACCGCGAAATGAGCCCGCACGGCGAGCTGGAATTCCAAAAGAAGCGTCGACGACGTTACCGGTATTCCCCGAGCGCCGAGCGCGGCTTCGAGCCGCTTGGCAAGCGACGCCGCGAATGCCCGATCATGCGCGGCGCCGCGCACGGCGATGCTTTTCGAGCGGCCGGTCTGACCGAGCGCGGAATCGACGGAGGCCTTATTCGCGTAAGCCGTCGGCGCGGCCATGAGTTCCTTGACGATCCCGATAATCCTGAACTCTCGCGCCATGCCCGCCGCGCGGAGCGTAACCGTCGCGCCGAGCCGTGGCGTTTCAAGCAACCCGACGACGCGCTGATTGACGACGACGGCGTCCGTATCGCCCGGTTCAAGCCATCGGCCTTCCGCGAGCGGAGGCCTCGCCTGCAAGACGGTCTCGTCGGGAATCGAAATAAGGTCGATTCGCTCGCTCTCCGTGCCGTTTCCCGATACGGCAAACACGGGATTATATCCCCATGTCTCAAGCGTCTCGACGCCGTCGACGGCGTCGGCAAGGCCGCGCAAAACGGAGTCATCGACGGCAACGGGAAACATAAGCCTCAGGTCGTAGCGGGAAGCCCGGAACTTTGAAGCCACCGTCTCATCCATCGACGCGCCGATATTCATCGCGGTCATGAACATAGCGCCGGCCGCGGCCAAGGTAAGGATGGACAGCGCCATGCGAACGGGCTTTCGCGCCGAATTCCGGAGAGACAGAATGAGCGGTCGGCTGAATCGGCCGCGCAATGCGGAATTCCTTCCCGTCCCCGACGAAGGGTAAATCGCCGGAGAATCGGCAAGCGCCTCCTTGACGGTCACGCGGCTTCCCTTCACGACCGAGAATGACGCGATTGCGAGCGGCGCGGCGAACGCGACGGCGATCTCCGCAATATACGCGCCGCGCGGTACCGTGGCGTCGAATATCGTGAAGTTGAGCGTCGCGGCCGCGAACCGCGAATACGCCAGGGCGGCGACATTGGCGAGAGGGATCGCCGCAAGGCACGACGCGAGGGAAAAAAGAGCGATCTTTCCGAAATACATCGCGCGGATCTGCCGCGCGGTTCCCCCGACCGCCTTCATTATCGCGATTTGCCTGAGCTGGCGTCCCATCAGCGAGCTGATCACCGAGGCCGCGAGTATCGACGCGAGCGCCATCGCGAGAAAGCCGAACGACTCCAAGAGATAAAGGAGCGTCAGCATCTGCGACGCGTGCGGATGGTGGCCCGGTTCAGGGATCGAGACGTGCGAAACCGCTACGCCCGCTTTCTCCGCCGCGTCCCGCGCGCGCGCGGACACCTCGGCGATATGCGCCGCGTCGAGCGCGTTGCCCGCGACGTGAATCCGCACCCGGTTCATCGGCGAACGCACGCCCCAAGACTCGAGCGTCTTCGCGGATACCCACGCGTAGGCGGTACGTTCCATCCACGCGGGGGGTAGTCCCGGCGCATGGACGACGCCCGCGTTCTTGACGGGCCGCGCGACGCCGTCGCCCAAGTTGATCTCCAGTTCATTCGCGCCGGCCGATCCTAAAAGGGAAACGGCCGCCTTCTCGATCAGCGCCTCGCCCTCGCGGGGCGGCCAACTACCGCTGACGGACGTCACGACATCGGCACGCTGGTTAAGGTAATCAGGAAGCGTGAAAAGACGCAAGGCGCGCCACTCGCCGCCTGAGACCCTGACGCGCGCGGCAAACTCGCCCGAAAGGGAAACGTCCTTGACGCCTTCGACCTTCTCGATCGTTTCGATAAGCCCCGGATCGACGGAGGGCGAACCGCCTTCGCGGGACAACTCGAGCACCGAGGCCGAGGGTTTCGTCCGCCGGTAATTCGCGTCAAGCTCCCGGACCAAAATTGAGCGCGCGTCGAGAACCGAGCCGAACGCGAACACGCCGATCGCGATCGCGAGCACGGCGAGAACGCTCCGGGACCCCTCCACCGCGACATCGCCAAAGATCTTGCGAACGCGCGTATCAAGCATGACCGCCTCCCTCGACGAACCCGTCGCGTATGACAATCGAGCGGGCCACCCGGGAAGAAAGATCCGGGTCATGGGACACGACGACGAGCGTCTTCCCTTCCTCGACCAGCCCGGCGAAAAGCTCCCAGATGGCGCCAGCCGTCGCCGTGTCGAGGTTTCCCGTCGGCTCGTCGGCGACCAGAAGCGCGGGATCGTTCGCGAGGGCGCGGGCGATCGCCGCGCGCTGTTGTTGCCCGCCCGACAGGGACTGCGGCAGCTTGTGCATCTGATCGGCAATCCCGATCCGCTCAAGGAGAGTTTTCGCGCGCTCCATTCGATCGCGCGCGGGAATGGCGCCGAGGAAATCCATCGGCAGCATGACGTTCTCCAGCACGCTCAAGGTTGGCATCAGCTGGAAAAACTGAAAGACGATGCCGACCCGCCTGCCGCGAAACCGCGCGAGGTCGCTCTCGCCAAGCCCGTCGATCCGCTCACCGCCGAACCAGACCGTTCCCGAGGATGGACGATCGATCCCCGTTATCATGTTAAGGAGCGTCGTCTTCCCGCTCCCCGACTTGCCGATTATCCCGAGGTATTCCCCCGCTGAGATCGCGAGGTCTACGCCCTTAAGGGCCAGAAAGTTTTCGCCCCGGATGCCTCCGGCCCGGCTTCCGTATTCCTTCCGTACGCCCTCGAGCTTGACGAGTTCACTATCGTGCATCCACACGGCGCGCCTCACATCCCCGCGCCCGAAAGATGCTTGCGCATCATTTCGACGGCCGATCCGCCGACATGCAAGGCGAGAACGATGACGACCAATACGACGGACACGACGACAATAGCGCGGACGATTTCCTTTTTCTGCATAGTAGCCTCCATTCGCGACCGCATCGCGATCGCTTGAGGTAACTATGCGACAGAGGGCGTGATAAGGCGTCCGATCCGGACGGATCGGACAAAGTTCTTGATCGCTCAGCCTCGGCGATTGGCGTTGCGCCAGGCTGACGGCGTCATCCCTGTGCTTTTCCGGAAGACCGCGTTAAAGGTTCCCTTGGAATTAAAGCCCGAATCGAGCGCGACGGCGAGAAGGGTCATCCTGTCCGATTCGGGCAGGATAACGCGTCGCTTGAATTCGTCGACGCGCCACGCGTTCACGTAATCGTAAAAGTTCATTCCGCATGATCGGTTCAATACCTCGGTCAAGGTATGGCGGCTCATTCCCGCGCATTCGGCGAGATCCTGCAGGTTTAGTTCGCTGTTGAGCCAGGGTCGCTTATCGGCCATCGCGCCAAGAAGCCTCGTCTTAAATGCCGCCAGCTCGCCGTCGCCAAGCGAGGATCGCCCATACTTTCCGGCCGCTTGGTCGTGATCGCCATCGCGATCGCCATCGCCATCGCCCGAGATCTCGGAAAGCGTGACGTCCGGGCGTTGCAGGAGGGCGCGAAAACCGAGCGCGTATACGACCAGGGAGGAAACGAACGCGTTGACGTAGCCAAAGTGCGGCGACAAATTCTCGTGAATGATCCAAACGAGCAGCAGAGCCCACGCGGATTCGACGAGGATAAACACGAAGATAAAAAGCCTGACCCAGGCGAGGTCGACACCGCGATCGTCGGCGAACTCGTCGCGAACGATCCTTTGATGGCGATGAACCATCCGAAGCGTCTTCGCGAGATAATGGAAAAGATACCCGAGCGCGGCGACCCATGCGCAAGCGTCAAAGGCCCTTCTCGCCGAACCGGCGAACGGGGTATATATTCCCGCAACGGTAACGCAAGCGGCGATGAGCAGGAACGCGGAAAGGGTTACGACCGCGGGGCGCAGGCGAAAACGAGGCGACTCGGGACTAACCAACGAACGCACATACCCGTAGAGCAGTGGACCAAAGAGAAGCTGAAACGGCTCGAGCGACGCGTAGGTAAAGCCACGCGATACGAGCAAGGGACGGATTATCGCCGCGTGGAAGATATTTACGGAAAAGGCGAACATCAAAGCCGCGAGGAGCGCGTCGGGCATACGCCGATCCTTCTTTTTCCCGATAGCGCGAACGAGAAACAACATGCCAAGAAAAACGCCCTGCGCCGCGCCGGCGACGATGATTGTGAATGAAACGGTTTTCATGGTCTCGCTCGGCTCGAATATCACGGAAAAAAGTGTACCCGAATGCCGGAATTCCGGCAATGTGCCATCGCGGCGGAAAGCGCAAGCCACGCGCTTGACGGACGGGAAAGCGGCGCCGACGCCCCACGCCAACAGTTATAGACCGAAGAGGGGATAGCGCGAGACCCGAGCCGGCGACAGACGGCTCTGGCTCGCGCGTAAGGGGAGACTTCCCCTTCCCGTCGTTTTTTTACATTAAACGGACGAATTTGAGCAATTAAAGTTTTTTTGAGGGAAATTCTTGACACCGCGCGAAAACATGCTAGAGTTTTTTCTTAACTATTTAAGGAAACTCTATTATGAAAACCAAAGGCCCGCTGCGCGGCTCGCTTCGCTTGATTCTCATTTGCCCCTTCGTCGTCCTGGTGCTGATGCTCACGACGACCATTATCCTTCTTTCGTACTATACGGCAAGGAAGGCGACGACCGAGCTCTCGGATAGCCTTCTCAGGGAAACGGCGGAACGCATCGTCCAGGCAGTGGACCGGCACATCGTGGGATCGGGCGCCGCGCTCGAGGCCGCGTTCCCCAACGGGATGCGCGTGAACTCGGACATCTCGACCGAGCTCGATTCGCTCCGCTCGCGGTTCTGGATCGCGACGTCCTTGCATACGAACCCGAACAATTACGTCTATTACGGAAATCGCGCCGGACAGGCGTTCGGCGTTTTCAGGCATCCCGGCAACGAGGGGGAGCTTCGCATCAAGCTGAAGCCGGGGGAGAACCGGGCCCGGTACAAGTTTACCGGCATCGACGGCGCGCTCCGCTTCGATTCGCGCGAGGATAAGCTCTTCGATCCCCGCCAGCGTCCCTGGTACATCGCGGGACAAACCGCGACGACCGATACCTGGACCTCCGTGTACATCGACTTCGGGACGCGCGAGCTCGTCGCGACGCGGGCGAGGCGGGTCATGGGCGCCGACGGGAAGGTCGAGGGCGTGGTCGCCACGGACATGTCCCTGAAGCGGCTGAACGATTTCGTCAAAAGCCTCAAAGTATCCGCGAACGGCATCGCGTTCATCATCGAGCCGAACGGCGACCTCATCGCCTCGTCGGTCGGGGAAAACGTGCGCTCCCTCGACGACGGCACCAATCTCCGGCTCACCGCGGCCCAGAGCGGAAACCCCTTCGTGGAGGCGGCCTACGCCGAGCTGCGCGATCGCCTCTCGCGCGAGGCCTCGAGCGCGGAAGCGACGGTATTTACCTTCCCGAACCCCAAGGGCGGGACCATTCACGCCTCCTACGCGACCATCAAGGACCAGGCGGGACTTGATTGGATTACCGTCGTCGCCATGCCGAGCAGCGACTTTTTGGGCAGCCTGACGGAGAGCCTGACGCGGAACATCGTCATCGGGATCGTGGCGACGCTCCTCGCGATCGGGATGGGGCTCGCGATCCTCAACTGGGTGGCGGGTGACCTTCACCGGCTCTCGCTCGCGGCGCGGCGCTTCGGCGACGGCGAGCTCGACGCGAGCGTCGGCATCAACCGCGTCGACGAGATCGGCTCCCTCGCGCGCAGCCTCGAAACCATGCAAACGCGGCTCCTGACGGACCGCCTCACGGGGATCGCGAACCGGGAAAAGCTGATCCGCGCGATCTCGCAAAAGATACGGGTCTTGAGCGTGCGGGGGATCGACAAGGTCTCGGGCTCGTTCGGGATTCTCTTCATCGACCTCGACGGGTTTAAGCTCGTGAACGACCGACTCGGGCACGACATGGGCGACCGGGTGCTCGTCGAGATCGCGGGGCGGCTGACCGCGAGCGTGCGCGAGAACGATCTCGTCGCCCGATACGCGGGGGACGAGTTCGTCATCCTCCTCGATGCCATCGCGACGCCGGAGACGCTTGAATCGCTGAGGGCTCATGTCGAGGCCGTGCTTCAGTCGCCTTCGTCCGTCGTTCCCCGCGACGCGACGGTAAAGATGGGCGGAAGCGTCGGCGGCGCGCTCTTCCCGAAAGACGGAACCGACGCGGAGTCGCTCCTCAAGGCCGCCGACCGGCACATGTACTCCCGCAAGTTCTCGCGAAGGAAGCTTCCCTCAGCCGACGAGGGGATAGCGCGAGACCCCGCAGGGCGACGCGAGGCGCCCGAGGAG
>DAOPYF010000062.1:6136-14214 GCA_035352735.1 Treponemataceae bacterium | reverse complement strand
CCTGGACGCTCGCGACCGCGTGCGCCTCGAGCTCCGACTCGCTCGGCGCCGCGCTCGACCTCGTCCGCTCGGGACGCGTCGACGTGTGCGTGGCGGGCGGAACCGAGTCCGCGATCACCGGGTTCGGCATCGGCAGCTTCACCGTCCTTCAGACACTCGCCTCCTCGTATAACGACGACCCGACCAAGGCAAGCCGCCCGTTCGACAAGGACCGCGAGGGCTTCATCATGGGCGAGGGCGCCGGCATCCTCATCCTCGAGGAGCTCGAGCACGCGAAGGCGCGCGGCGCCAAGATCTACGCGGAGTTCGCCGGCTACGGCGGCTCGAGCGACGCCTACCACATCACGAGCCCGAACCCCGACGGCTCGGGCGGCGCGCTCGCGATCACCCGCGCCCTCGAGGACGCGGGGATTAAGCCCGAGGACGTGCAGTACTACAACGCGCACGGGACCTCGACCCCGGTCAACGACCCGGCCGAGACGAAGATGATCAAGCTCGCGTTCGGCGACCACGCGTATAAGATGAAGGTGTCGAGTACCAAGAGCATGACCGGCCACTGCGTCGGCGCCGCCGGCGCCATCGAGGCGATCATCGGCATCAAGGCGATCACCGACGGGTACTATCCGCCGACGATCAACCTCGACAACCCCGACGTCGAGCACGGCTGCGACCTCGACTACGTCCCGAATAAGGGCGTCGAGGGGAACATCGACTGCATCGCCTCTGGCTCGCTCGGATTCGGCGGACACAACGGCGTCGTCGTCATGAGGAAGTACAAGGCATGAGCGACGTCAGCGAAAACGCCGCGCCCGTTTCCGGGGCGGATCTTTCCTCCCCGGCGACGCGCGCCGCAGAGCGCTCTTGTATCGAGCGTCTCCTCCCGCACCGCGACCCGTTTCTTTTCGTCGACACGATCGACGTCACGAACGAGAGCGAGATCGTCGCGCGGCACGTGTTCACCCCCGAGGAGTTTTTCTTTAAGGGACATTTCCCCGAGTATCCGGTCGTTCCCGGCGTCATCCTCTGCGAGACGATGGCCCAGGCCGGCGGGGCGGGGCTCGTCAAGCGCGGCGTAATGCCGACTGACGCGCTCTTTTTCTTCGCGTCGCTCGACAAGGTGAAGTTCCGCAACCAGGTTCGCCCCGGCGACGAGGTGAGAATCGTGGTGAAGAATCTCCGCGTTTCGACGCACATGATCAAGCAATCAGGCATCGCCTATGTAGGCGACAAGATAGCGGCCGAGGCGGAATGGATGTGCCTCGTCGGCAGTAAATAAGGACAAGAACCATGATCGTAAAACCAATGATCCGAAGCAATATCTGCATCAACGCGCATCCCCTCGGGTGCGCGAAGGAAGTCGAGCACCAGATCGCGTACGTGCAGTCGAAGAACTCCTCGCGGGGCCGCAAGCCCGGCGCGCCCGTCTCGGGCGGCACCCACAAGGCCGGTCCCGTTAAGGCCGCGCTCGTGCTCGGCTGCTCCACGGGCTATGGGCTCGCGAGCCGCATCACCGCGACCTTCGGCTACGGGGCGGCGACGGTCGGCGTTTCCTTCGAGAAAGAGGGAACCGAGACCAAGAGCGGCACCCCGGGTTGGTACAACAACAAGGCATTCGACCGCGCCGCGGCGAAGGCGGGGATTCCCTCCGTCACGATAAACGGCGACGCGTTCTCCGACGCGATACGCACACAGGTCATCGAGGCCGCGAAGAAACTCGGCGTCACCTTCGACGTCGTCATCTACAGCCTCGCGAGCCCCGTGCGCACGGACCCCGACACGGGCGTCATGTACAAGTCGGTGCTCAAGCCGTTCGGAAAGCCGTACTCCGGCATGACCGTCGACCCGATGTCCGGCAAGCTTTCCATGATGAGCGCCGAGCCCGCGAACGATGACGAGGCCGCGCAGACCGTGAAGGTCATGGGCGGCGAGGACTGGGCGCGCTGGATGAAGCAGCTCACGGCGGCGGGCGTCCTTTCCCAGGGCTGCACGACCGTCGCGTATTCCTACATCGGGCCGGCGCTCTCGCACGCGATCTACCGCGACGGGACGATCGGCGGCGCGAAGAAGCATCTTGAGAAAACCGCGCGCGAGCTCGACGCCACCCTGGCGAAATCGATCGGCGGCGCCGCGTTCGTGTCGATCAACAAAGGGCTCGTTACCCGCTCAAGCGCGGTCATCCCGATAATCCCGCTTTACCTTTCCGTCCTCTTCAAGGTCATGAAGGCGAAGGGAACCCACGAGGGATGCATCGAGCAGATCGAGCGCCTCTGGGCCGAGCGTCTCTACGCGGGCGCATCCGTTCCCGTCGACGCCGATCACCTGATCCGCATCGACGACTTGGAACTTGATCCCGCGGTTCAGAAAGAGGTCGACGCGCGCCTCGCCCGCGTGACCGAGGAAAACCTCCCCGAGCTCGGCGACCTCACCGGCTACCGCCACGACTTCCTCGCCGCGAACGGTTTCGACGTCGCGGGGATCGACTATGAGGCGGACGTTCCGCGCATGGACGCCATCTGAGGTTCCATCACACACGTAAGTTAGGAGAAAACAATGGACGAAAAGACGCTTCTTTCACTCTTTGACAAATTCGAAAAGTCGAGCGCCGTGGAGATGAAATACTCCGAGAGCGGCGCCTCCTTCGAGCTTCGCCGCAAGGAAGCCTTTGCCTCGGCCTCTCCCGTCATGGCAGCACAGGCTCCCGCTCCCGCTCAGGCGCCGTCCGTTTCCGTATCCGCGCACGAGCCGCCGCACACCGCCTCTCCCGCGCCGCACGCGGCCGCGGCCGCCTCCGGGAACGAATACATCAAGAGCCCGATCGTCGGGACCTTTTACCGCGCGGCCTCGCCCGACGCGCCGCCCTTCTCCGAGGTCGGCAAGAAAGTTACCAAGGGCCAGAAGATCTGCATCATCGAGGCCATGAAGATGATGAACGCCCTCGAGGCGGAGTTCGACTGCGAGATCGTCAAGCTGCTCGTCAATAACGGAGACATGGTCGAGTTCGACCAGCCGATCTTCGAGGTGAAGCCCCTATGATCAAGCGGCTCATGATCGCCAACCGCGGTGAGATCGCGGTCAGGATCATTCGCACGTGCAAGGAGCTCGGCATCGAGACGGTGGCCGTCTACTCGACCGCCGACCGCGACGCGCTCCATGTCCGGATGGCCGATATCTCCGTGTGCATTGGGCCGGCGAAGTCGGCCCTAAGCTACCTTTCCGTCGGCGCGCTCATCACGACCGCCGTGCGGACCGGCTGCGAGGCCATCCATCCCGGCGTCGGCTTCCTTTCCGAGAACGCCGACTTCGCCCGCGAGGTGAAGAAGGCCGGCCTCATCTGGATCGGCCCCGATCCCGAGGTCATCGACATGCTCGGCGACAAGGTCGTCGCGAGAAAGACCGCCCAGCAATACGGGCTTCCGATAACGCCGGGCTCGCCCGGGCCCATCTCCACGAAGGAAGAGGCGATTCCCGTCGCGCGCGCGTGCGGCTATCCCGTCATCATTAAGGCCGCGTCGGGCGGCGGCGGCAAGGGCATGCGCATCGTGTGGAAGGACGAGGAGCTCGAGGAAAACCTCCGAATCGCCTCGACCGAGGCGCTCGCGAACTTCGCCGACGGTACCGTGTTCATCGAGAAGTACCTTCAGAACCCCCGCCACGTCGAGCTTCAGGTCATCGCGGACGGGAAGGGCGGCGTCGCCATCATGGGCGAGCGCGACTGCTCGGTTCAGAAAAACCACCAGAAGCTCATCGAGGAAAGCCCGTCGCCCGGCGTCACGCCCGCGATGCGCAAGAAGATGAGCGACGGCGCGAAGAACCTCTTCGGCAGCCTCAAGTACTGCGGCGCGGGAACGATCGAGTTCCTCGTCTCGGGAGAGGAGTTCTTCTTCATGGAAGTCAACGCGCGCATTCAGGTCGAGCACCCGGTCAGCGAGTTCGTGACGGGAACCGACCTCATCCGCGAGCAGATCCTCGTGTGCGTCGGCGAGAAGATGTCGATCGACCCCGATCACGTCGCGCTTTCCGGCTGGTCCATCGAGGCGCGCATCAACGCCCTCGCGCCCGGTAAGGTCACGCGGCTCGAGGTTCCCGGCGGGCCCGGCGTCCGCTTCGACAGCTTTCTCTATTCCGGCGCGACCGTTTCCCCCCATTACGACTCGATGGTCGGAAAGCTCATCGTCTGGGACGTCGACCGGCATCACGCGCTTGACCGCCTGATCCGCGCGATCGACGAGCTCAAGATCGAGGGCGTTCCGGTCAATATCGCGACGCAGCGGAAGATCCTTTCTAACGCGATCTTCCGGTCCGGCCAGTTCGGTACCGGACTATACGCCCAACTGGAGGCAACCCTTTGAGCGACAAAACCACGTGCCCCGCGTGCAAGGCCGAAATCGACCATGCCGCGCTCGAGGCGAACCTGAAGGTCTGCCCGGCTTGCCGCTACCATTTCCGCATGGAGCCCTCGGAACGCATCGCGTACCTCGCGGACAAGGGCAGCTTCGCCGAGTTTTCCAAGAAGATGCGGAGTCTGAACCCGATCGACATGGAAGGCTACGAGGAAAAGCTGAGCGAGGCGACGAAGAAGTCCTCGATGTCCGACGCCGTCGTCACCGGCACCTGCGCGATCGAGGGCATTCCCGTCGTGCTCGCGCTCATGTCCTTTAGCTTCATGGGCGGCTCGATGGGATCGGTCGTCGGCGAGAAGATCGCGCGCGCGATCCACAAGGGCCTCGAGACGAAAACCCCGGTCATCGTATACGCGACCTCGGGCGGCGCGCGCATGCAGGAGGGAATCCTTTCCCTCATGCAGATGGCGAAGACCGCCGCCGCGGCGGCCGAGCTCGACCGCGCGGGCATCCCGCTTTTCCTCGTCCTGTGCGACCCCACGACCGGCGGCGTGACGGCGAGTTTCGCGATGCTCGGCGACGTCACGATCGCGGAGCCCGGGGCGCTCATCGGTTTCGCCGGCCCGCGCGTTATTGAAGGTACGATCAAGCAGTCCCTCCCCGAGGGCTTTCAGCGCGCGGAGTTCCAGATGGAAAAGGGATTCGTCGACGTGATTTCCCCACGGTCCGAGCAGCGCGCGCTTTTCGCGAAGCTGCTTAAGGCGCACGGGTTCGCCAATGGCGCCAAGACGGGAGGCAACGCATGAGCAACGCACGGAAGGTAACCGACCGCATCGAGGAGCTCGAGAAGCTCGCGCTCGCGGCGGGCATCGATATCTCCGACGAGATCAAGAAGATAACGGCGAAGGTCGCGGAGACCTCGGACTCGGCGAAGGCGTGGCAGCGCGTCGAGCTCGCGCGAAACCCCGACCGGCCCCGCGCCCTCGACATCATCGCGAACATCTGCGACGACTTCATCGAGCTTCACGGCGACCGCTACTTCGGGGACGACCCCGCGCTTATCGGCGGCATCGGCTTCATCAACGGCATACCGGTGACGATCATCGGCAACCAGAAGGGCCGCAACCTCAAGGAAACCATGGCGCGCAACGGCGGCATGGCGAACCCCGAGGGATACCGGAAGGCGCTCAGGCTCGCCAAGCAGGCGGAGAAATTCCACCGCCCGATCATCACCCTCATCGACACGCAGGGCGCCTATCCCGGCCTCGGCGCCGAGGAGCGGGGGATCGGCGAGGCGATCGCGATGAACCTGCGCGAGTTCAGCCAGCTCAAGACCCCGATCATCTGCGTCATCATCGGCGAGGGCGGCTCGGGCGGCGCGCTCGGCATCGGCGTCGGCGACAAGGTATACATGCTCGAGAACGCCGTGTACTCGGTCATCTCCCCGGAAGGCTACGCGTCGATCCTGCTCCGCGACGCCTCGCAGGCGAAGCAGGCCGCGGGCATGATGAAGATCACGAGCGAGGACCTCCTCGCACTCAAGGTGTGCAACGGCATCATCAAGGAACCGACGGGCGGCGCCCACTGCGACCCGGCGGCCTCAAGCGCGCTCATCAAGGAAACGATCGTGCGCGACCTCGAGGACCTCATGCCGCGGAATCCCGCCGTGCTCGTGCGCTATCGCAACCAAAAGATCCGGAAGTTCGGCCACTATTCGGAAGAATAGGCATAGGCACGCCGGCATCCGCCGGAAGCGCGGCCCTTCGGCCCAAACCCAACCCGAGATCGCCTATAAGTGACGCTCAGGGAACGGCGCGGCGAAGGGCCTTTTTTTTGATTTAACCGAAATCTAACAGTTCCTTCACGGGATCGTAACCGCGCGCGCGTATATTCGGCTCATGAATACTTTTTCGGTACGGGACATGGACTTCTGGTACGGAAGCCACCATGCGCTCGAGAAGATCGAGATGGACATACAGGCGAACGCGATCACGGCGTTCATCGGGCCGTCGGGCTGCGGAAAGTCTACCTTCCTGCGAACGCTCAACCGGATGAACGACACGATACTCGGCACGCGCGTGGAAGGGAGCGTGCTCTACAAGGGGCTCGACATCTATTCGGCCTACGACGTGCTCGACCTCCGGGCGCAGGTCGGGATGGTGTTCCAGAAGCCGAATCCCTTCCCGATGAGCGTTTACGACAACGTCGCCTATGGGCCGCGCCTTCACCAGCGGGGCCTGTCGCGCGCCGACCTCGACGCGGCCGTCGAGCAAAGCCTTCGCGACGCGGCGCTTTGGGACGAGGTAAAGGACCGCCTGGGCAAGAGCGCGCTCGGGCTTTCGGGCGGCCAGCAGCAGCGCCTGTGCATCGCGCGGACCCTCGCGGTCAAGCCGGAGGTGATCCTCCTCGACGAGCCGACGAGCGCCCTCGACCCGATATCGACCGCGCATATCGAGGACCTCCTCTATACGCTCAAGGAGCGCTTCACCCTGATCATCGTGACGCACAACATGCAGCAGGCGTCGCGCATATCGGACTATACCGCGTTTTTCATGATCAACGACGACCGCTGCGGGTATCTCGTCGAGATGGGCAACACCCGAGACGTATTCTATAATCCGCGAGACAAGAAGACCGAGGCGTACATCTCCGGCCGGTTCGGCTGAGAGACGGGTCCGGGATAAGGGGGAGTTCATGACGACGAGAACGCAGTTTAGCGAGAAGCTCGCGGACTACTACAAGAAGATCATGTATATGGGCACGCTCGTCGAGCGCTACATCCTCGACGTGTCGGACGCGTTCGCCTCGTCGGACGTGGAGGCCGCGAAGGCGCTCTTCGAGACCGACCGAAAGATCGACGAGCTTCAGGTCGAAATCGAGCAGGAAAGCGTGATGCTCCTCCTTCTCGAGGCGCCGGTCGCGCGGGACCTCCGAAAGATCGTCACCTCGATCAAGGTCGTCTCCGACCTCGAGCGGATCGGCGACTACGCGGCGCACTTGGCGAAGCTTTGCGTGAAGGGCGACCAGACCCTCTATCCCCGCTTCGTCCCGCGCATCGCGGCGATGGCAAGAAACGGCGGCGCGATGATCCGCGACTCGCTCACCGCGTACATCGAGGACGACGAGCGCCTCGCGATGGAGACGGCGGCCCGCGACGCGGAGATAGACGCGCAGAAAAAGCAGATCATCGCCGAGCTCATCATGCTCCAGCCGACGAAGGAAGCCGAGATGCGCCAGATCTACCGCTACCTCTCGATCAGCAAGGACCTCGAGCGCCTGGGCGACCACATCACGACGATTTGCGAATGGGTAATTTTTACCGTGAAGGGCGAGATAGTCGACCTGAACCGGATGCCGAAAACGGGCGACTGAAGCGCGGGATGATTTATCCGCGCGTCGACTTCGGCGTGCGATCGGGACGGGGAGCGTCTCGCGAGGAGGACCACTCGGGGTCCCGCGCGCGCACGATGAACCGGTCCTTGACGGGCTTATCCGTCCTGAGGACGCACGGGTGGCCGTGGCAAACCCACGCGCGCGCGGCGCCGGTTTCGGGATCCAAGAGCGCGTAGCCAGAGTCCTCGATCGCGAGGACGTCGGGGCCGACGTACTCAAGCGGCGTGCCCGCGTCAATCTTATTCATCGAAATAAACTCAAAGTCGCGGAATCCTTGAGGGGCCGGCGGAAGGGTCACGCCCTCGGCGTTCCCCGCGATCTCCTTCCCGATCGTGCCCGCGAGCA
>DAOPYF010000062.1:3142-6036 GCA_035352735.1 Treponemataceae bacterium | reverse complement strand
AGGGTCACGCCCTCGGCGTTCCCCGCGATCTCCTTCCCGATCGTGCCCGCGAGCAGGTACGGCGAGCTCGTCTCGCCGACGGTCGTCTCGTTAGCCGCGTCCTTAGAAAAGTAAAACCCGGTCGCGAACTCGCGGTGCGCGACGTTCGAAAGCTCCGCGGCGAAGGGCTCTGCCTCCGCCTCGGCGACCAGTCCCTCGAGCGCGTCGAGCCGCTTGCGGTAGGCGCGGGTGACGAGCGCGGTATAGTAGAGGCTTTTCATCCTACCCTCGATCTTGAGGGAGTCGACGCCCGCCGCCTTCATCTCTGCAAGGTGGTCGATCATGCACAGGTCCTTCGACGAGAAGAGCGCGGTAAAGCCGTCTTCCTCGACGACGGGAAAGTACTCGCCCGGCCGCGCGCGCTCCTCGAGCACGCGGTACTCCCAGCGGCACGAGTGGCTGCAGTGCCCGGCGTTCGCGCTCCGCCCGGTGAGGTACGCGCTCATGAGGCAGCGCCCCGAATAGGCGATGCACATGGCGCCGTGCGCGAAGCACTCGAGTTCCATCTCGGGTACGGCGTCCTTGATCTCCCTGATCTCCGCGAGACTCGCCTCGCGGCCGAGCACGACGCGGGTAAAGCCGAGGTCGCGGTACACGCGGACCGCCTCGGCGTTGACGCAGTTCGCCTGCGTGCTCAAGTGGAGCGGCACGGCGGGGAACTCGCGCTTGAGGACGCGCACGAGACCGAGGTCTTGGATGATGAACGCGTCGATCGGGTATTTTCTGAAGTAGTCGGCCTCCGCGAGAAAGGCGCGGATGTCGTCGTTGTGGAAGGCGATGTTCAGCGCGCAAAAAAGGCGCTTCGGCGCGCCGCGCGCGGCGTATTCGGCCTTGAGTCGCGCGATCGCGGCGTATTCGTCTGAGTGGAAGTTATCGGCCTTCACGCGGAGGGAAAAGCTCTTGAGCCCGATGTACGCCGCGTCCGCGCCGTATTCCCACGCATAGGTCAGTTTCTCGATATTCCCCGCCGGGGCGACAAGCTCCATTACCGGCTTGCCTCGGCGGTTCCGTCGCGTTCCTCGATCATCTCGTCGCGGACCCATTTCCCGATCTTCTTCACGGCGAGCTGGGCCTCGGGGGTGAGGGAATCGATCGCCTGGAAGAGGTGCCACATCCCCTCGTGGACGTCGAGCACGGTCGGGCACCCGGCGTTGGACGCCTTTTGCGCGAGACGCTTGGCGTCGTCAAGGAGGATCTCCTCGGAACCGCACTGGACGAAGAGCGGGGGAAATCCCTGAAACTCCCCGTTGATCGGCGAAACGTTCGGGTTCGCGAAGTTCGCCTCGGCGGTATAGAGCGTCGCCTGACCGAGGAGGCTTTCGCGGGAATTGATCGGGTCTCCGGTCTTCCGGGCGAGGTATGAGGCGGTGTCGCAGGCGAGATTAATCCAGGGCGAGATCGCGATGACGGCCGAGGGTAGCTTTACCGAGCGCGTGCGGAGGAAATGGACCAAGGAAACCGCGAGGTTCGCGCCTGAGCCGTCGCCGGCGAAGATGACGTCGCTCGCGGACACCCCCTGGTGGAGGAGCCATGAATACGCGTTATAAAGGTCCTCGAGCGCCGTGGGGTAAGGGTACTCGGGCGCGAGTCGGTATTCGGGAAGGAGGAGCCTGCACGCGCATTCGTGCGCGATGGACGAGCAGAGGTTTCTGGCCGAAAAGCGCGATCCCGCGGTAAAACCGCCGCCGTGGGCGTACAGGATGGTTTTCTTGCCCATGGCGAGTTCCGGGATCAGAAGGTCCGCCATGACCGGCCCGACGTCGACCTCCTGACGGTCGATATTATTCGGGAGCATGACGGTCCCGAGAAGGGCATCGTAATTCGCCCGTGCCGCCTTAACGGTGATACGGGGGCCAGGGACGGTTTTTTTGAAGAGCTTTCCGGCTTGCCGGAGCGCGTGTGAATCTATCGCCATAACGGGGACGAGTATACCACAACGGGGGATTCGAGTGGAAGTCGTTATCTGAAGCGGATATCCATGATCGTGACGTCGTCGGGAAGCATCGCCTCGGCTATCCACTGGTCGACCGCTTTCTCGTAGGCGTTCCGGGTGTCGCTTTCCGACTTTCCGTGCGTGGAAACGAAGAGTTCCCGCGTCCGCTCGTCCCCGAAGCGAAGCCCATCGGGGGTCATCATGTCGGTGAGCCCGTCCGTGTACATCGCGATGCGCAGCCCCTTCGCGATCGGCATTCGAAAGCCGGCCGACGACTCGGACTCGAGAATCCCCATGCCGAGGGGCGGAAGGTTCGGGTTCATCGTCTTGCCGATAATCTTATGGCCTTCCCCGGGGATAAAAAGGTAGATCGGGGTGTGACCGCAGTTCTGGATGAACACGGTTCCCTCGTTTTCGTCGATATAGCAGAGCCCTGCGGTGATGAACATCTCCGTCGGGGTGAGATCCTGGATGTATTTGTCGATCATCATCGTGATCTCGACGCCGAATCGCGTGCCGGGATCGAAGGTCTTGATCGCCGCGAAGAAGGACCCGATGGCCATGGTCGAAAGGGACGCGGCGACGTTCTTGCCCGATACGTCGAAGCACCCGATGATGTGCCGCTTCCCGTCCGAGTAGCAGAAATCCTTGAAGAAATCCCCGCCGACCTCGTTCGCCATGCGATTCCAGGTGAGTATCGAGTATCCCTGCCCCGGCGCGGGGACGCACGGCTCGAGGAGGTGCTGCTGAACCATGCGCGCCTTCGTCATGTCGCGCGAGCGGATCTCGGTGATGCGGGTGAGCATCTCGTGCACGCCGACGACGCCGAAAAAGCTCCGGCGATAGTATACGGCGAAATGGCGCACGCCCTTTTCCTCGTTAAGCGCGAGCACCCGCTCGATGTCCTTCTCGATATACTCGT
>DAOPYF010000062.1:0-3042 GCA_035352735.1 Treponemataceae bacterium | reverse complement strand
CCCTTTTCCTCGTTAAGCGCGAGCACCCGCTCGATGTCCTTCTCGATATACTCGTCGGCGCGGAGCGAGAGTACCGGTTCCTTGATATAGGCGTCGAGGTCCTTTTGCCAGAAGCGTGCCCACGCGGACTCCGTCATCTGCGCGACCTGCTGGTGGTCGAGGATGCCGACGAGGGCGCCGTTCCGCTCGATCGGGATGGCGGTGACCGACGGGTTGTTCTTGAAGAAGTCGAGCACGAACTCGAGCGTCGCGCTCACGTCGACGGGTTCGGTTTGGTTCGTGATCGAGCCGATCTGGCGGTACGCGAACTCCGATTGGAGGTTTGGTCTTTCTTGAATGGTATCCAGTTGTATCATGATGGGTACAGTATGGGGTCGCTTTTCCCGCGCCGTCAACGACGATTTCCCTCCGAACCCTTAAGTTGTTTGGGGAAACCAAGGCACGATCTCAGTTCGCCGCGCGAGTGCGCGCGGGGAAGGATCTGAACGAGGCGTGCGATCAATGTGCGGGGAATGATCTGTACGCGGCGCGCGATCTACACGCGGGGTGCAATCTACACGCGGCGTGAGCTCTACACGCGGTGTTCGTCTGCGTTCGCTTCGCGTCTGCGTTCGCCGGGCGGCTTTCGGCGCGTCAGTACTGCGAGAGGAAGTACACGGAAAGGAGCGTGACGAGCCGCGCGATCTCGCCCGCGTCGGCGGATTCGGCCTTTGGGCCCGCGAGATATTCCTTAGCCTGCGCCATCATCCATGAATAGACGCCGAGGGGTTGGTCGACGCGCCAGAGCATCTCGCTTTGCACGCCCTCGCCGAAGATGTCGGCGAAGAGCCGCTCGGAGAACGCGACGGTCTCGCGGAGCGCGTCGACGTTTCGGTCCTCCTCGAGCGCGAGCCTCACCTTCTCGATCACGTCTGCCTTGAGCTTGCCCTTCTTCCGCTGGCGCGCGTACACCTCCTGCATATTCTGCGAGAAGCGCGCGACGAGCTTTTTCTGCCTGCCTTGGGTGACCGTCGCGCTCCCGCTCACGTACTGGTAGAACTCGCCCGGCTTGCCGAGGAGGTTCGCCATCGCGATCGCGTATTGCTTGCGCGAGCGAGCGCTCGCGGCGCGGAATATGTTGGGGAAGATATCCCACGCCGCCTCGAAGATGCCGAGCCGTGCCGCCGCCGCCGAGCTGATCTGCCGCATGTGATCCGTCTGGCTTTCGCGGAGGAAGGTCATCACCTGCTTGATAGACTCCTCGTCGCCGATGTCCGCGAGCGCCTCGAGGCACGCCTTCTGGAGCTCTCCGTCCGATTCCCACAGGCACCCGACGAGCGCTCCGACGGCCTTGCGGTCGCCGATCTTCCCGAGGGACCGCGCCGAGAGGACCCTGATGTCGGAGTCGTGGTCAAGGAGCCTGAGGATGAGCGCGTCCACCGCCTGGCACGAATGAATCCGCCCGAGGGCGCGCGCCGCTTCCTCCTGCACGGCAGAGTCGGGATCGTCGAGCCGCTCGATGATATCGTGGATCGGGAGCTCTCCCGAGCCCGAGCCGAACTTCCGGAGGATCTCGGCGTTCGAGAGCGCCGAGGGCGAGCGGCCGAGGGAGTCGAGGTTCTGATACGTGCGGATGATCTGCGGGTTGGTGATCTGGCTTACCACGAAGCCGAAGGGACGCTCGGAGCCCTCGCGCACGCGGGAGATGAGGAAGGCGCACAGCGAGCAGAGCACGATCGAGAGAAGCTGCACGACGTGGAAGTTCGAGAAGGCGAACGGCCCCGCCTGAAGGCTGAAGCCCTTAAGCGCGTCCGAAAGGAGGCCGCCGGCGAGCGAGCCCGGGGCCGAGACGAGCCCGACGATCGCGAGATACCAGGCGACGTACGAGACGCGGTTTTTCACCGGCGCGAGCGAGAGCATCATCTGGTTCGATCCCTCCCAGAACGCCGGCGAGAGGATCCCGCACGTCGCGGAGATGAGCGGGAGCACGATGAAGTAGTTGCCCGGCGTGAGGAAGAGATAGCCTATCCAGCCGACGACGAGGAGCGTCCCGAGAATCACGACGGGCTTGCGTCCCCATCGGTCCATGACCGTTCCCCAGAACGGCGCGACGAGCACCCAGAGCGCCTGGCTGATGAGCTGCATGATGCCGAGCCAGGTATTCGGCGCGCCGATGCGCTCGGGGCTCACGACGTACGGCGACTGGAAGGGGCTCACGAGGTTCATCGAAAAGGTCGCGAGCCCGATGGCCACCGCGTACCGGACGAAGTCGCGGTTCTTGAGCGGCTCGAAGGCGAGCGCCGAGTTGAACTCGTGCCGCTGGTCGGGCAGTACCTCGGGCGTGACCATCTGGCTCAGGATATCGAGAAGCCCGGCGACCGCGCCGACCGAGATGATGACGCCGAAGACGATGAGCGCGTTCTTTTTCGGGAAGACGTCGAGCATCGTGCTCGCGAGGAAGAACCAAACGATGTTGACGATCTGGATGATCGACGAGCGCCGCATGAAGAAGCTGCCGCGCGTCGACTCGGGGAAGAGGTCCGCGACCCAGCCCCACCAGCACGCGCTCGTCGCGTTCGCGAAGCACCACGAGATTCCCATCGCGACGATGATGATGACGATGCCGCGCCCGTTCGAGCCGCCGCGCGCGACGTAAAACGCGACGAAGGCGATGATCGCGGTGAGCGACCGGTGCGCGATGTGCCCGACCATGAAGATCGGCTTGAGCCTGCCGATCCATCCGTAGAGGAAGATGCCGAGGATCTGGAACGCGGCGGCCGCCTGTATGATCGAAACGAGAAGACCGAGCTGACCCGCCGACGCGCCGAGGTAATTCTCGAAGAAAACATTGAAGATCGGCTGAATCGAGCAGACGAGCTGCCACACCACCGACGAAGCCCCTGAGAAGATGCTGATCCGCATGGCGCGAACGAGCTGCGCCTGCGTTAATTGTTTCGACATACAATTATTTTGTAGCATTTCAGGGCGGAAAAAGAAAGGGGCGCCGCGCCGAAATTGGCGCCCGCCCCTCCTCTTCGGGAAAATGACCGATGGCTAGATTCT
>DAOPYF010000061.1:0-14737 GCA_035352735.1 Treponemataceae bacterium | reverse complement strand
TGATCTTTCGGCAGATATCCTGGCCGTTGATACCGGGCAGCGCGAGGTCAAGGAGGACAAAGCCCGGCTTTTTTTCCACGAGCTGGGCGCCCGCGTCAAAACCGTCGAAGGATTGATAGACGACGAGATCGCTCATGTTCTTCTTCATATATGAAGCGATCGCGTTATTAAGTCCTTGATCGTCGTCGATGATGATGAGGGATTTCCAGTTTGCCTCGGGTTCGCTATCGATGAGCGCCTCGGGAACGCGCATCCCCCGCTTATTGATAAAGTCGAGAAGATCGTCTTTATACACCCGGAATTGACCGCCGGGGGTATTGAAGGCGGTAAGGTGCCCACCGCGGATCCAGTTGATCGCGGTCTGGTTGACGACGCCGCACATATTGGCGACTTCCAACGCAGAGTATATCTGTATTCGCTTAGCCTTTTGTTCTTTGCTCATACTACTGACCTACTATAGCCCAAAAAAAATCTTAACTCAACGATTTTCGTGCAGTTCTTGGAGTTTTTTTGTCATTTCTCCCGCTAACTTAGCCGAAAACCCCTTCCGGATGAGGGCAGCATAGAGTTTTTCACTCGTTTTCCCGAGACGGACTAATTTTTCTGCCGCTTTTTCACAAAGCGCCCGTTCATCCGCATCGACGAAAAACTCACCAAGCGCCCCCTCGGCGACCGCTGAGGAAACACCATGGGCGCGTAAACCGGCGAGGAGCTTTCGCCGCCCCTCACTTTGATGAATCAATCGAGCGCGAAGCCATGCCGCGGCAAACCGAGAATCGTCAAGCTTTCGCTCGCCTTCGAGGAAGGAAAGCGCGACAGCGGACTCATCCCGAGAAAAGCCTTTGCGCGCCAACCGATCCTCAAGCTGCTTTCGGCAGTATTCCGCGCGGGCAAGGTAGGCCATAGCGGCCCGTTCGGCAAGCCACGCGCGCGCGGCGAAAAAGAGCCCTTGAGCGATTTCCTCCGAGGCTTGAATCCCCTGCTCACCCCCGACGCCAGGCTCGCCCCCGGTACCAAGCTCGCCTGCGACACCCTCGCAGCGATCGAGGAACTCGAGGCATTCCGCCGAACAATACCCGTCCCGTACGTAAAAAAAAGGGCCTTCCGCCGGGTATACCTTGAGTATACCGACCGAGGCCCTTTCGATGTGCCGTATGGCGAGGGAATTAGCGCTTGCTGAACTGGAATCTTCGGCGAGCACCGCGCTGACCATATTTCTTGCGCTCGACCATGCGCGAGTCGCGGGTAAGCAGCCCATTCGCCTTGAGGGAGGCGTGATTGGTCACGTCAACCTGCTTGAGGGCGCGGGAGATACCGTGGCTGCAGGCGCCTGCCTGGCCGTTGAGACCGCCGCCGATGACGGTAATCACGATGTCGTACTTGGTGTCGTTCGCGGTTACCATGAGCGGCTGGCGTACCATCTGCACCTGCTCGGGAGTGGCAAAATAGGCATCGACTTCCTTGTCGTTGACAAGGAGCTTTCCGCTTCCTTCGCGGAGAAATACGCGGGCAATCGCGGTCTTGCGGCGACCGGTTCCCATTCCGATATTCTTGATCACGTTACTTACTCCTCAATTACACTTCGACGGCTTTGGGATTCTGGGCCGCATGCGGGTGGTTGGCGTCTGCATACACCTTGACGTTGGTCAGGAGCTTCCGTCCAAGGGATCCCTTCGGGAGCATGCCCTTGATCGCGATCATGATCGGATCCTCGGGATGCTTTTCCATGAGCTTGTTAAAGCTCAGCGCCTGCAGATGGCCGACAAATCCGGTGTAGTGATAGTAGATCTTTCCATCGGGCTTGTTACCGGTCACGATCGCCTTTCCGGCGTTGATGATGATAACGTAATCGCCGGTTTCCTGATGGGGGGCATAGGTCACCTTGTGCTTGCCACGCAGCATATACGCCGCCTTGGCAGCCACGCGTCCGACGGGCAGACCTGCCGCATCGATGACGAACCAGGCACGGGGAGCCTCTTTTTCCTTGATAAATAGTGTCTTCATGTACGTACCTTAACGAATATTTCTGTAAACGTCCCTCAAGCATCAGGTCCGTTTAACGATTTGCGTCAGGCGGCGCAAACAACGCCGCTTCACGCAGATAATGTGGGTTATTTACTATATAAAATAACGATTACGCGTGTCAAGCGCCATCAGACTATCGCCGGATGGTTTCGCGGGAATCAGTCGTTTTTTGCTCCGTTCGCGCGAGCCTGGGCCTCTTCCTTTTTCGCCTCTTTTTTATCCTTGAGGTCGGCGATTCCGATGAAGATCGCGACGAGTCCGATGAAGGCGGCGAGGATCGGGAGGCATCCGCGGAGGAACAGGAGGATATCCTTGCCCCAGCCAAGGCCAAATCCCGCGACGTCAGGCGGCATAGCGGCAAAAACGGTAAACGCGATCAATATAATCCCAACAATCAAAGCAACCATTCAAGACCTCCTCACGGTATTTCAAACGCATATAGCATGTTTTTTTTATCGCAATGCCCTAATTTTCGCACAAAACCGGGGTATGGTCAACTCAAAGGCTTATCGCTATACTGATCGCATCATGCTTAGTCCCTTCCCCGAAAGCGCACCCCCTTCGCGGAGGGTTCATGGACGACGCGCGGCTTTTCGCGACGCCCTCCATGCCGCCTTTCCGGTTACCATCCCCGTCCTTTTCGGCTATATCGCGATCGGAATCCCCTTTGGGCTCATGCTCGTCAAGGCGGGGTACCCGTGGTGGCTCAGCCCGCTCATGAGCCTTCTCATGTACGCGGGAGCCGGGCAGTACATCGCGGTGGGGCTTTTCGCCGCGGGCGCGCCCCTTTCCGGGATGCTCGTCGCCATGCTCGCGGTCAATATCCGGCATATCGTGTACGGGCTTTCGCTCATCGACCGGTTTAAGGCGGCGGGCCGCTGGAAGCCCTACCTCGTGTTCGCCCTCACGGACGAAACCTACGCCCTCCTGACCGGGGTCAAGGTTCCCGCCAACGTGAAGCCGGGCCTTTTTTACGCGGCCATAGCCGTGCTCGACCACTCCTACTGGATCGTAGGCGGCGTCATCGGGGCCCTCGCGGGCGCCCTCATCCCCTTTTCATTCGTCGGGATCGACTTCGCGCTCACCGCGCTTTTCGCCGTCCTTCTCATCGACCAGCTCAAGCGGACCCGGGACCCGCTTCCCGCCGCGATCGGCATTATCTGCGCCGTCCTCGCGACCGCGTTCCTCGGGCCGAAGAACATGCTCATCGCCGCCCTCGCGGGGTCGCTCGCCGTCCTCGTTATCGCGCGGGGGAGAACTAAATGACCAGCGTGCAAGACGCCCTCATCGCCGTCCCGCTCCTCGCGCTCGTCATCCTCGCGACGCGCGCCTTCCCGTTCGTCCTTTTTTCCCGCAGGGATCCGCCGAAGGCGATCCGGTTCGTCGAGCGGTTCATCCCGCCGATGGTCATGGCGGTGCTCGTCGTCTATTGCCTCAAGGATATCCCCTGGACTATCTGGCCGTCCGGCATCCGGGAACTCGCCGCCCTCGCGCTCGTCGTGGTCCTCCATCTCTGGAAAAAAAACGCCATGCTCTCCATTTTCGGGGGCACGGCGTTCTATATGATTCTTCGCGCGGTCCTGTAGGCCGCGGTGGGACGGGATGCCACGAGGATGCGTGACACCGCCCCTGAGCGGGTCAGTCGAACTTTTTCGTGACGAGGACGAGCGCGCCAAGCACCATGAGGTGACTCGAGAGGACGCTCATGTACTTGAGGACGCCGGAAACGCTCCGGAAGGTCGCGCCATTCGAGATGGGGCCGACGAAATCCACGAGCACGATGTTCGCCACCCATAGGATGATGAACAGGAACAGGATCATGTCGGTAATCCTGAGGTCGGTGGTAAAGAGCTCCATGATAAGGAAGAATCCCGCGATGATCTCGGACACCGAAAGGACGATGACCATGATCGTGACGATGGACGGATTCCTGAAAAGCTCGTTGAGAAACCCGATGACCGCGGCAAGGTCGCCCGCGCTCGAGTTTAAAAGGCCCGTCACGCCCGAGACAAGCAGATACAAGGCGACGGCTATCTGAAGAATCACCAGGCCAATACTCCGTTTCATAAAATGCTCCTCGTTTCCCGCGCTTTTTCTCGAAATTCCTGAGACTCGGCGGGAAAATCGTGTTAGATACAAGGTATGGTATACCGCATTTTCCCAAATTGCAAATGAGGCACCGAGTTTGACGGCGGAACGGGCCAATCGGCCGAGACCGCGGCGATAGCGCGGATAGGAAAAAAAAGGACTGAAATCGAAATCATTCCGTAAAACCCATTGACAGAATGGGGCAAATTCTCCAAAGTCAGGTCTACGAGAAAATCACATAATCGGGAACGATGCCGCTTACCGCGGTTTCCCGGGGATCCATAATGACGCATGTCATTTTCCGACTCCTAAGCCTTCCGGAGGGCAAAGAAACAGAGTGAAAGGGTGTGACATTTCGATTGAACACGTGTCGAAGACCTTTGGGAGCTTCAACGCGCTTGAGGACGCAACGATAGCGATAAAGAAGGGCGAGTTTTTCTCGCTCCTCGGGCCTTCCGGATGCGGGAAAACGACCCTCCTCCGGATCATTGCCGGTTTCGAGACCCCCGATTCGGGAATCGTGACCTTCGACGGCAAGAACATAATCGGAATTGACCCCAACAAGCGTCAATCGAACACGGTCTTTCAGAACTACGCGCTCTTTCCGCACCTTTCGGTGTTCGAGAACGTCGCGTTCCCCTTGCGGATACGGAAGGTTGACCAAAAGACCATCAACACGAAGGTCATGGAGTACATCCACCTCGTCCAGCTTGACGCGCACGTCGACAAGAAGCCGAACCAGCTTTCCGGCGGCCAAAAGCAGCGCGTCGCGATCGCGCGGGCGCTCATCAACGAGCCGAGCGTGCTTCTCCTCGACGAGCCCCTTTCGGCGCTCGACGCGAAGCTCAGGCAGAACCTCCTCGTCGAGCTCGACGCGATCCACGACCAGATCGGCATTACCTTCATCTACGTTACCCACGACCAGAGCGAGGCCCTTTCGGTTTCCGACCGCATCGCGGTCATGAACCAGGGAAAGGTGCTCCAGATCGGCACCCCGTTCGAGATCTACGAAAGCCCCGCGACCGAGTTCGTCGCGAAGTTCATCGGCGAGACGAACCTTTTCGACTCGCGCGTCGTCGAGTGCGTGCCGTACACGAACGACGAGTACATGGTAACCCTCGACGTGCCCGAGCTCGGGCAGAAGATCAAGGTCACCGACTACGACGAGACGAAGCCCGGCCAGCAGGTGAGCTTCACCGTCCGCCCCGAGAAGGTGCGCATCACCCTCGACGAGCCCCAGTCGAACAGCAAGGAAATCAACGTCTTCAAGGGCGTCGTCGAAGAGCCCGTCTACTCCGGGTTCCAGTCGAAGTTCTACGTCAAGCTCGATAACGGCGCGGAGATCAAGGTCTACGCGCAGCACCAGAACTACCTCGACGACGGCCCCGACATCGCGTGGAAGGATCGGGTGTACGTCTCGTGGAGCGCCAACGACGGGTACATCGTCGAGGTAATCAACCAATGAGCCGCCCGAGACCACTGTCGAGCCGCAACTACGGGGCGGCTTACAGCTTCCCGATGGGCGTTTGGTTCACGCTGTTTTTCCTCCTCCCGATCGGCATCATCGTGACCTATAGCTTCATGCGAAAGGGCATTCACGGCGGCGTCGAGTGGCAGCCGACCTTCGACGCCTACATACAGATGTTCAACTCGAGCTACGGAAAGCTCTTCGTCCGCACGCTCTGGGTCACCTTCGTCTCGACCGTGCTCGCGATCGCCATCGCCCTTCCCTGCGGCTACGCGATGGCCCGGAGCAAGATGCAGACGCTGCTCCTCTTTCTCGTCATCATCCCGTTCTGGACGAACTCCCTCATCCGCATCAACGCGTGGATCGCCATACTCGGCAACGAGGGCTTCATCAACGAGACGCTCATGAAACTCGGGATCATCAAGGAAAGCCTCCCGCTCCTGTATAACGAGAGCGCGGTTATCCTCGTCCTCGTGTACATGTACCTCCCCTACGCGATCCTCCCGATCTTCACCGCGATGGACAAGTTCGACTTCTCGCTCCTCGAGGCCGCGCGCGACCTCGGCGCGACGAAGCCGCAGTCGATGTTCAAGGTCCTCCTCCCGAACGTGCGCGCGGGAATCGTGACGGCGATCATATTCACCTTCATACCGATCTTCGGCGCGTACACCGTGCCGCTCCTCGTCGGCGGAAAGGACTCGTACATGCTCGGCAACATCGTCGTCGACCAGGTGACCAAGGTCCGCAACTGGCCGCTCGCCTCGGCGTTCTCGATGGTCATCACCGTCGTCAGCACCGTCGGGGTCCTCTGGATGATGGGCACGAGCGCGCGCGAGGCAGCGCGCGTCAAGGGCGCACGGGTCAAGCAGGAGGGCGCGCTGTGAACAGTAAACCGGGATTCAACATCTACGGCCATTTCCTGAGCCGCCTCTCCAAGAAAAAGCCGACGTCGGAACCCGCGCGCCACGCGCGCCGCGCGTTTCAAAACCTCAATCACCGATCCCTCTCGAATACCATGCTCACCCTGGCCATCGCGTTCCTCTTCCTCCCGCTCGCGGTCACCGTCGTGTACTCGTTCAACGACGCGAAGAGCATGGTGTGGACTGGATTCTCGCTCCGCTGGTACGATAAGCTCGTATTCGGCTCGGAGAAGCTATGGACCTCGTTCGGCAACAGCGCGATCATCGCGCTCTCGGCGGGCGCCGTATCCACCGCGCTCGGCACCCTCGCGGCGATCGGCGTCAACTGGTACCGCTTCCGCGGCCGCATGTATATCCAGACCATCAGCTTTCTCCCGATGGTCCTTCCCGAAGTCATCATCGGCATCTCGATGCTGATCTTCTTTTCCGCGGTGAACGTTCCCCTCGGGATGTTCACGATCTTCATCGCGCACACGACCTTCTGCCTCCCGTTCGTGTTCCTCATGGTGCTCGCCCGGCTCGACGAGTTCGACTTCTCGATCATCGAGGCCGCGCACGACCTCGGCGCAAGCGAGAAGCAAACGCTCTTCCGCGTCATCGTGCCGGCTATCATGCCGGGAATCCTTTCGGGATTCATGATGGCGGTCACGATGTCGCTCGAGGATTTCGTCATCACCTTCTTCGTCTCCGGCCCCGGCTCGACGACGCTGCCCCTCTACGTGTTCTCGATGGTGCGCTACGGCATCTCGCCGGTAATCAACGCGCTTTCATTCGTGATGATCCTCGGAACTATGGCGATCGCCTTCATACTGAGGAACTTTCTGAAGAACATCGCCGCCTCCAAGTGACGCGCGATCCGACTCACGCATTGCGAGCCTTTCCCCGCGCTTTTTCGCGGGGCATTAACTATACTTTTAGAAAAGAAGGAGGCAAGAACGCCATGAAAATGAACCATCGCGTTTCTGTCGCGCTGCTGGCGGGAGCGTGCCTGCTCGTCGCCCTATCGTTCGTCGGCTGCAACAAGGGAGCCGGCAAGACCCTGTACCTCTACAACTGGACCTACTACACCCCGGACTCCGTCATCCAGAAATTCGAGAAGGAATACGGCGTGAAGGTCGTCTACGACGACTACGCGTCGAACGAGGACATGTACGCCAAGCTCAAGGCGGGCGGCTCGGGTTACGACATCGTCATCCCCTCGGGCGACTACGTCTCGATCATGAAAAGCCAGGACATGCTCGAGAAAATCGACCTCTCGAAAATCCCGAACGCAAAGTATATTCGGAGCGAATGCCTCGCGAAGGCGACCTACGACCCGAAGATGGAATACTCCGTTCCCTACTACATGGGCGCCGCCGGTGTCGCCGTCAACAAGGAAAAGGTTGGCAAGTACGAGGAAAGCTGGAACATATTCGCCCGCAAGGACCTCGCCGGGCGCATGTCGATGCTCGACGACATGAGGGAGGTTTTGGGCGACGCGCTCGCCTACCTCGGCTACTCGGTGAACACGACGGACCAGGCAGAGCTCGACAAGGCCTACGAACTCGTTAACAGCAAGTGGAAGCCGAACCTCGTCAAGTTCGACGCCGAGGGCTTCGCGAAGTCCTTCGCCTCCGGTGAGTTCTGGGTCGTCCAAGGCTACGCCGAGGCGGTGTACGCCGAGATCCCGCCCGAGATGCGGGACAAGGTCGCGTTCTTCATTCCGCAGAAGGAAGGCGGCCCGATGTACATCGACAGCATGTGCATCCCGAAAGGCGCCAAGAACGTCGCGCTCGCGCATGAGTTCATCAACTTCATCCTCCGCCCGGACATCTACGCAGAGTTCCTCGACACCTTCGGCTTCCCCGCGACGGTTCACTCTGAGGCCGCAAGCTTACAGAAGGTAAAGCCGCTCTATAGCGTGGACTCGCTCGTCAACTGCGAGGTAAAGAACGACCTTGGGGCGAACCTCGAGCAGTACAACCAAGTCTGGCAGAAAATTCGTTTTACAGAATAGGCGCAAGCGAGCTATAATTGGCTACCACCGTATGATCATCGACCATTTTTACCGCAATCTTCTGGAGAGCCTTCCCCACGTCGTACTGGTAGCCACACCGCTCGTTGCCCCGGAAACGGGGCTGCGCGATTTTCTCATCGAGTACGTCAATCCCGCCTGGGAGACGATCTCGGGGTCGCAGGTCAAGACCGTGCAAGGGAAGCTTCTTTCCGCGACCATTTACGCGAAAAGCGCGATACCTTGGCTCGAGATGGCAGAGTCGGTTTGGTCAAGCGGAAAAACGATCGGCCATACGGCCTATAGCGAGCTCATAGGCAAATGGCTCGACATCACGATCGTCCGCCTCGAGCCCGATCACCTGTGCATGTACATCCACGACGTTACCGACCTCAAACAGGGCGAGACCCGGCTTAAGGAGCAGAACCTCAGGCTATCCGCCCTCTCCTCGGAGCTCGCCTCGTCGAAGAACAACCTCAAGGTCAAACTCGAGAAGATCGAGACCCTCAACGCGAACCTCGAGCAGCTCGCGTACTACGACCGCCTCACGCGTCTTCCGAACCGAACCCGCTTCAGCGAGATACTCTCGGACGAGCTTGAGGAGGCGCGCCGCGCCGAATCGCGGCTCGCGATCGCGATCTTCGACATCGACAACCTCAAAACCATCAATGACTCGCGCGGGCACGAGTCCGGCGACGAGATCCTCAAGCAGGTCGCCGAGCGGCTCGGCCACTTCAAGCAGGAATCGGTCCAGGCGAGCCGTTTCGGCGGCGACGAATTTCTCCTCGTCATCCAAAACTACGAGCATGACGCCGAGCTTCTCCATAAGGTCAACGCGATACAGGAGATTCTCCGCGACCCCTACATGATCTTCGACGCCGAGCTCAAGTCGTCGGTATCGATCGGTATCGCGACCTTCCCCGAGGACGCGGACAACGTCCAGGATCTCCTCAAGTACGCGGACATCGCGATGACCGACGCCAAGCGGCGCGGCAAGAACACCCTTTCGCTTTTCCACTCGGTGATGCAGGAGAACCTTCTCGCCCGGCTCGACATGGAGCAGCGAATGTTCAGCGCGCTCGAGGAAGAGCGCTTTCAGGTTTTTTTCCAACCGCAGTTCAACGCGACATCGAGGAGGCTTCGCGGGTTTGAGGCGCTCGTGCGCTGGTTCGACGCCGAGCTCGGCTACGTGCCCCCGGACAAGTTCATCCCGCTCGCCGAGGAGACGCGCGTCATCGTGCCGCTCGGTAGATGGATTCTCTCGACGGCGTGCCGCACGCTCCAGGATTGGCAGGAGCAGTACGCATTCGCCGGGATCATGTCGGTGAACGTCTCGCCGGTTCAGCTCCAGCAAACGGATTTCATCGACGACCTCAAGAACGTGCTCGAGGAAACGGGCATCGACCCCGAGACGCTCGAGATCGAGATCACCGAGGGAGTCCTCATCTCGAACTTCGACGAGGCGGTCAAGATACTCCAGGAGATCCGGACCCTCGGCGTCGGCATCTCGCTCGACGATTTCGGCACCGGCTACTCGTCGCTGAGCTACCTTCAATCCCTGCCGCTCACCACGCTCAAGATCGACAAGTCGTTCATCGACAACATCACGAAGGATAAGAGCGTCGAGTACGACATCACCGACGCGATGGTAAACCTGATGAATAAGCTCGGGCTCGACACGATCGCGGAAGGCGTGGAGACCGACGAACAGCTTAAGGTAATCCAGCGCATCAAGTGCAAGACGGTTCAGGGGTTTCTCACCGGCCGCCCGATGCCCCGAGACGACTGCGAGAAGATCATCTCCGCGGGCGTGTACGCCCTGTAGTTCTTTTATTCTTCCGAGCCCGACCGCCGCGCCGGCACGCGATACTCGACGTAGCGCACGCTCCCCCGCTCGATCGCCTTTCTTAGCGAGCGTTCCACCGCGCTTTGCCGCGAGTCGCCCGACTTCACCTCTATAAACAAGACCTCATCGACCGCTCCGCGCGAAGAGCCTGAGAAGGATATAAAGTCGACGGGCTTGCCGATAAACCGAACCTCGGTCGGGTCCCCGGGAAAGCCCGGAAGGAAGGGGCTGAGCTGCTCGGAGAACTGCCCGCCGAGCACGGCGCGCGAGCGCTTGACCGCGTCGAGCCGCTCGAGCTCGATCCGCGCCTCGGCCGCGCGCTCGGCGCGAACCTTTCCGACGTACATGCCGATCTTGACGCCGACAAAGAGCACGATGATGCCCGCGAGCGCGGCGATGGTAAGGACGAAGGCGAGCGGCAAGTTCGCGCTCATCGGGAAAGGTCCCCCGCGTGGCCCCACTTTTGAAGGGTCAAGAGCTCCGGCCGATACTCGAAATGCATGTTGTCCCACAGGAGCCACTTTCCGCCCCAGATAAATCCCTCGTCCTCGAAAGCGCGCACGACGGAAGCGGGCGGCATCCAGCGGCGCTCGATCGGGATGAGCATCCATTGGTCGTTCCAGTTGCTGACCCAATTCCAGTAGATATTTTTCTTTCCCCAGTTTTTCGGGAGGATGTCGATCGCGATGCCCCAGCTATGGTTGCTTCGCGAGGGCGCGTCGGCGATCTCGCGCCAGTTGTAGCCCTCGATGCTCGAGATCGAGTGAATGAACGCCTTCGCCTCGGGATCGGTGAGCGCGAGCTGGTAGATTTTCCGCTCGACGCGCTTGAGCGGCTCGACGATCCGCTCGTGGACGGAAACGCGCACGCCCAAATAGTCGAAGCGCACGATATGCGACTCGATCTTGCGCCGCGTCGCCCCGTCATAGAGGAGATCGTAAAACGCGAGGTTATACGCGGCGGCATTGCTCCGCGAATCGGCGAGCATATCCGCGTTCAGGCGCGCGATGGTCTCCTCGGAAAACGTTTCGGGATCGGGGATATCGACGGGATACAGGTAATCGACGTACGCGCGCCAACGCTCCGGGTTCGCGAGGAGCCGCTCGGGCAGGAGGCGGCCTTGCGCCCAATACAGGCGCGCGTCGCCTATCGTCATGAACCAATCGCGCTTATCGGGATCGAAATCGACCCCGCCGATCATGTCGGGATAGGAAACGAGAAAGGCGCGGAGCACGAGCCAAGGCTTGTCGATGACCTTTTCCGTCGGATCGTCGGCGGCAAGCGGGAACGAGAGGAGGCTCAATGCGATGATGACCGTCATGATTCGCTTCAGCATGGTGCGTCTCAGTATAGCGGGCTAGGGCGAATTCCGCAATGGCGGGCTATTCCTCGTCGCGGCAGGTCTCAAGCGCCTTGAGCCGCGCGTCGTCGAGTCGGACGGTAAGGTTCTTCTCGTTCGACGGGAGCACCGTTCCCTTCGGCGCGTTCTTCGCGCGCCTGAGGTGCTTGACCTGCGTGTAGTAGAGATCGGCCTGTCCCGCCTTGCGCGCCTTCGAGTAGAAAACCGCGAGCGTGCCCGCGTCGAGGAGAATCTCGAGCGGGACGGACTTACCCGGTCGGTTCTTCACGAACACGTAGCCGCCGGGCCAATCGCGCGTGTGAAGCCAGAGGTCGGAGCCCTTCACGTGATGGCGGAGGAGCTCGTCGTTCTCGGCCGCGGTGCGGCCAACGAGCATGATCCAGCCTTCCTTCCTGAAGGTGAGCCCGGGATAGCGCTTCTCGACTTGCTGCCGGGGCGTCGCCTGCTTGCGGAGCGCCTTCTGGATGACGAGCGGGTTTTGCTCCGCCTCGATCTCCGCGAGCGCCGACGCGAGCGATGCGAGGGTACTCTTGGTCGCGGCGATGTCGTCCTCGAGCTCGGCGAGCCCTGACACGGCCTTGCGGTATTTCTGGTAATAGCGCGCGGCGTTCTCCTGGGCTTTCGCGCGCGGGTCGAGCTCGATGCGCACGGGCGCGTCGCCGTTCTCGTAGTCCGAGACCTCGATGAAGGCCATCCCCGGCTTGATCGCCCAGAGGTTCGCGGTTAAAAGGTCTCCCTGCCTGCGGAAGAGGTCCGCGTGCAAAAAGGTTTCCCGCTTCGCCTCGAGCTTGGTCAACGCGGCGGCGAGTCGGGCGCTCTTGGCGTCGTAACGGCGGCGGGCCTCCTCGACGAGGGCCTCGCGCGAGAGGGTTTGCGCGTGCTCGGCATACCAAAGGTCGATCCGCTCGTTGAAGCTTCCCTCGCCCGGAAGCTCGCGCACGGCGAACGAGCGCCGGGGCCGCTCCCCGGGCTCGGGATCGGCGCCGCGCGGCTCGGGCATCACCCAGCGCCCGCCGGTCACCTCGCCGCGTTTCGGTCTCCGATAGAAAACGTCGAGTATCGTAAGGTCGGGATCGGTGACGACGATGTTCGCCGCGCCGCTCCAGAGCCTGATGAACACGAAAAAGCGTTCCGCGCCGTGCTCGAGCGAAAGCCGCACGATACGGTCGTTATTGAGCTGCTTGGCCTCCGCGATGCGGGAGCCCTTGATGCGCGAGCGGAGAAACTCCATAAAGCGAAGCGGCTTATCGCTCCGGGGAACCTTCCGCCGCGTTTCGTGAAGGCGGCACACGCCCGGGGCGAGGCACACGAGCACGGTCTTTGAAACGGCGTCGGTCCGCTCGGCACGCGCATCGGTCATGTCACCGCTCGCGGGAACGTCGCCTCGGGAACCTGGGGTATCGCTTCGCGAACCCTTATAGGTGTAGAACGCGATCGCGTCGAACGAGGGCTGCACGACGTTCTGGATGAACGAACCTTCAAGGTCGAGCTCGGAGAGGATGAGGTCAATTTCGGCGCAGTTGAGTGACATGATGGGAAACTATACACCGGATGAAAAAAAGCGGAAACCCTCTTTCGGGTTTCCGCATGGAACGGGATTCCCCCGTAAGCGCGTTCACTGGTCGCGCCCACGAAAGACCCCGAAATCCCCTTATGCTATGTTCGGGTATCCCCCGAATGGCGTCAAATCGCCGCCTCGCCTTCCTCGCCGGTCCTGATTCGGACCACGCCCTCGACGTCGTAGATGAATATCTTCCCGTCTCCGATCTCGCCGGTGCGCGCGTTGTCGAGAATAATCTTTTTTACCGCGGCGACCTCCTCGTCCTTGATCACGAGGTCGATCATGACCTTCGGGATGAGATCGAGGGAGTACTTCTCTCCGCGCCACGACTGGGTCACGCCTTTCTGGATTCCCTGTCCGACGATGTCGGTCACCATAATCCCGTGGTAGCAGCCCGCCTTCTTAAGGGCCTCGCGGACCTCGGCCAATTTCTCCGGCCGTACGATAGCCTTTATCTGCTTCATGTCGATCGCCTCCTTACTTATTATCGTCCGCGACGGTCACGGAATACGAGAGCTTGTGCACGGCGAACTCGGGGTACGCCTGGTTTCCGTGCTCGCCGATATCGAGTCCCTCGATCTCTTCCTTAAGGGAAACCCGCATGCCGATCGTTTTCTTGATGACGAACCAGGTCACCAGCGACGCAGTGAACACGAAAGCGCCGACGCACACCACGCCGATCGCCTGCGCGCCGAAAAGGGTCCAGCCGCCTCCGAAGAAAAGGCCGTTCGCGCACGCCGTCCCGCCGATCCCGTCCTGGGCGAAAAGCCCTACGGCGAGGGTACCGAGCACGCCGTTTCCGAGGTGCACGGCGAGCGCGCCGACGGGGTCGTCGAGCTTCATCCGGTCGAAGAAGATTACCGCGAGTACCACGAAGACGCCCGAGAACGCGCCGAGAATCATCGAGCTCGGGACGCTCACGTAGGCGCAGGTCGGGGTGATGATCACGAGGCCCGCGAGAAGCCCGTTGATCGACATGCCGAGGTCGGGCTTCCCGATGACGATCCACGAGGTGATCGTGGCGGCGAGGATCGCGACGATGCCCGCGGTGTTCGTGGTCACGAGGATGTGGCCGATCGCGGTCGGGTTCACCGCCATGGTCGAGCCGGGGTTAAAGCCGAACCAGCCGAACCAGAGAACGAAGGCGCCGATGACGGCGAGCGACATGTTGTGGCCGGGGATCGGGTTGATCTTCCCGTTCTTCCCGTACTTGCCGAAGCGCGGCCCGAGCATGATGACGCCCGCGAGCGCGGCCCATCCGCCGACCGAGTGAACGACGCTTCCGCCGGCGAAGTCGAGCATCCCGAGCTTCGCGAGGAAGCCGCCGCCCCAAATCCAGTGGCCGACGATCGGGTAAATCGCGATGGTCAGCACGAAGGAAAACACGATGAAGGAGACGTACTTGATCCGCTCGGCGACAGCGCCCGAGACGATCGTCGCCGCGGTTCCGCAGAACACGAGCTGGAAGAAGAACTT
>DAOPYF010000060.1:6154-14923 GCA_035352735.1 Treponemataceae bacterium | reverse complement strand
CGACCTTGCTGCCCGCGCTTCCGAGGGTCGCGTCGACCATGAACTCGCGGATCGCGCCGACCGCGGTCTCCGCGTCGGGGGCGACGACGACGCCCTTTCCCGCCGCGAGCCCGTCGGCCTTCACGACCACCGGGCCATTGATCTCCTTCACCCGGGCGATTGCCTCGCCCGCCGAGCCATAGGTATCGCTCGCGGCGCACGCGACGCCGTACTTTTTCATGAACCTTTTCGCCGTATCCTTACTTGCCTCGAGCGCCGCTCCCGCCTGCCGGGGACCGACGACGCGCAGCCCCGCCTCGGCGAGCCTATCCGCCATGCCAACCGCCAACGGATCCTCGGGACCGACGACGACGAAGGAGCCCGCGGGGCTTCCGGCGAGTTCCCTGCTGCAGGCCTCGACGACGCGCGCGGTCTCGGCCACGGGGACCGCGACGTTCCTGCATTTATGCTCAGAGGCGGTTCCGCCGTTTCCGGGGATACAAATGACTTCTTCGATGAGGGGGGAACGGGCGAGAGACCAGGCGATCGCGTGCTCGCGGCCGCCCGAGCCGATGACGATGGTTTTCATGGGCTTCATAATATGCCGAAGGAGGCCCCTACGGCAAGCGCTTTCGCGTACGAGGCCCAAAGGGGGACGAACTATCGGTCATCCTCGCTCAGCGCGTCGCCGAGCGCCGTGATGAGGGCGACCATGACCCCGGAGTCCTGGGGCACGATCGTATGACGGTCGCCCGAGCGAACGCTCACCACGAGCGCCGCGGTATCGCGCGTGTCGACGGCCGTGACCGCGTCGAACATGATTACCGTACCGTTCCAGACGAACCCGTTTTGGTGGATTCCGGAAATCTTCCCGAACATAATATCGCGGAGCGCGATCATAAAGCACAGAAAGCCGAGTATCGACACCGTGATGACGATCAGGGGATCGAGGCGGCGCAGGAGCGCGATGAGGGGCAGCAGGGGGCTCACGATGAGGATCCCGTGAAACTGGAGCCAGGACCTCCCCGGGAAGGGATATTCGAGCGGGCCGAGGGCCCGGGCATGGAGATGCGTCTGGACCGCGTACACCGCCGCAATCGCGAGAAAGGCAAAGGAGACTGATGCAAGGACGATGATTGCGAATTGCGTCATAACCGGTATAATAGGGGAAAATTCGGTCAAACACAAGGAGCCATCGTCATGAAGGAGATTTCGAGCGTTCTCGTCGCGGGCGCGGGGGCCATCGGTTCCATGGTCGCCTGGGAGCTCTTCAGGAAGGATCCTTCCCTGGTTTCGGTCCTTGCCGGAGGCGAACGCCTCGAGCGCTACAAAAGGGACGGGTTCCTCATCAACGGCGCGCGCTTCGATTTCCCGCTCGCGCCGGTCGACGAGCCAACAAACCCCGATCTCGTGATCGTCGCGTGCAAGGCGCACCAGCTCGACGCGGTCATCAAGGATCTCGCGCGGCATATCGGCCCGGACACCCTTATCCTTTCGCTCCTCAACGGGATCTCGAGCGAGGGGATCATCGGCCGCGCGTACGGCGACCGGCGCATTCCCCTCGCGATGATCGTCGGCACCGACGCCTGGCACGGGGGAAACGAGACGACCTTCTCGAAAACCGGCACGATCTATTTCGGGGACAAGGGGCGGGGCGAGCGGTCGGCCCGCGTCGACGCGATCGAAGGCCTCTTCGCGCGCGCGGGTATCCCCTACGCGATCCCCGAGGACATGGAAAACAGGCTTTGGTTCAAGTTCATGATGAACGTCGGGATCAACCAGGTTACCGCGATCCTCAGGCGACCCTACCGCGTCCTCAAGACGGCGACGCGCGTCCCCGAGGCGGCCGAGCTTTTCGAGTCGGCGATGCGCGAGGTAATCGCGATCGCGCGCGCGGAGGGCATCGTACTCGGGGACGAGGACATCGAGGAGATCTACCGCACGGTCGACACCCTCACGGACGAAGGCAAGACCTCGATGTGCCAGGACGTCGAGGCCGGCCGAAAGACCGAGGTCGAGCTTTTCTCGGGGACCGTCCTCGAGCTCGCCGAGCGGCACGGCATACCCGCGCCCGTGAACGCCTTCCTCTGGAAGATGCTCAGGGCCATCGAACGATCATACTGAAAAAGGCCGCGCGGGCGCGAGTCACGAGAGGGTTTTAAGCTCGATCGAGGCGACGGCGAAGGGCTTCCCCGCCCCGCCCGTTATCTCGGCGACCGCGTAGCGGCCGTCGGCGAGGGCGCCGGGGTTCACGAGGGTCGTCGGCCCGATCGTATCGATCGCCGCGGACTCGTGGATATGGCCCGATACGACCAAGAGGGGTTTCTTCGACTCGATGAACGCGCGGATGAGCGGGGAGCCGACGTGAACGCCGTTCGGGATCATGTCGAGCTTCGTGTCCTTCGGCGGGTTATGCGCGATGACGATGAGGTTGTTCCAGGGCTCGCCGTCCGAGGCGGGATCGAGGGCCGCGCGGGGCTCCGTGGCGACTGCGACCTTGGCGCCTGCCGCCAAACGCTCGGCGCCGTCGGCAAACCGCGCGCCTGCCTCTCCGATCGCGGCCGAGTCATCCTCGTCGCCCGAATCGTCCGGATCGTCGGCCCATAACGAGCCACCCGCGGCAAGCGCGGCGAGGCGAAGGTCGCCGACGAGTTCCTCGTCGGTCCGCTCGTTCGGCGTCGTCCCGGTGAACTTGGACCCGCCGCCCGAGCCTGAGAGCATGAGCCCGCTGAAATAGGAAAGGGTCCCCTCGACGCTCATGTCGTACGACTCGACCGTCTCCCGGAAATCCGGCGCGTCGCAGTTCCCCGTCACCGCGAACACGCGGTCATGGAACGCCGCGAGCCGCTCGAGGAACGGGAGGCCCGTCTCTATCTTCTTGAACGCGGCGAAGTCGCCGCCGAAGAGAACGATATCAAACGCCTTCGCGTCTTCTGCCAGCGCATCGAGCTTGTCGACGGCGCCGTGTCCGTCCGAGAGTATGAGCACCTTCATGCTTCTTCCCCTTATCGTTACCGTTGTTTTATCGGCATAGAGATGCCGATCACCCGAGGGACTTCATGACCTCGAGGAGCCGTCGCATATCCTCGGGAAGGCCGATCGAGACGCGCACGAAATCCGTGATCCCCGGGATGTTGAAGTACCGCACGAGGATCCCGCTTTCCTTAATGCGCTCGTACGCGTCCTTTCCGGCGAGACCCGCCTTCCGCGCGAACACGAAGTTCGCGAGCGAGGGAAGTACCTCCCAGCCGGACTGCCGGAGCGCGGCCGCGAAGGAATCGCGCGTCGAGGCGATCTCGGCGTTTATGCGCCTATAATAGCCCGAGTCGTCGCAGGACGCAATCCCGATTTTTTGGGTGAGCGCGTCGACGGGAAAATGGTTGAAGGAGTTCTTCGTGGTGAAGATAGCCTTGATCACCTCGGGGTTCGCGACGACGAAGCCGAGCCGCGCGCCGGCGAAGCAAAAGCTCTTCGAGAAGGTCCGGATGATCACGAGGTTCGGGAATTCCGCGAGGAGCGGGATCGCCGTCTCGCCCCCGAAGTCGATGTACGCCTCGTCGACGATGACCGCCTTATCCCGCGGGTACCGCTCGAGGATCGAGCGAAGCTCCGGCATGGGCATATAGACGCCGGTCGGCGCGTTTGGGTTCGGGAAGATGAGCCCGCCCGAGTCCCCCGAGACGAGGGCGTCCGCGTCGATCGAGAAGTCCGCGCGGAGGGGAACCTTCCTGACCGGGATATCATAATAGCCGGCGTACACGGGATAGAAGCTATAGGTATGCTCGGGAAACGCGACGGGCAGGTCGGAGTCGAAGAAGGTATAAAAAATAAAGGAAAGGACCTCGTCGGACCCGTTTCCCGCGAATATCATGTCGGGCGTCACGCCGCGCCCGAGCATCCGGGCGATCGACTCGCGGAGCGCGAGCGCGTCCGGGTCCGGGTAGAGGCGGAACGAGGAAACGTCGAATTCCCGCACGGCCTTCGCCACCTCGGGCGACGGGGGATAGGGATTCTCGTTCGCGTTCAGCTTGACGTACGGGCGGTCCTTCGGCTGTTCGCCGGGAACATACGGGTGTAACCCGAAAAATCGTTTTGAATACATGATGGGTTGGAGCCTACATCTTTTTTTTGCCCGTGAAAAGTGCGCCCGAGCGGACGCCCCGGCGTGGGCCCGAGATTACGTCATTGAGAAAAGGGCGATAATGCGCTAGAATGAATCCATGGCTACCCCAACAGAGCTTTCCGTCCTACTGAGGCTCTATACCAGCAAGCAAAACTCGCCAACCGTGATCATTCAGGATTTCTGCGATTACCTCCAGAAGTACGCGCGCCATTACATGCAGGAGGCGCCGGAACTCGTCAGGTACCTGGACGACACGATCAATACCGTCCAGAAAGAGATCGACGCCCTCGAAGTCGCGGGCAAGGTCATCATCGCGATCGACGTCAAAAACCGAAAAACGGTCTTCGTCCCGCAATTCTTCATCGATCGCATGATCCAGCGGTACCGAGACCTCGAGGACCGGCCCGAAGTCCCCTTCCCGCTCTCCGCCGAGCTGCCGCAGGGCTTCCCGCCCACGTTCCTCAAGCCGATCTACATCACGAGCGACTTCGCCGAGCTCATCGAATCGGGAGAGCGGACGAACACGCACCTCAACCAGCTGATATTCCCCGACGAGACCCCGCCGCTCGTGTATCCGCCGTCGCTTTCCCCCGAAAAACTCCTCGACCTCGCGCTCGCCAAGATCAGGCTCTTCCTTCATAAGGACGAGTCGAGGGACTTCATCCAGAAGCGGATGATGATCGCGAACCCCGGCAAGGAGCTGACCATCAAGAATCAGCTCACCCAGTTTCAGACGCGCCCGTCGGAGTCGCAGCGCGCGCTCAAGCACGCAGGCGAGGCGTTTCTCTTCTTCAGCTACCTATGTTCGTTCATCCGGCAGGACTTCTCGAAAAAGAACGATAAGACCCCCGAGGAAATCACCCTGATCCAGGCGGTGTACATCACCGAATACCTCAACAACTACTACAAGAACCGCGCGCAGGCCGACCTTCAGCGCGAGACCGCGCTCAAGAACCTCGAGCTGTGCTTCCAGAAGCCGCCGTACTACTACGACATGGAGACGATCTCGCGCTTCACCGACTCGCGGGGCGTGCCCCTGCTCGGCCAATACAAGAACACCGACCTCGATTCCTTCATCAAGGAGCGGACCGCCGAGTCTTCCTCGAGCATGCTGCCCCTCCTCCTCGTCTTCAAGACGGCGAACGGGAACCGCTATTTTCTCCTCAAGGAAAAGGTCGTGCCCCTCGCGGTGAAGCTCTGCAACGACAGCAGAAAGGTCATCAAGGACTCGCTGACGAGGGAATGGTTTCAGCTTTTGTGCAATTACCGGCAGGAAGGCGCGATGAAAAACCAGGCGGACTTCGAGCGGAAACTCGAGGCGCTGTGCAAGTCGTCGGCGCCGATGCTCCATGCCCTGCTTACCGCGTCCTTCGTCCCGCTCCTCCCGCTCGAGGCGCCGGGCGCCGAGGCGGACGTGCCGAACGGCTTTAAGATGTTCGACCGGGGCAAGTTGCTCCCCTGGAGCGAGCTGCTCATGCTCGACCGCCAGGAACTCCTGACCGACACGCGCATCATGCTGCCGTTCTGGTATACGATACCGATACTCTCCTCGATCGTCGCGTTCTTCAGGAGGCCGAGGGCCGCCAAGGAACAGGAGAAGCGGCCGCAGGCGCAGGCCGTCGAAGAGCTCGAGGCCGCGCCGAAGGGAAAGAGTTCAAAGGAAATACGCGACCAGCGCAAGACGGAGCTCCGCGGGGCCGCGCAGCGCCTCGAGCGGAAGTTCGTGCCCGAGGGCTCGACGCTCGAAAACGAGATGAGCGCGCAGCTCGACCTCTGGAACCGCACGCTCAACCCGCAGGTCAAGGACAACCTGACCGAGGACGTCAACTCGCTCGTGCGCGATTACGTCAGGCGGATCATCAAGTCGATCAAGGCGTCGACCTTCGACGCGGCCCGCGTCGAGAACCTCGCGCAGACCCTCGTCGACACGCCGAGCCTCATCAAGATCAAGAACCGCGACGCCCTCGTCGGGTACGTGGAGCTCTACATCATCCATCTCATCAGGAACATCGCGTAGCGGCCTCGGGCCGCTTTGCCTACGCGCGGGGCTTACGCCCCTTGGCTTTGGGCTCGCCCTTCGCGGCGCGGGCGCCAGCGCCCGCTTTCCCTCCAGCGCCGGGTTTCCCGCCCGTACTTGCTTTTCCGCCCTTACCTTCCTTCGTGGGCTTCGCGGATTTCCCGTCCCGCCCCGTGGCGCTCCCGGCGCGCGAACGTCCCGCGCCTTCGCCGCCCGAGCGAGGTTTCTTCGCCACCTTGCGGAAGTTCGCCCGCTCGGTCATCTGCTTGAACTCTTCCATCTTGTCGGGATCGTAGAACCCGTCCTTCCAGTTAAAGCGGGAAACGTCGGGGAGCGTCGTGCCCCGCCGATAGGAGTCCATGATCGCGCGATAGTCCTGCTTGCGCACGCGCGTCTTCGAGAGGTCGATGATGAAGCGCTTAAAGCCTTCCTTCGCGAGGGAGGCGGCCTTGTCCGCGATCGAGAACGGCAGCTCGGGGAACACGAAGGAGCCCTCGTCGGTCGACAGCATCTTGAACGAGCCGCCCTGACGGTCGGAGAAGAAGGTGAAGTTATAGTCGGCGGGAAGCTTGAAGCGCATGCGAAAGAGCGCGGGGTACGCGAAGATCGTGATGATCGCCCGGCCCCGGATCGCCGGATCGAAGGTAGCCTCGAGATTGTCGCGGGAGTTCTCGAGCGGCGACACGATCGCCTGAAGGCCCTGCTTGTCGAGCCAGTCCACCGACCAGCGGTTGAACGCGTAGAGATAGGGGCCCGCGATCAGCGTGAGGCCGCGGTTGCGGAGCATGCCGATGTGGCCGGGGTTGTTGAGCATGAAGTGCGAATACCCGTTCTCTATAAGCGCGTCGAGGTTGGTCGAAAGCCCGTCCTCGATCGCCTGGGGAAGAAAGGGATCGATCGAGATGATGGTCTCGCGCTTCGAGAAGGGGAGCGCGCGAACGCCCGAGGCCTGCGCGGCGCTCACGAGTTCCACGGAATCGCCGGAATCGGCCGAGAGCGAACCGTCATTGCCCGAGCTATCCGTTCCCGCGCCGTCCTTCGCCGAATCCGCCGCGGCATTGCGCCGTTGCGCTGAAGCCTGCGTCGGCGGGATGCCGAGCAGCGCCGGTATCGTCTCGCGGTTCAGCTCGACGATCACGCGAACCGGACGGTCGGTCAGGATCGTATAGATATCCTCGACCGTCGAGACCTGCACGTACGCGCCTTCCGGAATCTGGGAAAGCAGGGCGGCCTTCGCCCCTTGCGCCTTCCCCTGGGCCGGTGCCTTCGCGCCGCGATCGCCGCGATCCGTTCGCTCTTCGGTTCCCCCTTGGGAGCGCGCGTCCTCGGACTGCGGGGAAAATGGCCGTATGAGGGGAAGCCGCTCGCCGCCGGGCTGCGAGCGGTAGAGGCCCATATCGTTCGACAGGATGCGCGGGTAGCGCTTCGTCATGCTCTTCGTCTGGAGGAGGTACACCGAATCGCCGGTCCCGAATCCTTCCGGGATGTCGATCCACCGTCCGCCCGCTTCCTCGCGAACTTCCTTTATCTTATGGCTTTCGCGGCCCGAGTCGTCCTTGCGGTGAAGGCGAACCGAATCGCCCTCCTCCGGGTCATAGGAGCCGCCCTTGAGGAGCGCGAACCGCCCGTCTTCCTCGGTGCGGACGCGATCGACCTTCCCGAGGAAGATGCCGGTGCCGCCCGCCTGGTCCGGGTTGAGGACGTTCTCGGCCTTCGTCGAGTCGAACCAGTACCGGGTCTTCGCGCGCGCGAAATCGTTCGCGAGCATGCGCCGCGCGGTTTCCGCCGCGCCCTTTCGGTCCGATTCCCAGTGGTCGAGCATGTAGCGGTACGCGGCGACGACGGTGCCGACGTACTCCGCGCTCTTCATGCGGCCCTCGATCTTAAACGAGTGGACGCCCGCGGTCACGAGATCCGGGATACGGTCGATGAGCTGAAGGTCGTTCGGGGAGAAGTAGTAGCCCTGGCGGGTTCCGCCCGAGACCTCCGCAGAGTAGAGCCGCCGGCACGCCTGGGCGCACATGCCCCGGTTGGCGGACTTTCCGCCGAGGAAGCTCGAGAACAGGCAAAGCCCGGACTCGCTCACGCAGAGGGCCCCGTGAACGAAGACCTCGAGCTCGCAGGAGGTGCGCGCCTTGATCTCCTGAATCTCGGAAAGCCCGAGCTCGCGGGCGAGCACGACGCGCGAAACCCCGGCGCGGCTCATGGCGTTCGCGGCGCGGGCGCTCGCGATGTTCATCTGGGTTGAGGCATGGATTCGAAGCGAGGGGAAATAGGTACGGGCCATGTTGAGGACGCCGAAATCCTGCACGATGAGGCCGTCGGGTCCCATGCGGTCGAGATACGCGAGGAAGCGGTACATGCGCTCGGTCTCGCTCTCCTCGAGCACGGTGTTAACCGTCACGAGAACCTTCTTGCCGCGCTTGTGGAGCGCCTCGACCGTCGCCTCGAACTGGGACCAGGCGAAGTTCGACGAGCGAAGCCGGGCATTGAAGCTTTTGAGTCCGAGATATACCGCGTCGGCGCCCTCGTTGATCGCCGCGTCAAGCGCCTCCGGATTTCCGGCCGGTGCCAATAGTTCCGCCATGTATGCCTCCCCTCTTCAAGCCCTATACTAGCCTGAAAACCGGTATTATGCAAACGAGGGCGG
>DAOPYF010000060.1:0-6054 GCA_035352735.1 Treponemataceae bacterium | reverse complement strand
GAGGGCGGAAACCCTTAGCGGGGCGCGCTCAATGCGGGACGTTCGGCTTGCCGGGGCTGCACTTCCCCTTCGGACACACCTTCCAGTCCGCGGCGGAGTCGGTGTCGATAAGCGCGGGGTCGCGCGCGAGGGTCCGCGTCGGGGTCATCCCGTCGGAGGAAGCCGCGTCCGCGATAAGCGCGCCGGGGCGCCAAGCCCCCGCGGCGACTGCCTCGAGCGCGGCGGCGCGCGCGGCGTCCGTCGGCCAGTCTGCCTTGCCGGATTCCGCGCACAGGAGCGCGTCCATGATGGCGCCTCCCCGCCGCTCGCGGAGCCAGATCACGTTCGTCCCCTTGAAGGGCGAGCGGGCTTGCGTGTCCCAAAAGTCGCGGGCGGTCGGGCAGGAGTTCGTCCCGCCCGACTCGTCGAGCGAGCCCATCTCGTTCACGAGCCCCTCCTCGACCGAGCGGAAATGCCACACGATATACTCCCCGGCCTTGACCTCGACCGCAGGGAGCTCGCGAACGGGAACGTCCCCGTTCAGGGCGTTGAAGATCTCCACCCCGCCGAGGTTCCCCGCGGTTAAGGCGACGATCTCGATATACTCGACCTTCGGTTTCGAGTAGTCGGTCCTGATCTCGCTGATCCTGAGGCGGGGCACCCGATCGTTATACCCAGTAAAGGGCGCGGCGAAGGAAAGGGTGTCGCCGTTCGCGTCGCGGACGGTCCCCGAAAGGATCGCCTTCACCCCCGGGCCGGGCGAGCGCGCGAGCGAGAAGCGAATGCCGCTTCCGTCGGGGAGCGATTCCCACGATACCGCGATGGGCTCCTCGGTGCCGCCGCCTTCGGCTCCGCCCCAAACGTCGCTTGCCTCGCCGGAGCCAGGGCTATCGCTCTCGCCCGACCCGACGAGGCATGAGTCTCCGCCGGGGACAACCTCGGCGCGAACGGCGGTGACCGGAGCCGAGAACGCGGCCTCGACGCATTCGGGCGACACCGCGCGCACCTCGCCGATCGTCGGGACCGCGAGGTCCCCGCCCCACAGGGTGACGACCGCCCGATCCGAAAGGCAGGCGGAGCAGGCGGAAAGGGCCAGGCACGCGAGCGCGAGGAGCGGAATACCGTATCCCTTCATTGGATAGCCTCCTATTCCCCGTTCTTCGCCCGGAACCTCGCCTTTTGGCCCATTTTCCGCTATCATGAGCCCCATGAGTTTCACCGTGCATGCCCTTACCCTCCACCGCGCCATCGCGCTCCCGCGCGGGACCGAGACCGGCGACGGGACCGTCGCGATCCTCCGCTACCGCTCGCTCGTCGCGAAGGGCAACCTCGAACCCGACTTCGCCGAGCACCTGTGCCGCGCGGACGCAGAAGAGGCGCAGGATAACCCTACGATTCCCGCGGGGCACTACCTCTTTGCGCAAGGGCCCTCGCCGCTCGGCGAACGGGTCGCGCGCGATCCCGAGCGCGCCGAGGCCGAGGCCGACTGGCGCGCGGCGTCCGAAGCCGTCTGGCTCGAGTCGCTCTGGCGGGACGTACCCTTCTCGAGCGACCGCGTCTTCGTGCGCGTCCTCAGCGAGGACGGAAAAACGGTATTTCAGATTTTCAGGGAAATTGCGGTGAATGAATGAAAAAAAAGCGCCGAGCGCGACGAGGAAGCTTTACCCTCGCCGCGCCCGGCGCCTTTGACGCTCACGGACGCGTCACCGTCAGCGAATGAATAAAACTAGAGGCGGCAGGTCTCGACCATAAACCGAACCGAGTCGCCCTTTCGGTCAACCTGTTTCTTCTCGACGATGAACACGAGCGACTTGCCCGAAGAGTCGGTCACGATCCTTCTAATAAGATAGTCCTTGACGCCGGGCCGTTTGTATCCGGGAAGGCCGATCGTCTTCGAGATCTTTTTCCCCGAGGAGTCGGTGATCGTGGCAAGGATGTAGAACGAGCTGCGCACGTCGCTTCCGGATCCCTCAGAGAGGGTCCGAACGCTGATCGCGTATTCGGAGCCGGTCTCGAAATCCCTGAATGAGAGTTCCTTGAGCTCAGGCTCGTTCTCGGCCTGCACGTAAAGGGCGCGGCCCTGAAGGTTCGCGTCTATCCCCTGCTTTCCGAGATATCCCGAGGCAGTGTCCTGAAGCGCGAAAAACACGGACTTTCCGTCCTTGCCCGCGGTAGCGGCGTCGGGAACGGTCGCGAATTTCCCGCTCGGGAGAAAATTGTTTTTCGCGACGTCAACCGCGAGGATATCCGCGTAGGCGCGAAAGTCGGCGTCCGTCCGCCCGTACTGGCCGAACGCGAAGCGCGTACCGTCGGGGGAAAAGCCGAGACTGACGAAATTCGCCACGTCGCCGGCCGAGAGGGCGGCCACCTGGACCGCGAGGATCATGAAAAAAGCAAGTTTGCGCATGGGCATCTCCCTGATATTTCCTTGCTAACACTATCGACAAAAAAAGAAAGCGACTTGAGGCGAAGCTCGCATCGATGGTAGTATTCCTTTATGACAATCGCGACCAGGAACCATTTCATCCGAGCGGCGACGATCATATCGTTCATCCTCGCGGCGACATCGGTCGTCGGCATCATCCTCATCCTCGCGCACCACGGCCTGCCGGTAACCGAGCCCGGGCGGCGGCCCATCGACGCCCTTTCGGGCTTTTTCCTGACCCGCTGGAATCCCGTCGCGACGGTCGCGGCGATCGGCATCTTCCCGATCCTCTCGCTCGCCGGTCTCCTCTACGTCCTTTTCGCCTTCGAGAAAACCCAGACCGTCGAGATAACCTTCTTCGCCGCGGCCATCTTCGTCCTGTCCCTCGAGTCGCTGAGGATTTTCGTCCCCCTGTACGGGCTCTGGGTCCACGCGAACTTCTTCTCCGCGGCCATCTCGCGCGCCGTCATCTTCTGCAGGATATTCGTCATGCTCGCGCTTCTCGCGAGCGCGATCTTCACGACCGGCGAGACGATTCAGCAAGTCGGCCCGAGCCTCTTCCTCCTCGCCTTCTTCTCCCTGAGCCTCGCGAACGTCATACCGATCAACTCGGGCGCGATGACCTCGACCTTCATGATCCCGGCCGGCTTCCGCGGCTCGCTCGTCTCGCTCCTTTCGCTCCTTGGAATCCTCACCCTCGTCTCGTACCTAGTGCTCGGGAAAACGCGCGGCATCCCGGAATACGGCGATTCCGCCGGAGGGCTTTTCCTCTTCCTCGCGGGATACGCGCTCCTCGCGCTCTGCGACTGCTGGCTTTTCTTTACGGCCGGCGCTCTTCTCATCTCACTCGGGGCGTGGGTATACCTCGACCGCATCCACCGCTATTACCTGTGGCAATAACCCCGCGCGAGCGAACGACCCCTTACGTACAAGGGGTTGTATCGCCGAAGCGCCTGAAAAACATCACTGGATCATTTGAACGAAGGCCGCGATCGAGAGGGGAATGACGAGATTGTCGTAATCCTTGAGGGGGAGGATCTCTATCGCCATCGCGACGAGCGCGATCGCTATCGCCTCGACGGGTCGCCCCGATACGATGACAGCCGAGAGGAAGACGGCGCAGAAACAGGCGGTACTGCCCTCGAAGGTTTTTCCGCGCCCATGGGGGATCGGGTTCTTGCCGAAGAGCTTTCCCGCGAGGCTCGCGATGCCGTCACCGAAGGCGAGCGCGAAGATGCCGTATTGGGCGACGCTGAGCGGAAAGAGCAGCAGGGAGAAAAGCACGCCAAGGCCCATCGTCACCGGCCCGAGGACGAAGTGCCCGTCGTCGCGCCTGCGCGCGGCGTATGAGGTAATGCGCGAGACGATGGGGACGGCGTTCCCGCCGAGCCGGCGATACTCGCAGACGATGTAAAGGGAGATGACCACGGAAAGGGCAAGCACGGTCCAGGAGTAATTCCAGGCGGCGAAGGCGGGAACGAGGCTCGCGCAAAAATGGATTCCCTTTCGGAACGTTTCCTTGAGGAGATCGTTGACCGTCGCGTTTTGCGAAATTCGCCGATATCTGAAATTAGCCACAATCCCCATCGAATATGCCCTCGGGCAATTAGTATAGCACATGGCGGGGAAACGACAAGGAGGGGGCCCGATGCGGCGCAAGGCGCCGACTCCCTACCCTGTGAAGCGCGTTAGCCGTAGTTTTAAAAAAAGGACTTGTTTTTGGACGTTACTGGATTTGAACCAGTGACTTCTACCGTGTGAAGGTAGCACTCTACCACTGAGTTAAACGTCCAAAAACAAGTCATGCATGTCAGGCTCGGCCATACTAGCAAGATTGCGCGCGTTTTGCAAGCGGCTACGGGCGCCTATTACTCGAGGGGTTTTTCCTTATCGAGGGTCCGCGGGATGTCGGCGTAGATCTCGCTCTCGAACCCCGAGTGGGGGTGCGTCATGTTCTGGATATTCAGGAACGCGAGGTTCGTGCCCTGGGCGCGCACGAGGGTCTCGGGATTGCGGGTAAGCGCGTCCCAGGCGCGGACCGAATCGGAAAGGAGCGAAAGGGCGCGGGCGTTCTTGCGGGAATCCCCGGTGCGCAGCGCGATGCGGTTGAGGGTGACGCCGAGATTGTTCGCGGCGTGCATATACTCCTCGACGAAGGCCGCGTGATCGATCCGCATTTGCGGGAAGATGACGTTCTTTCGGATGCGCTCGGACTCGAGGTCCTCCATCAAGGCGTCGTAGTAGCCCTGGGCCGCGTAGTAATCCCCGCGGCGGAAGAGCGTGTTCCCGAAGCCGTAGAGGAGATTCCGGTCGAAGGATATGTCCGTGTGGACCTTGATGAAGGAATTCATCGCGCCCTCGAAGTCCTGGTTGCGATACTGGATATACCCGATGCGATAGCGCACGGAGGGCGTGTCGTGCAGCTCGTCGCACGACTTCCCGTAATTCCTGAGCGCGTTGTCGAGGTCGCCGGTGATGAAGTAGTCGACGTCGGCGTAGTCGGCGTAGAGCGTCCCGACGCGCGCGTCCTGCATAACGCCGCGATTCGCGCGCTGCTCCTCATAGATCGAGATTCCCTTTCCGTAGGTATCCTGCGCCTTGAGGTATTCTTTCGCCGCAACCTGGGTTTCCCCGAGAAGCCGATACGCGTCGACGCGGGTAAGCACGCGGCGCGGCGACATGGTCGGGCCCTCGTCGAAGAGCTTGATCGTCTCGGCGAGCGCCTTCGCGGCGAGGTCATCCTTGAAGTTGTAGATGAAAAAGCGGCCCATGTTATAGTTCGCCTCGGGGGACTTCTCGTCCGCCTTGACGGCGCGCTCGAGGAGCGCCCGCACGTCCTCGATTTTGTCGATAAGGACCTGCGAGTCGCCGGGACCGGGATGGTACCGCTTCTCGAGGAGATAGCCGCTGAGCTCGATGAGGTCCGAGGCGCCGATCTTCGCGCGCTTGTTCATGAAGTGTTCCTTGAGCGGGAGCACCTCGGAAAGCTTGTCCGTGCGGATGAAGAAGCGCATCATCCGCGCGATGTACGGGTCCTTCATGCCGTAATGCTCGATGAGCGTCGCGTAGGTCTTTCGCGCGGGCTCGTACTTCGAGCTGTCCTCCTCGGCCCAGTCGAGGTAGTTATCGCCGAGCGAGAGGAGTCCGTCGGGGTCGTTGACGTAATTGTCGAGCACGCGCCGCTTCAGGACCTGCTCGGCCTTCTCGAAGTTGCGGAGGTCGGACCGGAGCATGTCGGCGTACTCGAGCCCGCCGGCCTTATCGTTGTGGTAGCGGTCAAGGAGCCTGACGTACATCATCTCGGCGGTGATGTACTGCTTCTTCTCGCGGTACGCGCGCGCGTAGCGGAAATACCAGCGCTTCTTCTCGACGTGGCGGACGGCCTCGTCGAAGAGCGAGAGGGACTGGGTGTAGCGCGCGTCCTCGATCGCGTCGTATCCGCTTTTATAGAGGCTTTCCGCGACCAGGGGCTCGTAGACGAAGGTCTTCCCGAGGATGATGACGCACGCGAAAAGGACGGCGACGATGCCGAAGAGCGTTGCCGCCGGAAGGATCCGGTTCATGAAGACGTACTTCAGCGAGGATTTTTCTTTCTCGTACTCGGCGACGCTCTTCTTCTCGAAGTCCTTCGGGATCGGGATGCTGCGGCT
>DAOPYF010000059.1:0-15194 GCA_035352735.1 Treponemataceae bacterium | reverse complement strand
GGGGACTCTTCCCAATCGCGGAAGAGGGTTCCCGCGTCCCTGACCGGGCGAAGCGATTCGGGGAAGGTGTCCGCGCTATACGCGGGGCTCCACGCGATGTCGTCCGAAACGGCAGTCTCGGTCTTTTCATATTTTTTGCGAAGCTCCTCGGACGCGTACCCTTCAGTCTCGGGAAAGAGATAGTGGCCGGTCATCGTGACGAAGGTCGATTCGCGATCCTTTTTGTGTTTCGCGCTATAGGGCGGAAGCTCGCCTTTCGCGTAGAGGGGGCTTGAGCGGAGTGCCTCCGAGGCCGCGAGGATCCTTATCCAGCGATTTCCGAATTGCCGCGCAGCCGTTTGCGGGTCAAGCACGGTGTCCCGGTATCTGATGCCGGCGGTAAGCGGCTCGCCGAGCTCGGGCGTTTCCTTCACCGCAAGGCTCCAGCGCTCGCCGTTTCGCGCGAGGGTAAACTTTCCCGAGCACTCGAAGGTCGCCTCGGTCCATCCCTCAGTCCAGTTGTTGAACCAGTGCAGGGTATTCGCCTCGAGAAGGTAGTTGCCCGATCCGTCGGGAGTCGCCGTGCCGTCGAGCCAGGTCTTCGCGCCGAAGGGTCCGACGATCCGGAAGGTTCCATTCGAGCCAGACGCGCCGAGGGTAAGGGTTACCGAGCAGGGAAGACCGTCTTGCGGTCGCTTTTCCGAGAACGCGTTCGGGGCTGACGCGCAGGAAATCGCGAGCGCGGAAAGAAGGAAAGCCCCGAGTATCGCTATATGCCATTTTGCCATGGTCTGCTCCTTTTTTTAGAGGCTAATCTTATAGCCGGCCGAGATGAGCGGCATGCCGATGTTGAAGTCGGCGCTGTCGCTATCCTGGATCTCGTCGCCGGTGAACGCGTCGAAGTCCGAGTTCGCCTTGGGCCGATACAGGTTCACGAAGATGTCCTCGGCGCCGATGTAGTATTCCCACTTAAGCTTCGAGTTCGGGTAGAAGCCCGACAGGGCGAAGCGAAGGTCAACCGGGCACGAGAGGCTCGTTCTGAGCGAGTCGTCGTAGGTGTCATGCCGCGCATAGCGCTCGACGACCGTGCCGTCCGGGAGGGTCGCGGCGTACGCGACGACCTCGCCTGCCTTCCGCTTCGGCTTTCCCGTCGCGACGCTCGACTTGACCGTCAGTATCATGCCGGTTTGGGGCTTCCAGTTGAGTATGAGGTTGAGCGAGTGGAAGCGATGGAACGAGGGGTAGAACCAACGGTCGAGGAGCTCTCCGTCCGTCGTCAACTGCCCGTCGTACTGGGGGTCAAACGGGTTTTTGTACTTCGCGTACACGAAGGAATACGAGAGGTATCCGTCGAACTTGCGCCCGTTCTTCTTTTGGAGCATGAGATCGAAGCCGTACACGTTTCCGATGCCGTTGGACTTCACGGTGAACTCATCGGTTTCGGTGCGCTCGTCCTCGACGAGGTATAGGCGGTTGAAATACCGCTTATAGTAGCCCTCGATCTTGAAGGTCCAATCGTTCTGGAACGCGAACTCGCTCCCGATAACCTGGAACCAGGCGCGGTTCGGCGAGATTTCGAAGTCGTCGATATTGAGATCCTGGCTCGCGGCGATGACCTGCATGGGAAGCTGCGAGAAGAATCCGGTTCCCGCAGAGAGGGTGATGGAGTTGAATACCTTGGTGTCGCGAACCGGCTTCCACTGCACGCTGAGCCGCGGGTTCACCACCGGCTTCGTGTTGATGTCGAAGTTGTTGTTCCAGAGGTAGTAATGCTCGAAGCGGAAACCGAGCTCGCCTTGGAGCGCCGAGTCTTCCGTGCCGTGGGTCACGAGCGCGAACGCCGAGGTGTTGAGGCCGCGGTTTCCGTCCGCCTCAAGGCTATAGCCCGACGGCTTGAGCGCCGGTATGCCGTCGGTAAAGTTCTCGCTCCAGCCGTTCATGCCTTCCTTGAAGTGGGAGAACTGGAAGACCTCCTCGGCGCCGACGGTGACGATGTCGTCGTGCGTTACCTGAATGTCGGTTTCCGCCTTACCCTGCATTTGGTGCTCGGCGAGCCTGCTGTTGACGTCGAAGGCGAAGTCGGTGAGGTTGTAGCCTGAGGCTCCGGCGATGAGGCCGTCCGCGGTACCATCGGGATCTGCGGCGGTACCGTCGATCTTCGCGATAAAGTCATCGCCGTACTTCCGGTATCCCGATCGGGATGACGTGAAGGTCAGGTCCATCGTGTTGTTGTTGTACGCGCCGAGGACATGGAAGAGGACCTTCTCGACCGGCATCCACTTGACGTTCAATCCGGCGAAGCCTTGATAGTAGACGTAGTCGAACTTGCTCTTTGTGGTGACGTCGTCGTCCTTCTCGGTTTGGTCGGTGCAGATACCGTCGCTCCCGAAGAAGCCGTTGAAGCTGACGTCGAGCGAGGGGTCGGGGGTGAAGTAGCTCTTGAGGTAGAAGTCGCGGATATACGGCATCGTCGCGATATTGTCCGTGACGCTCGGGTTCAGGAGCGCGAGGGTTTCGAGGTAGGTGACCTTACCGCCCGTGAAGACGCCCGCGTTCTTGCCGAGGGGAATCTCGGTGAAACAGTCGAAAGACGTGGTCCCGACGCTCGCGTTGAAGCGGAATTGCGACGCGGGCTTTACGGTCGTCACCTCGAGGAGCCCCGACATCGCGCGCCCGTAGCGCGCCGAGAAAATGCCGTGCGACATCTTTACCGAGCTGACCATCGAGGGGTTGAAGATGGAGTACGCGCCGCCCCAGTGATAGGGGAAAAGGACGTAGATGCCGTCGAGCACGGTTCCCATCTCGTCGGGATATCCGCCGCGCACCGAAGGCATCGCGTCCCAGCCTCCGGTGAAGCCGACGCCGGGAAGGGTCTTGATCGAGGACATGACGTCCTCGATGAGGCCGATCTGCGCGGTCGTCGACATCTCGCGCTTGTCCATGACGAGCGAGACGCCCGGCTTCGCGTCGGTCTTACCGACCGCCGTTCGCTCGACGACGAGCTCGTTCGCCTCGAGGACGTCGGCTATCGTCATGCCGATCGATACGGATTTCTGTCCCTGCGAGACGGTCGCGCTCGCGCTTCGGTACCCGGCCATGCGGGTGGTTATCGTTCCTTTTTTTAAACCGTCGGGGACCTGAAGGGTCGCCGTTCCGTCGGCCGCGGTCTTCGCGCTCGAGGCGGTTCCCAAGAGGGTTACGCTGACGCCCTCGAGGGGCGAGTCAAGGTCCGCGTCGGTGACGCGCACCGTGAGGTCAGAGGCATAGAGGCCGAGGCACAGCGCCGTCGCCCACAAGATGAGCAGTCGTTTTTTCATCGTTCCTTCCTGTTATCGAGATATCAGAATTTCAATCCGAGCGAGAATGTCGGGTAGACCGTCAGTGCGTCCTTTGCGACCTCGACGTGCATGGAATGCCTGCCGTAATCGCTGAACGCCTCGTTGTTGTACTTGTCGAACATGAGCTCGGTCTCGAACGCAGTGAATACCGACAGGTGCCGGTAGAAGGCGTACTGAGCCGATACCCTGAGCGACGGGATGTGGTTTTTGCCGTATTCGTTGAACGAGACGCGGACGCTTTCCTCGTCGTCGCCCGAGTCGTCGTCGACTTTTCCGTCGTTCCATGAGTGATAGACGTTCTTCGAGAGGATCTCGATGTCGAAGGAGACGCGCTTCGTCGCCTCAATCCGCGTGCCGATTCCGAAGCCGACCTCGACGAAGTCGGGATCGGGGGTGATGTCGGTGCCGACGAGGAAGGTCGTGTAGAAGTAGCGGGTACCGCCCTGGTACTGCGCGAACATCGCCCCGTTCGAGTCGACGTAGAATGCGGGCGACATGACGCCCTCGAGGATGAAGTTCAAAAGTCCCAGCGAGACGCCATCGTTCTTCCGCGCGACGTTGACGAGGCCGACTTGGAGGCCGCTGATGTCGCGCGCGACGTTGACGAGGGTCGCCATCTGCAGTCCCGTGCACGTGCCGCCCGACACGTTGACGAGTCCCGCCACCTGCGCGCCCTTGAATCCGTCCCGCTCATAATTGACGAGACCCGCCAGTTGCGCCCCGGTAAGGTAACTTGTCGCCACGTTCAAATACCCGGCTTGTTGCACGCCGATTATCGGTTCGTCCCCTTTCGCCACGTTGAGGAATCCCGCCAGTTGGTATCCTTTCATGTCTCCGTTGAGTATGTTGATGAAACCCGACACTTGGGCGCCCCGGAGGCTTTCGTTGATCGTGCCCCCGAGGGTATTCAGCTGGACGCCCGAGATGTTGTCGTTGATTCCCCAGAAAAGCCCCAGCGCGATATTTGAGTTCATGGCCTTGTCCGGTATTGAGAATCCGGGGACGAGCTCGAGCGAGAAAGGCTTAAAACTGGTTTGCTCGTCCTCCGCTTCCTCCTCGGCGAGGAGCTCGGGGCTCTCGCCGCGCGATCGGCCGTAGGTGCGCTGAACCGGGACGAAGGAATCCTCGGTGAACGCGAGCCGCTCGCCCTTCGCTATCGTGACGGAACCTTGCGTGGTCGAGGTCGCGCCGACCACGGTGATCGCGTAGGTTCCCGCGGGGAGGGCGAGTGTCACCTCGGTGCCGTGGGTTTTATTGAGCTCGGAGACGAGCTGGCCCGACGAGTCGCGGATGAAGAAGCGGCCCTCGTAGGGCGCGCCTATGTGGAGGACCGACTCGGCTACCGAGAGGTCCGTGAGCACGAGGTCTCCGGATCCGACGAGGGTTATGTCGTAGGAGGGATGCTGCGGGCCCGCGGAGGAAAGCTCCGTGCTCGAGAGCGTCTCGTTAAACGCGTAGTGGTAGAGCTCGTTGAGCGAGACCTTGTTGTCGCCCGAGGTGTCCGCCGCGCCCCTGAGTCCCGTGACGAGCGCGTGGGTGAAGTACGAGGCCTGGATCATGTCCGATTCCTGCGAGGACTCGAAGCCGGAGCTCGACGAGAGGTACGCGTGACCGGCGACGATGGACGAGTCGTCCATCAGGAACGGCTTTTGCCTCGAGCCGCCCTTGGCGCGCACGAAATTCCCCGAGTAGCAGGAATCGAGCATCACGACGTGGACGTCCGAGGGTATTCGGTCGATCGCGTTCTTGAGATCGCCGTATGCGTAGCGATTTGCCCCGAGGAGAAACGCGTTTTCGTCGGAATGGCCCGAATAATAGAAAAGGAATTCCGTGCGCTTCGCGCGTCCCGCGTTTTTCTTGACGAGGGTCGCGATGTCGGCGAACGCGTCGTTGATCTCGCGGGGGGAGGGGTCCGAGAGGAGAAGGCTGTTCTCGCTCTTGATGCCGCCGATCTCGTTCATGGTGCGCGCGAGCCGGGTCGCGTCGGTGTACGCGTATTTAAGGGTTTCGCGCGTGGCCCCTCCCGCGTTCGACGCGACGTAGAGGGCGTACCGCTCGACGGGGAGGGCGGCGCTGTCGGAGCCTTCCGCGAAAAGGGAGAAGGTCGCCGACGCGCAGAGCATACCGAAGAAGACTTTGTTGAGTATACGATTGTTCATGATGCTTGCCTCTTATTTTCTCAGGAGTATTTCCGCGATGTGGACGCCGGACGGGAGCGTGTCGGAAAGCGACGCCACGACCGTCTCCGGTAAGGACGCCTTGTCGAGTCCCTGTAAAACCGATGGCGTTGAAATCCGCTTCTTAAACAATTCCATGGAAAAGCTCTCCTTCCCGCTGACGAGGAAGAACCGCTCGAAGCGGGGCGCGTCGTCGAGCTTATAGGAAAAGTCGAGCGGGATCTCGCCGGTTTGGGAAAGCTCGCTTGATCTATCCCCCGATTCGGGGAAATGCTGGGTGACGTTCCCCGCGCCGTCCACCGACACGATGGCGCCGAATTGGTCGCCGCCCGCGACGTAGCTGATCTGCACGGTGTCCCCTGCCGCGACGCGGGTCTCGGGGGCGAGAAGCCGCGCGCCGGATTCTTCCTTGAGGTAGGCGAAGATCCGCGGGCCTGAGCCCTTAATGCGCGTGGTCGCGGCTATCGTTTCCGATACCGTTCCGCCCGGGACGGCGGCGTTGCGCGCGACCAGGGTGTTGATCGAAAGGTAGGAGAAGGCGAGGACGCAGCAGGCCGCTGCCGCGAGCCCAACGATGCTTCCCCCGCGGGCGAACGGGATGAACCTCCCGTGCCTTGCGCGCGCCTTCGACTGAAGGCCGTCCGCCTTTGCGGCGAGTTTTTCCCCGACCGCGCGGCGCATGGCGCTCGCGGGGTACGCGGCGAGGATCTCGGCGTTTGACCGCTCGATTTCCGCGATCGCCTCGCGGGTCTCGCTTGAGGCGGCCGCAGACTGACTATCGTATACCGCGCCGTCCTCGGTCGGCCCGTGGACGGTTGGCGTTTCATTCAAGGTGATTTGCTCGAAATAAAGCGTTCGTATTCCCATATTACTCTCCGATCGACTCAATCGCTTTCGTGCGCAGGGCGGAAAGCCGCTTGCGCACTCCCGAGACCGACATGCACATGATCCTCGCCGTTTCCTCGAGGGTCAGTCCGTCGAGATAGTGAAAAACCGCCATGCACCGCGTATCTTCCCTAGTGCTCGAGAACAGCCGTTCGAGAAAAAGCTCCGTGTCCGTCTGTTCCTCGTGAAAGGCCGTCTTGCCATCGGCGATCAAATCCTCGAGCGCGTCCGTGGACGGTCCCCGGCGGAGCCGGTCTGATCTGATCTTGTTCAGGCACACGGTCGTCGCGACGGTGTAAAAAAAGCTTGAGCAGACGGCCGTGATCCGTTCCCTCCGCTCCATGATTCGCACGAAAGTGTCTTGCATGGCGTCAAGCGCGCGGTCCTCGTCCTTGAGGAGATGACGGCAGCGCCTGAGCACCATAGGCCCATATTTCGCGTAGAGCCCTTCAAAATCGTCCATCGTAATGGTTTCGCTTGCGTTCATTGTACGGGATATCCTTAGTGTACGCTTTTATAACACCGGTGATCTGGTAACCTGTCACCGGGTTTTTTCTTTTTCTTTACTTGCCCTCGGAGACGAAGAACATCGGCATGAGGCCTTTCCCCTTCACCTCGACCGATCCCCGCGGCTCGAGCTTGGCGTCGGCTCCAAGGAGCTCGGCGGTACGCTCGGAGACGTTTATCCGCATCGGCTCGGAGCTCGATTCCAGGCGCTTGGCGGTGTTCACGCTGTCGCCGAAGACGTCGTAGACGTACTTGTCGGTGCCGACGATCCCGGCGATGGCGCAGCCTGAGTGCATCCCGAGGCGCATCTCCCATTTCACGGAGGCCGTTTCGTTCCGTTTCCTGAGCCAGGCGACCATGTCGCGCGCCGCGGCGAGCATCTTCCGCGCGTGGAGGGGGTCGGGGGTCGGAATGCCCGAGACGGCGAAGTAGGCGTCGCCGATCGTCTTGATGCGCTCGCAGCCGCGCTCGCGCATGATGCCGTCGAACGCGCTGAATATCGCGTCGAGCTCGGCGAGGAGCGGCTCGGGCCCGAGGGTCCGGGACTTTTCGGTGAAGTTGACGAGATCGGAGAAGAGGATCGTCGCCTCGGGGAAATACTGCGGCGTGCTCTTGCCGGTTTCCTTGAGTTCGTGCGCCACGGGCGCGGGGAGGATGTTGAGGAGGAGCCGGTCTGATTTCCCGCGCTCGCGCTCGACGGCGTCGAGGGCTGCCTTGAGGCGCAGGTGCGTCCCGACGCGCGCGATCACCTCCTCCTTCTGGAAGGGCTTCGAGACGTAGTCGACGGCGCCAGCGCGGAATCCGCGCACCTTGTCCTCGATCTGGTTGAGCGCCGAAATGAAGATGACCGGGATGCCCGAGGTCTCGGGATCGCCCTTGAGCCGTGCGATCGTCTCGAACCCATCCATGTCGGGCATCTTGATGTCGAGGAGGATGAGGTCGGGCTTCGCCTTCTTCGCGATCTGGATGGCGCGCTCGCCCGACTTCGCCTGAAGCGGGTAAAAGCCCTCCTCGATGAGGGTTTCGGAAAGGACCTTGAGGTTCTCCTCAATGTCGTCGACGACGAGAATGCGGTTTTCTTCCTTTTTGTCGGTCATTCCTGGTTCCTTTTTTTCCTTTATGCTCCGGACTCCGCGCCGGCGAGCGACGAGAGAATCCCCTCGAAGGCCGCCTCGTCGAAGCTCCCCGCGTGAAAGGCAAGGAGGGCGGCGAAGTCCGGGGCTTTGCCCTCGAGCTCCCGCGCGAGCCCCTCGATCGCGGTAAAGTCGTTGATGAGCGCGTATCCGGAGAGCCGCTCGACGCCGTCCTTCCCGAGCGCGCGCGCGGCTCGGGCGAAGTCGACGCGGGCGGGGTCCGGGACGCTTTCCGTCGCCTTCCGCGCGGGCGCCTCGTACTCGAGCTCGACGCGCGACTTGTCGCGGATGAGCGCGAAGAGGTCGGATCGCTTGAAGGGCTTGGCGAGGAAGCCGTCGAAGCCCGACTCGAGGATGCGACGCTCGTCGTTCGCGAACGCGCTCGCGGTGAGCGCGAATACCGGGATCTCGCGCGTCTCGGGATTCTCCTTAAGCGCCTTGACCGCGGCGTAGCCGTCCATCACCGGCATCTTGATGTCCATAAAAATCAGGTCGGGGCGGACCTCAGCCGCGCGCTCGCAGGCGACCTTGCCGTTCTCCGCCTCGATCGCGGAAAATCCCGCGGTCTCGAGCATCTCCTTGAGGACGAGGCGGTTGAGCTCCTTGTCGTCGACGATGAGCGCGGTCACCTCCGTTCCCTTCTTGACCGCGATCGCGACGGGACCGTCGCCCGAGTCCCGCAAGGCCTCGTCGGTCTCGGGAAGCTCCACGGCGAAGGAGAAGGTGCTGCCCTTCCCGAGCTCGCTTTCGACGGAGAGCTCGCCGCCCATCATCCTGACGTACCGCGACGAGATCGCGAGCCCGAGCCCGGTGCCGCCTTCGTTGTCGGTGATCGATGACTGGATGAACGGCTCCATGATCGCCTTGAGCTCGTCCTTCGGGATTCCCTTACCCGTGTCGGTGACGGCGAACCGGAGCTTCCCCGACTCGAGGCCGACGAGGATGCCGATGCCTCCCTCGCTCGTGAACTTCACCGCGTTCCCGACGAGGTTGATCATGATCTGCCGGAGTTTCCCGAGGTCGCCCTTAACCCGCTCGGGGAGGGGATTTGAGTACTCGACGTAGAAACCGAGCCCTGCTTTTTTACAGCGGAGCTCGAACATCTCGCGGACGTCCTCGACGAACCGCGTGGGAGAGAAGACCGTCTCGTGGAGCTCCGTTTTCCCCGCCTCGATCTTCGAGATGTCGAGGATATCGTTGATAAGGGAAAGGAGGTGCTCGCCGGAGCGCGAGATGATTCCGATCTTTTCAAGCTGACCCGGCGTGAGGTTTCGGTCGGTGCTTAATAGCTGGGTGAACCCGAGCACGGCGTTGAGCGGGGTGCGGAGCTCGTGGCTCATGTTCGCGAGAAACTCGCTTTTGAGGCGGTTCGCGTTCTCGGCGGCGACGCGCGCCTCCCGGAGATGCTCCTCGGCGGCGACCTGCTTGGCGACGTCGCGGAGGATGGCGGTGTAGATGACCGCGTCGTCCGCGCGCTCGACGCTCACGTTGCTCTCGAAGGGCACGCGCGCGCCGTCCTTCCTGACGCCCATAAAGCGCTTGATGCCGACCTCGCCCGCGTAGAGGCGGTCGATGAGCTCCTCCGTGGACGAGCACTCCGCGCAGGGCTCTCCCTCCTCGCGCGGGAGCTCGATGAGGTCGATGAGCGAGAGGCGCTCGACCTCTGAGGCGGCATACCCGAAGAATCGCTCGGCGGCGGGATTGAAGACCTCGATCTTGCCGTCGCGGGTGAAGGCGACGATGGGGTCCGCCGCGCGGGCGACGATCTCCTCGAGCCGGTTGCTCGAGCGCTCGAGCTCGCTTTGCTGCTTTCGGATGAGCGCGTTTACCTCGTTGAGGACGCCCGCGAACTCGTCGTTGTTGAGGACGTCGATCGCCTTGACTGAGGAAACGTCCCCCGAGTTGAGCGTCTCGAGGCGGTCTCGCATGGACTCGACGGGAAACCGGATCATCCGCTTGATCTGGAGGAGAAGCATGAAGGCGAAAAGGCAGAAGAGCGCGATCTTGACGTCGAGGACCGAGACGATGTCCTCGAGCTTCGACGGGCTTCGCACGGTCACCGAAACGCGCGCCGTCCCGTGTCCGTCGGGCTCATGCTCGATCGATAGGGCGCCGCGCTCGTCGTCCTCGTCGTGGTCCGCGTCGGGCGCGTAGAACTCGGCGACCGATCGTCCCGAAAGGACGATATTCCCCGCCTCGTCGACGCGCGCGAAGGACTCGGACACGACCGAGGAAATCTGCATGATGATGAAAAAGAGGAGTACGGCGACGATGAACGCGACCCTTCGGTAGAGCGAGGTTTTGCGGATCTTTGCCTTTGGGTAGAGCTCGAGGGCGGCCTTCTTCGCGGGGAAGAATAGGTTCTCGAGGTTAAACGAGATGAGCGTGCCGCACAGGAGTCCCTTCGAGAGCGATTTGAGGAGGATGACGTGCCGCGCGACCTCGTGGGCGCGCATGGCGGCTTCTGAGGCGAGAAGATCGCATACGTCGCCTCCGAAAAAACCGACTGTTGAAAGCGCAATCACGATGAGATGGAGCTTATTGAGCCGCTTGATCGCGAGCCGCGCGTCCGAGGCCCTTGCGCACTGGCGCGAGGCGGGGCAGTAGAGCTTGATCGCGGGCTTGAGATACAGCAGGATACAGGCCGAGAGGATGAGGCAATTGATCCAAAAGAAGCCGATGAATGGCCGCGAGACGATTATCTCGGCGACGTGACTTGTCGCGAGGGCGATGGTCGGTCCCCTGAAAAGCTCGAAAACGATGACGAGAAAGGGGATGGAGATGAGGGTGAACACGATCCGCGCCGATAAAAACTGATAGCGATATACGATGCCGTCGTATCGATGGTGTTTTCGCATAGACATTACTATACTACGAATGCGCGGCGAAAACATAGTCGGCGGCTACTCGACCCAAGGGCTCAGGGCCTTTGCCTGCCGGTGGGCTTTTACCTATTCTCGCCGCTCTTCTGCGCCGTCTCGCCGCCGGGTCTCCCGCCGCCGAGGGCGATCATGCGCTCGAGAAGCTCGAGGGCGGCAAGCCCGTCCCGGAAGGTCGACTCGCCGGGTAGGCTCGGGTCGCGGAAGAGATCAACGGCGTGGGCCTGCATCCCGGAAAAGTATCCCGTTTTTCCCCAGCCCTTACCGGGTTTCCCTCGGCAAAGCTCGAGCGAGCGGAAGCGCTCGTAGAGGCGCGAAGGCGCGCTCCGCCACACCTCGTAGGCGCCGTTCCCGATCAAGAGGCGGCCCGACGCGAAGGAAAGGTCGAGCTCGAAGACGAGGTGGTCGCGCCCGGGCGAGGAGTCGACGACGATCGAGACGGGCGGCTCGCCGGGCGAAATCGGCGCGAGTGTTTCCCCGATCGCGAGAAAGCTTCCCGAGGAGGAGGTTGCCTTGCCATGCACGGCGGAGATGTCCCACGCCCCGGTAAGGAAGGTGATGATGTCCGCGAGGTGCGTCCCGTCGTGCCAGAGCACGGCCTCGGGCGTCTTCGTCTTTCCCATGTGGAGGCGCGCGTGCAGCGAGCGGAGGGGGCCGAGCTCGGACGAACGGATGATCGCGCGCGCGGCGCGGTAGTCCGCGGCGAAGCGGCGCTCGTGGTTGACGACGACCCGGCTCGTGCCGAGGGCTTCCGCCTCCTCGACGAGCGGGAGGACGCCCTTTGCCTCCTCGAGGGTCGCCGCGACGGGCTTTTCGAGGACGATGACGGGAACTTCGCGCTCGAGCGCGAGGCGAAGGAGCGGGACGTGCTCGTCGGTGTCGGCGGCGATGTGGACGATGTCCGGCTTTGCGGCGTCGAGCATCGCGCGCGCGTCCGCGAAAAGCGCCTCGCGTGGAAGCTTCCAGAGACGGCCGAACGCGGCGAGCGCGTCGGCGTCGGGGTCCGCCCCCGCGACGAGCGCGCACGCGCGGTTCCGCGCGATCGCCCCCGCGTGGCTCGCCGGTTTCTCGCGAAGCGAATCGGTCTCGAGACTCGACCCAATCCTCCCCGTCCCAATCACCGCGCAGCGGATTTTCCCGGTATCGTATGTCGCTCTTGGCTGACCCATCGTATATTCGCTTCCTTTTCGAGTGTCCCATCATCGCAAATTTTCCGGTTACGGACAATCCTGCGGCGCGGGCTATCCTGATAGCGTATACTTTCACGTATGGAAAGGGTAATCGACCACAAGATCGCCATCGGTATTTCGGCCTGCCAGTTTGGCTGTAAGGTGCGCTATAACGGGAAAGGGCAGGACGTGACCCGGCTCATCGGTCGCGAACGCGCCGACTTCGTCTGGCATCCGGTATGCCCCGAGGTGATGAGCGGCATGGGCGTTCCCCGCGATCCGGTAAGCCTTCGCAACGGGAACGGCGACGATTTTTGGGCCGACAAGGCGGACATCAAGTCGCGAAACGGCGCCAACATGAACGGGTGGATGCGTGAAGGATGCGAGTCGTGCCTCGCCGCGCTCAGGCGCGCGGGCGTGCGCGCGTTCGTTTTTATGGAGGGCAGCCCTTCCTGCGGGGTGTATCGCACGTCGCTCAAGAACAAACGGCTTGGCCATCCTCCGGGAATTTTCGGATCGATTCTCCTGCGCGAGGGCTTTTTCGCCATTCCGTCGGTCGACCTTCAAAGTCCTATCCGCTGGTGGGATTGGCGGCGGCGCATGTTTGCCTTTGTCTGGCTTGACGAGGCGGCGTTCGACACGGCGCATGAAGCCGTGGAACGCTGGCATATCCTTAAGTTTTTGTGCCAGGAACTGTCGCGGAAGGAAGCGGACTCGATCGGTAAGTCGATCGCCGATCTGAAAAACCAATCGGCGGAAGACTTAGCCGCGCTCAAGCGGCGGATTCTTGACCTCCTGCGGCGCCCTTCGGAAACCCGGAGGGTCACGCAATCGCTCTGGAAGAATTACGTCTTTCTGAAAAAGCATTTCGGCGTGGAGTCCGATCTCATCGGCATGCCCGAGGACGAGCGGAGCATGACTCGCGTCGCGGGCGAGCTGCTGGCCCTTGAGATACTCACCGAAAAGGCCGGGCTCCTTTTCGGTTCCGCGCCCATTCATTACCGCCGCTCGGAAAAGCGGCCTTCCGACGCGAAGTAACCGCGCCGTCTCTTTCTTCTCTTCTCTTTTCTCCACGCTGCTTTGGAAGATAGGGGTCAGGGGAAGGAAACCTTTCGCGCGGAAAGGTTTCCTTCCCCTGATTCTTTATTCCCATCCAAACGTCGCCGGGGGCTTGTTCGTGATGTCGTAGTAGATCGCGTCGACGAAGCCGAGGCCCGCGATGCGGTCGACGATGCGCTTCAGGACCGCGACGTCGAGGTGCGCGAACCGCGCGGTCATGACGTCCTCGGACACGACGGGACGGAGGACGATCGAGGTGCGGCCGGCGGCGCTCGCGTACGGGAGGTTGATCGTGAGGTGCTGGAATACCTTGTGATACCAGCCGGACCACTTCATTTCCTCAAGGACGATCGCGTCCGCCTCGCGGGTTTGGTCGAGCCGCGCGCGGTCGCAGTAGCCTTCGCGGAGCGCGAGCTTGCCCTCGACCCCTGGTACCTCCCAGAGCTTGAGCACGGTTCGGTTCACGTCCTTGCTCGAGTTCGTGATGAGCGAGGATGCCCGCTCGAGCTCGGCCCATGCGGGGAAGCGCGCGAAGAGGTCGGCGAAGGAAAGTACGGCGGGGAAGCGGTAGGTGCGGAAGTCGCCCTGGACGCCGACCGACTTAACCGGAAGGACGCCGATCCCGGTGAGCTCGGGCGCGCGCGGGGAAGATGCCTCGCGCGGGGCGGAAGCTTCGCACGTCGTGAATACGCGCGAAAGGTCGGTCTTCGCGATCTCGCGCCCTGCGTGCTCGAACGCGTCCCGGTCGGGGAAGGAGCCGTCGGAGCAGAGCACGTTGATCGAGAGTCCCGGGCCCGGGAAGGGATGGCGGTACACGAGCGGGTCGGAGAGCCCGATCTTCTTTCCGATCGAGCGCACCTCGTCCTTATAGAGATCCTTCAAGGGCTCGATGATGAGCCCGCGCGCGATGAGCGCCTGGATTCCGTCGACGCGGTTGTGGTGGGTCTTGATGACCTCGGCGTTCTTCGTGCCGCCCGACTCGATGATGTCCGGGTAGAGGGTGCCCTGGCCGAGGAGCCATTCGGCCTCGTCGAGCTTGAGCCGGGAGACGACTTCGTTCCGCACCGTGATGAAGGTCTCGCCGACCGCCTTGCGTTTTTTCTGCGGGTCGGTGAGGCCTGCGACGGCCTTGAGGAAGGTCTCGCTCGCGTCCTCGACGATGAAGTTCGTGAAGCCGAACTCGCGGTACCGCTCGGCGATCACCGAGCTCTCGTTCTTGCGCATAAAGCCGTTGTCGATGTGGAGCCCGAGCACGCGGTCCTGGCCGAGCGCCTTGTTGAGGAGCGCGAAGGCGACCGTGGAGTCGACGCCGCCCGAGAGGAATAATAAAACCTTGCGCTTTCGCCCGTCGGCGAGGACGGTCTTCGCGCCGGTGCCGACCCAGTCGGCGACGTCCCTGCCGTCTGCGGTCGCCTTAATCTCCTCGAGGATTACCTCGAGCACGCGGTCCTGGCTCCAGTTCTTGGCCATGCCGCAAATCTTCGCGAAGTTCGCGAGGATGCGGTCGCCGTCCGGGGTGTCCTTCACCTCGACGTGGCACTGGAGGCTAAAGCGCTTTTTTGAAAGGTTTTGGAGTCCCGCGAAGGGGCAGTCCTTGGTGGTCGCGATGACCTCGAAGCCGGGCGCGGGTAAGGTGACGGCGTCCTGATGGCTCATCCACACCTGCGCGGGGAAGTCGATTCCCTCGAAAAGCGGGGAGGCGGGGCAGGGATCTCCGCCCGCCGTTCGCCTCAGGAGGTGCGCGATCCCGAACTCGCCGACCGCGGCGTTCTCGACCTTGCCGCCCGATTCCTGCGCCATGAGCTGATGCCCGTAGCAAAGGCCGAGGATCGGCACGTCGAGGGAAAGGATGTCCGAATTGAACGCGGGGATGTTTTCCTCGTAGACCGACGACGGTCCGCCCGAGAGGACGATCCCGCGGGCCCCGGCAAGCGTGTCGAGCGGGCTTGAGGGGAGGGCGATTTCCGAGTAGAAACCCATCAGGCGGAAGCGCTTCGCGATGAGGTGCGCGTACTGGCTCCCGAAGTCAAGAACGACGATTTTTTCGTGTGGCATGGCACAGTATTAC
>DAOPYF010000058.1:0-15389 GCA_035352735.1 Treponemataceae bacterium | reverse complement strand
CGAACATGCCGCAGAGCATGAGGAGCGTCCCGAGCTCGCCGAGCGCCTTGGGCGAGCGGACGTTTCGGATGATCCCGATCACGTGCGCGAGGGAAAGCTGGATGAGCGCGATGACGAAGCAGAACATCTTGACGTTCCCCGCTGCCTGGGGGTTTTCGTTCGAGAACGCGGGGAGCGCGATGCCTTTAAGGAACGCGGGGAGCGTTTCCGCGGGAAGGCCGAACCAGGTGCAGGTGACGGCGCCCCACCCCACGGTCATCGAGGCGAGATAGAGGAACATAAAATACGCCGTCGGTACCTTCTCGCCCTTTCGGAGCCGCGAGAATATGCCGATAAGGGAGGCCGCGAGGATGATCGCGCCGTATCCGCCGTCCCCGAATATCATCGCGAAGAAAAGCCCGAAGAAAAGCAGGAACCAAAGCGAGATGTCGATCTCGCGATAGCCGGGCAAGACCCCGAGGAATTTCAGAAGGGGAGATATGATGTTGACGACCGGGTTGTTCTTGAGCTTCGTCGGCACGAGGTCGTCGTCGTCGGGATCGCGCGCGAGATACCCCCAGCAGCGCTCTTTCGCCTCGGTGCTCAGGGACGCTTCCTCGCTCGCCGGGACGAAACCTGAAAGCCAGGCAAGTTCCGCGTTCTTGGCGATCTCTGAGCCGCCGCCGAAGGATATCGCGGGCATTCCCGCGCGAACGGTCTCGAACTCGAGGTCCTTCGCCGCGGCCTTACGCGCATCGACGAGCGCCGGAGCGCGGCTCGCTTCCGCGGCGATGAGTCCCTCGATCTCGGGAACGCGCCTGAGCCCTTCGGCGCGCGCTTCGCGTATTGCCGCGGTCGACTCAAGGGGAAGCGTGAGCTCATGGGCGCCCGAAGGTAGGCGCTCAGCGGAGAACTCGCCGTCAGACCAAAGAACGCATCGCGCGTTCCTCCGGTCACGGCCAAGCTCGATGTATTTCACGTCCTCGCCGAGGTTCGCGAGTTCCGCTATCGGTAACTCGCAGGGATGGAGCGCGATCCCGCGCTCGGAAAGCCAGGCGAAATCCGCCGGGTCGACCGGGCCCCACGGCTCAAGCCGCTCGAGCTCGGCGTCGCAGCGCCTTACCGAATCCTTGGCTTCCTCGAGGCCCTTCTTGAGATCGAGGACGCGATCGGCGAGCGCAAGCGCGTCGGCCGCCGAGAGGCTCTCCGCGTCCGATTTCGCCCGCCCTCCCTTATGCTCCAAGAGGACCGCGCGCGCCTGTTCGAGCCGCGCGATGCGCCCCTGAAGCTCGGTGATCCCCGGGCTCGCGGCGTCCCTCCGCTCGACGTGGAGCACGCCGAGCTTTCGGAGGGAGCGGAGCGCCTCGTTTCTTTCGCGGTCAAGCACGACGAGCGCGACCTTTTTCATCGGTACGATCATACCGCCGCCTCCCGCGCCTTCTCGAGGTTCTTCTTCGATATCTTGCCGCGCACGACCGCCGCGACCTGCTGGTCGCCGAGGTAAACGGTTATGCGCTTGATGTTCGCGCGCGATTCGGGGATCTTCACCTTCTCGAAAAGGTTTACCCGCTGCGTCGTCGTCCGGAGCTCCTCGTGGAGGAGCCTAACCTGCTCGTCGAGGACGCGGGCCTCGAGGTCGAGGCTCAGCACGGTCTCGAGCCGCTTCGCGGCGATGTCGACCCAAAGCGGCGTCGAGTAGAGGCTGTAGGCCGCGCGCGCGAAGTCAACGCCAGAAAAGACGGGGATCGCGACGCCCGCGATGTTGCCGGTCGCCGTCCTGACCGCGCGCACGGTCACGGTGTCGGGCGCGAAGGAGCCCGAGTCGCCGAAGACCGCGATCCATTCGGCGAAATCGGCGTTGAGCCTATCCCGCTTCGAGCGCACCTCCTCGGCGCGCGTCTCGATGGCGCGGATCTCCGTCTGAAGCTGCTGTTTCTTGAGCTGGAGCGTCGGGAGGTAGCGCCGATACATCTTGAGGCTTTCCTTCTGCGCCTTAAGCTCGTTTTTCGTCAGCTTGATCGCCATGTCGCGGCTACTTCCCTTTCGGCCAATACTGGTTGATAAGCTCCGACTTGATGCCGGTCTCCTCGGGCTTAAAGCACTCGCTCAGGATGGCCCACCCGGCGTCAAGCGCGCCCTCGAGCGGGATATTGACCGAAAGGTCCATCATCTGGCGCTCGAAAGCGACGCCGTATTTCAGGAGCTTTTGGTCCCATTCGGACATCATGAACCCCATCGATTTTTTCTCGAGGGTGTCCTTATACGACGCGTAGAGCTTGATCATGCCGTCCATCAGAGCGCGGTGGTCGCCTCTCGTCTTGCCGTTCACGTTTTGCTTAAGCCGCGAAAGGCTTCCGAAGGGCTCGATGCGCCCGTTCTTGAGGTAGAACTGACCCTCGGTGATGTAGCCCGTGTTGTCGGGAACCGGGTGCGTCACGTCGTCGCCCGGCATCGTCGTTACCGCGAGGATCGTGACTGAGCCGGCGTCGTCGAAGTCGACCGCCTTCTCGTAGCGCGCGGCGAGCTGGCTATAGAGGTCGCCCGGATACCCGCGGTTCGACGGGACCTGCTCCTGGATGATCGAGATTTCCTTCATCGCGTCGGCGTAGTTCGTCATGTCGGTGAGGAGGACGAGCACGTCCTTTCCCTTGAGGGCGAACTGCTCGGCGACCGCGAGGCACATGTCCGGGATCATGAGGCACTCGACCGTGGGGTCGGCCGCCGTGTGGACGAACATCGCCGTGCGGCTCATCGCGCCGGCGTTTTCCAGCGTCTCGCGAAAATAGAGGTAGTCGTCGTATTTGAGACCCATACCGCCGAGCACGATGACGTCGACCTCGGCCTGCATCGCGATCCGCGCGAGGAGCTCGTTGTAGGGCTCGCCCGAGATCGAGAAGATCGGGAGCTTCTGCGAGACGACGAGGGTATTGAACATGTCGATCATCGGGATGCCGGTTCTGATCATGCGCCGCGCAATGATGCGCTTGGAGGGATTGACCGACGGCCCGCCGATGGGGACGGTGTCTTCTTTGAGGGCCGGGCCCTTGTCCCGGGGCTCCGCGGAGCCGTTGAAGACGCGGCCGAGGAGATTGTCCGAGAAGCTCACCCGCATCTCCTTCCCGAGGAAGCGGATTTCGTCGCCCGTCGAGACGCCGCGGCCGCCCGCGAATACCTGGAGCGAGACCGTTTCGCCGGAGAGCTTATTGACCTCCGCGAGCGAGGTACCAAAGGCGGTCTTGATCTCGGCGAGCTCGCCGTATTTGACGCCGTCGGCCTTCACCGTTATTACCGAACCCGTAATGGTCTCTATCTTGCTGTATACTTTCTTCATCGCTTACACCGCGCCCTTCGCGGCTCGAGCCGCGCCCAAGAGCCTTTCGGCCGCATCGTCAAGGCCTTCCGACTTTTCCCGCATCGCCTGGCGAATCTCGCCTTCGTGACGCGCGAATCCGTCGGACATCCACTCGGAATAGTTATAGTCGATAAACGAGAGCCGCGCCTTGTTGAACCACGAGCGCGCCTCGTCCTTTCCCGAAAACGCGAACGACGAGCCGAGGATCTCGATGAGCAGCGCGAACACGTGCCGCTGCCGCTCGACGCTCACCGACGCGTCCACCGGGTCGAAGGAGTTTTGCTGGAGATATACCGCGTCGAGGAAGTTGCCCTTGAGGTAGACGACGAAGTCCTCGAGGCTCGTGCCTTCCTCGCCGACGACCTTCATCATCTGCTCGACCTCGCTTCCGCGCCTGAGGAAGCCGCGCGCGTAGTCGACCCAGGGAAGCTCGATGACGCTCGCGTACTTCGACCATGAGTCGAGGGGATGGATCGCCGGATACTTTCGGGCGTCCGAGCGCTCGCGCGAAAGCCCGTGAAACGCGCCGACGACCTTAAGCGTCGCCTGGGTGACCGGTTCCTCGAAGTTACCGCCCGCCGGGGATACCGTGCCGCCGATGGTGACCGATCCCGTCGTGCCGTCCTTCAACCGGACGATGCCCGCGCGCTCGTAGAAGGCCGCGATGTAGGACTCGAGATACGCGGGGAAGGCCTCCTCCCCCGGGATCTCCTCGAGCCTGCCCGACATCTCGCGGAGGGCCTGCGCCCAGCGGCTCGTCGAGTCGGCGAGCAGGAGGACGTTAAGCCCCATCTGCCGGTAATACTCGGCGAGGGTTACGCCCGTGTATACGGAAGCCTCGCGCGCCGCGACCGGCATCGATGATGTGTTGCAGATGATGATCGTCCGCTCCATGAGCGACTTGCCCGTTCGGGGATCGGTGAGCTCGGGGAATTCCTTGAGGACCTCGACGACCTCGCCTGCGCGCTCGCCGCACGCGGCGATGATGACGACGTCGACCTCGGCGTTGCGGCTCATCGAGTGCTGAAGCACGGTCTTGCCCGCGCCGAACGGCCCCGGGGTGCAGAAGGTGCCGCCCTTGGCGACCGGGAAGAAGGTATCCACCGTGCGGATCTTCGTCGGGAGGGTCTCGGTCGGCTTGAGGCGCTCGGCGTAGCAGTCGATCGCGCGCTTCACCGGCCAATGGAAGCTCATGCCGACGGAAACGACGGCGCCCTTTTCGTCCTCAAGCTCGGCGACGCATTCCCTGACGGTATACGAGCCCGCGGGCTTGATGGACTTTACCGTGTAGTTTCCATAGAGATTGAACGGCACCATGATGCGGTGCGTGAAGGTTCCTTCGGGAACGGTGCCGAGTGTGTCGGCTCGGGCGACGCGGTCGCCCGGTTTCGCGATGGGCGTGAAATCCCAGCGCTTCTCCTCGGGGAGCGGCAAAAGATAGACGCCGCGCTCGAGGAAATACCCCGCCTTCGCGGCGAGCTCGGGCAGCGGGTTTTGCAGCCCGTCGTAGACCTGGCCGAGCAGCCCGGGCCCGAGCTCGACGGTAAGGAGCGCTCCCGTGAAGCTTACCTCGTCGCCGATCGCGATCCCCTTGGTTTGCTCAAACACTTGGAGCTGCGCCTCTTCTCCCCGTATGCGGATAACCTCGCTCTTGAGCTTTTTTTCGCCGACGTGAACGAAGCCGACCTCGTTGAGCGCGATGATGCCCTCGAAGCGCACGCCGATCATGTTGCCGTTAACGGCGACAACCTTTCCTTTCGTATCCCTCATGCTACTCTCCAAGAATCCGATTATAGATCTTTTTATATTCGGTCAGTCCCGCGTCGGAGGCGAACGACGCCTCGCGTTCCCTGAGGAGGAGCGTTAGCCCGTAGGCAAACACGGCCTCCGAGTCGAAATGCCTGAGCGACGATGCCCGCTCGATAAAATCGATACGAGCCGCGCTTAAATACCGCTCGGCGGCAAGGGGGTTATCCATCGCCGCGGCTGCGCGCGCTATCGGCAGGGCCTCGAGCATGGCGTACGCGTTCGAGCCGTCTTCGCCCGACTGAGCGCACTCGCGTCCGAGGGCCTGCGCCCTGACGCGCTCGAGCGAAAGCCTCAAGGACCGCTCGAAGGCGAACCATTCGTCGACGATAGGCGAACCGGTCGGCAAGGCGGAGCGCGGCGGCTCAAGCGCGAGCCTTGCGAGGATATCGCCGTCTCGCGGCGAAAGGAAGCGCAGGGCGACCTCGCGAAAGCGCGCGAACGAAATGGCGGCGGGCGCTTCCCTCGGCATCGCGGGAAGCTGCGCCATCAGGTAATAATAGGCGCCCAAGGTCGTCACAGCCCCTTCGCGGCCGACTTAAGCGCCTCGGCGACGCGCGGACTCACGTACGCCGAGAACAGATCGGCGACCGCATCGGCCGAGAAGTCGTAATACGCGGAACCGTTTTTCGTCGCGATCCTAAATCCCGCGGGAAGGTTTTTATCCCCGCGCAGGGTAACGCCCTTGCCGATCTCGGCCTTGAGCGCCTGGGTCAGGGACGACTCGAGGCGATCGAGGTCCGCTTTCGGGAGTATTACGGCAAGGTCATCCTCGCCGGTCTTCGCGATCCACGCCGCGACCGCCTTAGGGATCAGATCCTTGAGGACTTGGGCGTCGTAGGATCCCTGGGTCTCGCGGCTCACGATGGATTCAAGCTCGGCGGTTATCCCGTCCCGAAACGAGATCAGGAGGTTTCTCCCCGCCTGCGCCATGGACGCGATCCCCGCCTTTTCGTTCCGCTCCGCCTCGGCCTTCGCGTTCGCCACGATGGCGTCGGCCTCGGCGCGCGCGGACCTCACGAGGGCATCGGCGCGTTCCTGTGCCGCGCGGATAATCTCGGCGGCCTTCGCCTCGGCGGTTTCCACGCCGTCCTTTCGTATCTTCTCAACGAGCTCCTGCAACTGAACTTCCATAGCAACCTCTCGCGCGCGTGTGGTGATAAACCGCTAAAAATCGAAATGCCAAACGGTTTCCTGGCGATACCGATCGCCGGGCTTCAGGATCGAATCGGGAAAGTCCGGCCGATTGGGCGAGTCGGGGAAATGCTGGGTCTCGAGGCAAAAGCCGCCGTTGTTCCGGTACACCGCCCCGTTCTTTCCCGCTACCTCCCCGATGAAATTGCCGGTGTAGAACTGCACGCCCGGCTGGGTCGAATAGACGGTGAGCGTCCTTCCGGAAACCGGCTCATAGACGCCGGCGACGGGATAGGGGGAATCGCCCCCGCGATTGACGACCCAGTTATGGTCATAGCCGCCCTTCGTCGCGGCGAAATCCTTTCCGATCGTTTTTGGCTTCGTGAAATCGAACGGCGTACCCGCGACGTCGAGGATCTTGCCGGTCGGGATCGCGTGCGCGTCCACGGGGACGTACTTATCGCAAAAGAGCTGAACCTGATGGTCGAGCACGGTGCCCGAATCATGGCCGGCCAGGTTGAAGTAGGTGTGGTTCGTCAGGTTAACCGGCGTCGGCTCGTCGGTCTTCGCGGCGTACCTGATGCAAAGGTCGTTCGTCGCCGTCAGGCTATAGGTTACCTTGAGCTCAAGCCTTCCGGGAAATCCCTGCTCGCCCGCGGGACTCACGCGCCGAAACGCGATCCCTACCTCGCGGGTGGTCCTAAAGGGCTCCGCGTCCCAAACGATCTTCTGATAGCCGTTTTTTCCGCCATGGAGGCAATTGTCGTTATCGTTGACGTCGAGCTGCCAGGTTTTGCCGGAGAGATCGAACTTGGCGTCGGCGATGCGGTTCGCGAACCGCCCGACGATGCACCCGAAGAACTTGTCGTTTTTCGTGTATCCGTCAAGGGTCGAGTAACCGAGCACGACATCGTCGACCTTTCCGTCTTTCCCCGGAACCTCGATACTGGTTATCGTGCAGCCATAATCGGTCACCGAAAAGGACATCGTGCCGTTTGAAACGGTAAAAATCGATACCTTTTTGCCATTGTACAGCGTCCCAAAGGATCTTTTCCGTATTTTCACAATGACGCTCCTTATGTATTGAGTCGCTTCAATAATATAAGAAGGCTTTCTTCTTTGCAAGGAAAAAGCTTGTCTTTTTCGTTTTAGTCGAAGTATAGTGTGACTCAAGGTAGGAGGGATCGCCGCGCATCATGGAAAACCGCTTTGACCGTCTTGGGGATCTCTTGCGCGACCGGCTTTCCTCGGACGAAGACCCCTTCGAGGCCTGGGATCCGCACGGGGGAACGAGAAGGCGGGCGGGAAACGTCCAGGAGCGCACCCCGCCGCCCGATCGCGCCGCGCCAAAGCGCCGTGTCGCGGTTCCCGAAGAGCTCATCGAGGATTTTAGGGTCCTGGGGCTTTTGCCCGGCGAAAGCCTTGAGGATTGCAAGACCGCGTGGCGGCGCCTCCTCAAGCGGCATCATCCCGACACGAGCGCGGGCGACCCCGAAGCCGAGGCCCGGCAATCGCAGATAACGAGGCGCCTTACCGAGTCATACCGCAGGATCGCGTCCTGGTACGAGACCGGCACCCTCTGAGCCCGTCGCACCTTCGTCATCGCCTTCCTGATCCGCTTCGTCCCCATCCCGCTTCGCGTCTATCCCATACTCATGGAGCTTTCTATGAAGGGTCTTCCTGCCGATACCGAGCACCTCGGCGGTCTTTGACTTATTTCCGTTCTGCGCTGAGAGGGTCTGGAGGATAACCTCGCGCTCCGCGCTGACCATCGTCACGCCGACGGGAATCCGAATCGAGGGAACCTCGTCGCCCGAGCGGATTGAAGGCGGAAGGTCATCGAGGGTAATCAGGGGGCCTGAGGCCATAACGACCGCGCTTTCGATGCAGTTCCTGAGCTGGCGCACGTTTCCGGGCCAGTCGTACGCGTAGAGGGCGGAGCGCGCCTTGGGATCGAAGCCGTCGACCTTCTTCCCGTTTTCCTCGGCGAACTCGCGGAGGAAGGACGCGATCATGAGCGGGAGGTCGTCCTTGCGCTCGCGCAGCGGCGGCACGTGGATGCGCACGACGTTGAGCCGGTAGAAAAGATCCTCGCGAAAGCGCCCCTCGGCGATCTCGCGCTCGAGGTCGCGGTTCGTCGCGGTCACGACCCGAACGTCGACCTCGAGGGTTTCCTCGCCGCCGACCCGCTCGAATTTTTTGTCCTGCAAAACCCTGAGAATCTTGATCTGCACGGTTTGGTCGATCTCGCCGATCTCGTCGAGGAATATCGTCCCCTGGTGCGCGAGCTCGAAGCGACCGCGCTTGCGCGAGACCGCTCCGGTGAAGGATCCCTTCTCGTGGCCGAAGAGCTCGCTTTCCAAAAGCGTCTCCGCGAGGGCGGCGCAATGCACCTTGACGAAAGGCTTGTCCTTCCGGGGCGATAGGTTGTGGAGCGCGTTCGCGATGAGCTCTTTTCCTACGCCGCTTTCGCCCGTGATGAGCACGGAGGCCTTCGTCGGCGCGACGCGCTTGACGACGTCGAAGACCTTGAGCATCGCCTGGCTCTTCCCGATTATGTGCTCGAAGGATTTCTTTCCCTCTATCTCGCGCTCGAGCTCGCGATTTTGGAGCGCGAGCTCTCGGCTCTGGAGGGCGCGCCTGACGAGGAGCGAGAGCCGGTCGAGGTTGAGCGGCTTTGTGAGGAAGTCGTACGCGCCCGCGCGCATCGCCTCCACCGCGCTTTCGACCGTGCCGTGCCCGGTGAGCACGATGACCGGTATCCCCGGCGTTTCAGTGGTCACGCGGCGGAGGACTTCCTCGCCCGAGACGCCCGGCATGCGGAGGTCGGTGATGACGAGGTCGACGTCCGCGTGGAGCGCCGTCTCGAGGCCCTCGCTTCCGTCGGCTGCCATGAGTACCTCGTAGCCGTCCATCTCGAGCGCCGAGGCGAGACCCTCGCGTATGTTCTTCTCGTCGTCTATTACCAGGATCGTGAACTTCATTGATCGCGCCACTCCTCGTATTCGATCAGTTTCTGCGCCCGCCTGAGCACCGGGAGCGTGATGGTAAAGCACGTGCCGTGGCCCTCTTCGGACTGCACGCGAATGTCGCCGCCGTGCTCCTTGACGACCTTATACGCCATCGTGAGCCCGAGCCCGGTGCCGTCGACCTTCGTCGTGAAATAGGGCTCGAATATCTTGTGAATCATGTCGGGCGGTATCCCCGAGCCCGAGTCGGCGACCGTGATCACGAGCTTGTCCTCGACGAGCCGCGTCCCGATCTTGATGACGCCGCCGGGGAGCATCGCGGCCATCGCGTTCTTGACGAGGTTTATGAACATCTGCCTGATGAAGCGCTCGTCCCCCTGTATCATCGGGATCGCCTCGCCGAGCTCGAGGATGACCGTCATACCGGCGGCCTTGAGCTCCTCGGCGAAGAAATCGGCGAGCGAGCGCACGAGCGCGTTCACGTCGAGCGGCGCGAACTCGAACTTGAGCGGGCGGACCGCGAAAAGGAAATCGACGATGATCTTGTTGAGCCGCTCGATCTCCTCGTTCACGACGTCGAGGGACTTCGCGATCTGCGGGTCGTCCGCGATCCCGTGCCGCTCGAGTGCTTTCTTAAGGAGCTGTGCGTAGATACTTATGGAGCCTAGCGGGTTCTTGATCTCGTGCGCGACGGTAGCGGCGAGGTTCGTCAGGCTCGCGAGCCCCTCGAGCCGCCTCGAGCGCATCTCCTCGTTTTTCTTCGCGGTCACGTCCTCGATCGTGATGATGGTCCCGCGCACGCTCTTACTCCGCACGAGCGGCATGACGCTGATGTCGAGGTAGCGCGTCCCGCCCGATTCCTCGAGCGGGAACTCGCGCGTGGTCACGGCTTCCTCGTTCTCCATCGTTTCCTGGACGAACGCGGCGATCGCCTCGTCCTTGACGCAGAGCCACACCGGACGGTCCTGTATGTCGTGGTACTCGAGCGGTAGGATGCGCGAGGCCGCCTTGTTGTTCTGAACCATGATATGGAACGAGTCGCATACGATCACGCCGGTCGCGAGCGAGTCGAGCACGGCGTCGAGCATTTCGTATTCTTCGGTGACCAGCGAGAGGAGGCTCTGTATCTGGTCCGCGTTCATCCGCGAGGTTTTTTGGAGCGCCCGACGGATAAACTCCCTCATATGCTTTCCTTCATGCGCGCGTGGAGCGCCTCGAGCGCGGCCTGCGGCCCGATGTTGTACACGTCGACCGCCTCGAGCGCCGCGCGAATCGCGTCTGTCCACAGCGAGTACACGGCCGCTTCCCGCGCGTCGATGGATTCAAGCCTGAGCGCGGAGCGCATCCTCCGCGAGAGGCACGCGAGAAAGAGCTGCCACACGATCGCGGGCTTGCATTTATTGAGCTTCGCCGTCATCTGCGCGATCGTAAGGCCGCTCTCCCCATTGGCGGCGCCCGCGGAATGCGCGGCGGTCGCCCCGTCGCGCGCGAGCACGGTTTTGAGCGCGGCGAGCGGACGCCGTCCCTCGTCGATCGCGCTAATGAGGGTCATCGAGAGAAAGGCGTCGGCGACCTCCGCTATCGTCCCCATCGGGACCGGGAGAAAGCGGTAGAAATAGGCCTCGAGGGTTTCCTTCGCCTCGGGCTTGTCGTGAAAGACGCGGGCGATTACCTCGTCCTGCGCGGCCGCAGGCCGCTCGACGAAGGCGTAGGTCCTTACTCGCGAGAGAATCGTCGGCATGATCGCGCCGCGGCGCGCGGTCGTGAGTATGAAGACGACGTCGGCGGGCGGCTCCTCGAGCACCTTTAGGAACGCGTTTCTCGCGGAATCCTGCATGCGGTCGGCGTTCTCGATGATAAGAACCTTTTTCTTCCCAGAGGGGGAAAGCCGCGCCCAGCTTGACGCGCAGCGCACCTGCGAAACCGGGATGCTGTCGTACATGAAATCCGTCTCGAGCTTTTCTGCGTCGTCGACGAGCGATTCGACCGTCTTCTCGAGCGCCGCGCCGTCCGCGGGCAATTCCCGCGAAGGGCTGATCTCCTCGAGAAGCTCTTCCAATTCGGCCAAAAGCGGCGCTGCCTTTTGCGCGCGCGCGTCGTCGTCGGCAACCAATGCCGGACTGAACCTTATCGCGAGTTTTCTAATCGAGCGGATGAATAAAAACCTCGTCGCGACGGTCTTTTCGCGCAGGAACGCGGCGGCGGCGGCCCGTATCTCGAGGGTGCTGTTCCTCGGTCCCATGATAAGGAGGTCCTGATGGGTGAGCTCCTTACTCCGCACGCACGCGCCGCAGGCGCAGGTCCAGCGCGCCGTTCCTTCGGCGCATGAAAGGACGCGCGCGAGCTCGAGCGCCGCGGTGAGCTTTCCCGACGCCTCGGGACCGGAGAAAAGCATCGCGGGGGGAAGGCGCGCGGAATCGATATCGGCGATCAAGAGGTCTGAGGCCGGTTGCGCAATCAGGTTTTCGAACATCGTTACAAACGCTCCTCGGGGTTGATGCGAAACGCGGGCGGGCAAAGCCGCTTACCGCGCATGGATCACGTGAGCGACGATCCCCGAACCGTCGAAAAGGAATGGGCCCATGAACCGCATGAAGTAACTCTCCCGCGTGAGAGAGGAAAGGTCAAACCACGGCTGCATCTTGATCGCGACGAGCGCGACGGCCGCAACAAGAAGGCCCTCCGCGACGCCGAGGAAAAACCCGAGCGCGCGATCGAGGTTCGTCATGCTCTCGCTCTCGAAGGCCGAGCCCGCAAGCTGCTGTATGCCCTTGACGATAAGATACAGGACGAGGAATATCGCGAGAAACGCGATCGCCTCCGGATACACGTTCGCACCGAGAAACCGCGCGACATAGGGTGTTAGGAGCCCATAGAGAAAGAGCGCGCCCACGGCCCCGACGATGGTCGCTGCCTTCGAGAAAAACTCCGTGACGAAACCGGTAAGGGTTACCTTCACGACGATAATCGCGATTACGAGCGCAAGGCCTATGTCGAGCGGCGAGAAGGTCATCGCTTCCCCTTCTTTCGCGCGCGCGCCGAACGCTCGGCCACGAGGGCAGCAATTCGCGCGGCGGGCCTATCGGCGCCGAGCGCCGCCGAGTTATGCGCCATGTCGACCATGACGCCTTCGTGCGCGACGAGTCCTACAACCGTCTGTGCGAGCCGCTCCGAAGTAGCCTCCGAACCGGTGAGCATGATCGCGGCGCCGTGAGAAACGAAATAGCGCGCGTTCTCGACCTGGTCGCCCCGCGAGCTCCCCTTCTCGAGCGGCACGAGAATCATCGGCTTTCCCGCTGCCGCGCATTCCCAAACGGTGTTCGCGCCCGAACGCGCCACGACGAGCGTCGCCGCGGCGAGCACGTCCGCCATCTCATCGCGGATGAACGCGTACGTCCTGTAGCGATCCTTAACCGTCGGCGAGACATCGCTCGCCGCTTGGTCGCGGTTTTGCTCTCCCGTTTGATGGACGACGACGAAGGCAGCGCAAAGCGACTCGAGCGAGCCGAGGACCATCTCGTTTACCTGCCGCGCGCCGAGGCTTCCGCCGAGCACGAGGAGTATTGGGACCTTATTTTCAGCGCAACCAAGGAATGCCCTTCCCCGCTCTGCCGATGCGGAATAAAATACTGGGCGAACCGGGTTCCCGGTCACCGTCACGCGCCGCCTTAATCGCTCGTTGAATGCGCGCGCGGTTTCCTCGTATGACACGAATATGTCCGACGCGACGCGCGCGTTGATGCGGGTCGCGAGTCCGGGAGAGAAATCGCATTCGTGGGTTATGACGGGAATCCTGAGGAGGTGCGCCGCGAGGCACGCGGGAACGCTCACGAAACCGCCTTTCGAGAAGACGATCGCGGGTTTCAGCTTTATGAGAATGCCGATCGAGGCGAAAAATCCCCCGGCGATCTTAAAGAGGTCGGTGAAGTTTTTCCAGCTGAAATAGCGCCTGAGCTTTCCCGTCGATATCCCGACGAAACGCACGCCGTGGCCTTCCACGATCGAGCGGTCCATCCCGCTTGAGGAACCAATCCAGACGACCGACCGTTCGCCGGGGAGCTTCAAGAGCTCATCGACGATGGCGAGTCCGGGAAATATGTGGCCGCCGGTTCCACCGCCGGCGAAAACAATCGTATCCATGGGGATCAGTGTATCATGGAGACGGTGCATTGAAAAGCGCCAGGAGTTTCTCGTTATGGAAGAGCTTCGCGTACGAAAGCGCCGACATGCCAAGGCTATCGACGACCGCGGGGTCCGCGCCATGCTCGACGAGCAGCGCGGAAAGCCGATCGTCGCTGCGGCCGGCGCAGATGATAAGCGCCGTCTGCCCGTCCTTGCTCCGGAGATTCGGGTTCGCCCCGCGCTCGAGCAGGGTGCGCGCCATCTCGGCGTCGCCTTTCTGGGCCGCGTCCATGAGCGGGGAATACCCCCGATCCTCGGACTGCCGGTTGATGTCGGCGCCCGCCTCGATCAATAGTCCTACGATGGCCGGGTACTGCGCCCTCACGGCAAGCGAGAGAAGCGGCGTGCCCTTCGCGTCCGCGACCGAGGGATCGAACCCCGCCTTCAGGAAGAGAGAGACCGCCTCTTCGTCGCCCGAATTGACGACGAGCACGAGGTTCTCCTCGAAGCAGGAATACCCTCGACCCAAAAGCTCTTGGCGGGCCGAGGTTTTTCGGTCTTCCGCGAAAAAGCGTTCCTTCTCCGTTACGAAGAAGTCCTCGAAGGATTCCGGCTTTAAAAAGGTCACGAGATGCCTGATATTTTCCGGGATTTTCAGCGAAGCTCCCGCCTCGAGAACGATAACCCTGATGCCCTTACCGATGCAAAATCCCGCGAGGAAATAAAACGAGATCGCGTCGCCGCCGTCGTCCGACGGGATGTATAAAAAGTGAGTCGCCTGCTCGAGAAGCTTAATCGGGTTTTGGCAATACTCGCGATCCCACAGTCGGTCAGTCTCGTGGTATTCGACCACGCACGAGTTACCGGTAATGATGGTTCCCGCAGCGATCGCAGCCTTGGCGTTTTTCGTGTTATTGAATACTGCTACCTTCACGTTTCCCTCTTCTGGATACCGTGATTTTCGGCATGAAACGCGAAGAAGCTGACGGAACGAACGTAAAAAAAAGCCGTTTCCGCGATAAACGGAAACGGCTTACACGTGCCGTCGGACAGAATTGAACTGTCGACGCATGGATTTTCAGTCCATTGCTCTACCAACTGAGCTACAACGGCGTGATGAAAGATTTATACCCGGTACAAAAAAAAAAGTCAATAAGCTATCGGCTTTTTTTCGCGTTCTCTTTCGTGCCGCGCGCGGGCGATCTTACAGGAACGAGGGGATGACGAGGTTGAAGGTAAAGTCGCCGCCGGTGACGCGCGTCGACACGCGGTAAAAGCCGCGCTGCGTCTTTACGATAAAGCGCGTGTCGATGATGTCTATCTCTTTATAGCAGACAAGCTCTTCGGCGATGAGGATTCGCTTCGCGTACGAGCCGGTAAGCTCGAGTATGTGGGACCCGTTTGCCCCGGGGGTGATTCGCTCGACCTGAAAGTCGGGGATTCCGCAGATGGCCCCGCCCGACTCGAAAACGAGGATCTGCGCGGTATAGCCCGTCTGATTGTGCGCGCGGCTCTCGGAAGGGGCCTGGCGCATCGCCTCGGCGCATTCGGTCAAAAGGGCTCGGTACTCGAGTAGGAGCGTGTAGAGGAAACGCTTCGACTCGTTGACCCCGAGGGCCTCTTTCGCGCGCGGGATACCGCCCCAGGCTTCTTCGCGTACCGAGCGCGTCGCGACTCGTTCCTCCGCGTGCGTGCTTTGGATCTCTTCAATGATGGTGTTCGGGACGATGCGCTTCATGATGCGCGAGAAAAGAAGCGGATGTGCGCTCGACGCGCAAATGACCGAAAGGTAGTGCAGGTTTCCGTCCGTCTTGATCACCGCGTCGATTACCGCGGCCTTCGCCTCGATAAACCCAAGGATGATGCGCATTCTGAGCATGCCCGATTCCGCGGGCATGAACGCGGCTCGCTCAGCGTACAGCCTTACCTGATAGAGATACTCCTCCCTCAGGACAGCCTGATGCAAAGCGGGGAAATTATCGGATGCGTAGCACTTTTCCGTCGATACCATCTTTTATAGTATCGAC
>DAOPYF010000057.1:3033-15538 GCA_035352735.1 Treponemataceae bacterium | reverse complement strand
GACGAAAAGCTCAACGTCCTGTTCGAGGAATTCAAGGCGCTCGCCGATAAGAAGAAGACGGTCTCTGACCGCGACATCGACGCGATGGTCTCCGGCCTCGCCGGGGGCGTGCCCGAGGCGTTCAAGCTCGACCGCTTCGTCATCAACTCGGGATCGTCCATCACCTCGACCTCGATCGTCCGGCTCGTCACGAAGGACGGCACGAAGGTCGAGAAGGTCGCGATCGGCGACGGGCCGGTCGACGCCTCGCTCAACGCGGTGGACAAGATCATCGGCGGCTCGGAGATCAAGCTCGAGGACTTCTCGCTCGCGATCGTCGACGCGACGGACACGGGCGCCGACGCGCAGGGCGAGAGCCACGTCAGGATCGCGCGCGAGGGAAGGACCTGGAACGGGTCGGGCGTCTCGACGGATATCGTCGAGTCGGTCATCAAGGCGTATCTCAACGCGGTTAACGCGATGACCTACGAGCTTGGGCAGGAAAGGACACGGAGCGCGTAATGGAAAAGAAGGCAGCGAGGGAACTTTTCTCCAAGGTGCACATATTCGACTCGACCCTGCGGGACGGCGCGCAGGGCGAGGGGATCAGCTTTTCGGTGCAGGACAAGCTCAATATCGTCCGCGCGCTCGACGGGCTCGGCGTCTCCTTCATCGAGGCGGGAAACCCGGCCTCGAACCCGAAGGACCTCGAGTTCTTCGAGGAGGTCAGGAAGATACCGCTCGAGACCGCGCGCCTCGTCGCGTTCGGTTCGACGAGGCGAAAGGACGCCGAGGCGAAGGACGACGCGAACCTCAAGAGCCTCCTCGCCGCGGGGACCGAGTGCGTCGCGATCTTCGGCAAGAGCTGGGACTTTCACGTCACCGAGATACTCCGCGCGAGCCTCGAGGAAAACCTCGCGATGATACGGGACACGATCGCGTTCCTCGCGTCCGAGGGGCGGACGGTGATCTACGACGCCGAGCACTATTTCGACGCGTACCGCGCGAACCCCGCGTACGCGATGGAGACGCTCAAGGCCGCCGTCGCGGGCGGGGCTGCGGTCGTCGTCCTTTGCGACACGAACGGCGGAACGCTTCCCGACGAGATCTCCTCGATGACCGCGCGCGCGGCCTCGGAGCTCGGCGTGCCGGTCGGCATCCATTGCCACAACGACGCCGGGCTCGCGGTCGCGAACTCCCTCCTCGCGGTAAAGGCGGGCGCGACCGAGATCCAGGGCACGCTCATCGGCTTCGGCGAGCGCGCGGGTAACGCGAACCTCTCGACCATCATCGCCGACCTCGAGCTCAAGATGGGGATCACCTGCGTCCCCGAGGGGAAGGTCGCGGAGCTTACCTCGGTCGCGCATCGAATCGCCGAGATCGCGAACGTCTCGCTCGAGGTGGGGATGCCCTTCGTCGGGCACAATGCCTTCGCGCACAAGGCCGGGATGCACATCGACGCGGTGACGAAAAACCCGCGGGCCTACGAGCAGGTTCCCCCGGAGTCGGTCGGCAACGAGCGGAGCTTCCTCATGAGCGAGGTCGCCGGCCGCTCGATGATCATCGAAAAAATCAGGAAGTTCGACCCGAACATCCAGAAGGACTCGCCCGTGGCGGCGCAGATCGTCGCGCGCGTCAAGGATCTCGAGCACGCCGGCTATCAGTTCGAGGGCGCCGAGGGAAGCTTCGAGCTCCTCGTCAGGAAGAACATCGGGAAGTACAAGCCCTTCTTCGACCTTCAATATTACAAGATCATCGGCGAGCAGCCGATCAAGGGCGTCACCTGCACGGCGTTCGCGCAGGTGAAGATCGGGGTCGACGGGGAGATGGCGATAACGGCGGGGGAGGGCGACGGTCCCGTCCACGCGCTCGACGTCGCGCTCCGAAAGGCGCTCGAGCGCTTCTATCCCGGCGTGCACTCGATCAGGCTGACCGACTTCAAGGTTCGCGTCCTCGATTCCAAGAGCGCGACCGCGGCGAAGGTTCGCGTCCTCATCGAGTCGACCGACGGCGAGAAGGCCTGGTCGACCGTCGGCGTCTCCACCGACCTTATCGAGGCGTCGTGGATCGCGCTCGTCGACTCCTTCGAGTTCAAGCTGATCTCGGACGTCGAGAAGCGCTTTAAGGCGTATCTGTGACGGACGCGGGAACGAATGGCGCTCGGCGATACGGGGAAGCCCCGCGCGGCTCTGGCTCGATGCGGGACATTCGCGGGCATTTTGAGGAAGAAGCCGCGATCTTCGACGAGAACATCGTTCGCCTCATCCCGGGCTACGGGGAGATGGTCGACGCCCTCGTCTCGGCGCTCGCCTTCCCGGAAGGGAGCGCGCCCCGGGTACTCGACCTGGGGTGCGGAACCGGCACGGTCGCGCGCGCGGCGCTCGATCGCTGGCCTGAGGCGCGGGTGACCTGCCTCGACATGGCCGAACGCATGCTCGAGATGGCGAAGCTCAAGCTCGCCCCCTTCGGGAAGACCGAGTATATCGCCGCGGACTTTTCCTCATGGGATGGCACCGGGCGTTATGACGCGATCGTTTCTTCGCTCGCGCTCCATCACCTTCCCGACGCGGATTCGAAGCGCGCGTTCTTCGCGAAGGCGGCCGCGCTTCTCGAGCCCGGCGGCGCTTTCTTTACCGCGGACGTCGTGCTCTCGGGCGACCCCGCGATCCAGGCGCTCTATCTCGCGCGGTGGCGCGCTTTCATGCTTGAGTCCGTAAGCGAGGCGGACGCGGACGGCATCTGGTTCCCGTCGTACGAGCGTGAGGATCGCCCCGCCGTCCTCGTCGACCAACTCGAATGGCTTGGCGCGTGCGGGTTTTCGCCGGTCGACGTGATCTGGAAGCGCTATAACTTCGCCGTCTACGGCGGGAAAAAAGCGCGCTATTGACGGTCTACCGGCTTTACAAAGGCATTAAACTATACTACAGTTACTTTAGTATAACTGTTGTTAGCGACGTGTCGATACAGACGAGCGGCTAACCCCAAAAAGGAGCAAACCGATGAACATGAACATAGCGACAATCCCCGGCGACGGCATCGGGCCGGACATCGTCCGCGAGGGCTGCCGCGTCCTTGACGCGATCGGCCAGAAATACGGGCATGAGTTCGCCTATACCGAGGTTCTCGCCGGCGGCGCGGCCCTCGACGCGACGGGGGAGCCGCTCCCGCGCAGTACCCTCGACGCGTGCCTCAAAAGCGACGCGGTCCTTCTCGGCGCAGTCGGCGGCCCGAAGTGGGACGTTCTTCCCGGCGAAAAGCGCCCGGAGAAAGCCCTCCTCGGTCTTCGCGGCGGGATGAAGGTGTACGCGAACCTCCGCCCCGCGCTCATGTTCCGCCAGCTCGGCGGCGCCTGCCCCTTAAAGCCCGAGGTCGTCGGGAACGGCCTCGATATCCTGATCGTCCGCGAGCTCACCGGCGGCATCTACTTCGGCGATCGGGGCCGCTCCTCGGACGGCGAGTCCGCGTGGGACACCGAAACCTATTCGAAAGCGGAGATCGCGCGCGTTGTCAGAATCGGGTTCGAGTCCGCGCAAAAAAGAAAGAAACGGCTCTGCGTCGTCGACAAGGCGAACATCCTCGAGTCGAGCCGACTCTGGCGCGAGGTGACCGAGTCGATGAAGGGAAACTATCCCGACGTCGCGCTTTCGTATATGTACGTCGACAACGCCGCGATGCAGCTCGTGCGAAACCCGGGGCAGTTTGACGTGATCGCGACGAGCAACATGTTCGGCGACATCCTCTCGGACGAGGCGAGCCAGATCACGGGCTCCATCGGCATGCTCGCGTCTGCCTCGCTCGGCGACTCCGGTCCCGGGCTCTACGAGCCGATCCACGGCTCCGCGCCCGACATCGCGGGGAAGGACATCGCGAACCCGCTCGCGACGATCCTCACCTGCGCGATGCTCCTTCGCTACTCGTTTAATCTCGAGAAGGAAGCCGCGTGCGTCGAGCGTGCGGTCGAGAAGGTCCTCGACGACGGCTGGAGGACCGGCGACATCGCGGGCTCGGCTCAGGACCGCGCCGCGCTCGGCGACAGGCTCGTCGGCACGAAGAAGATGGGCGACCTCGTCGTCGCGGCGGTCAAGGCGCTCTGAGTCGCACCGAGGTTGCCGCGCGATCGGTCTCGGTGGTATAGTTTTCGCATTGTTGGAGGATAGATCATGAAAAGCGACCGAACGAAAAAAGGAATCGAGCGCGCGCCGCATCGCTCCCTCTTCCGCGCGATGGGATATACCGACGAGGAGATGGCCCGGCCGATCGTCGGCATCGTCAACTCGAGAAACGAGATCATACCGGGGCATACGCACCTCGGCGCGATCGTCGACGCCGTCAAGGCCGGCGTCCGCATGGCGGGCGGCACCCCGATGGAGTTTCCCTCGATCGGCGTCTGCGACGGTATCGCGATGAACCACGAGGGGATGAAGTACTCCCTCGTCACGCGCGAGCTCATCGCCGACTCGATCGAGTGCGTCGCGACCGCGCACGCCTTCGACGCGCTCGTCATGGTGCCCAACTGCGACAAGATCGTCCCCGGCATGCTCATGGCCGCCGCCCGGCTCGACCTCCCGACAGTATTCGTCTCGGGCGGCCCGATGCTCGCCGGAAAGTACGGCGACAAGCGCCTTTCGCTTACCTCGATGTTCGAGGCCGTCGGCGCCGTCGCCGCTGGAAAGATGGATAGAAAAGAACTCGACGAGATGGAGCAGTGCGCCTGCCCGACGTGCGGCTCCTGCTCGGGTATGTTCACCGCGAACTCGATGAACTGCGTGACCGAGGTCCTCGGCATGGGCCTTCCGGGAAACGGCACGATCCCCGCCGTCTACGGCGCGCGCATCGCGCTCGCGAAGAAGGCCGGCATGGCGGTCATGGACGCGCTCAATAAGGGACTCACCGCGCGCAAGGTCATGACCGAGGCCGCGTTCATGAACGCGCTCGCCGCCGACATGGCCCTCGGCTGCAGCTCGAACACGATCCTGCACCTTCCCGCGATCGCCCACGAGGCGGGCGTGAAGATCGACCTCAAGAAGATCAACGAGATATCCGAGCGCACCCCGAACCTTTGCAAGCTCGCGCCCGCGGGAAACTCATTCGTCGAGGATCTCTACGCGGCAGGCGGCGTCCAAGCCCTGCTCGCCGAGCTCGCGAAGAAAAAGCTCATCAACACGAAGCTCCCGACCGTGACGGGGAAGACCGTCGCGCAGAACATAAAGGGCGTCGTCAACAAGGACCCGGCCGTCCTGAGGCCGATAGAGAACCCCTATTCCGAGACCGGCGGCATCGCGATCCTTTTCGGGAACCTCGCGCCCTCAGGCTGCGTCGTCAAGCGCTCCGCAGTAGCGCCCGAGATGCTCAAGCACTCGGGTCCCGCGCGGGTGTTCGACTCGGAGGAAGCGTCATTTAAAGCGGTGATGACCGGCGGGATAAAGCCCGGCGACGTCGTCGTCATCCGCTACGAGGGACCGCGCGGCGGCCCCGGCATGCGGGAGATGCTCTCGGTCACCGCGGCGCTCGCGGGCCAGGGGCTCGATAAAAAGGTCGCCCTCATCACCGACGGGCGCTTCTCGGGCGCGACCCGCGGCGCGTCCATCGGCCACTGCTCGCCCGAGGCGGCGGTCGGCGGCCCGCTCGCGCTCGTGCGCGAGGGCGACCGGATCTCGATCGACATCAACGCCTACTCGGTAAAGCTCGAGGTATCCGACGAGGAACTCGCGAAGCGCAAGGCCGCGTGGAAGGCGCCCGAGCCCAAGGTCACGAAGGGCTACCTCGCGCGGTACGCGCGCATGGTGACGAGCGCCGATCAGGGGGCTATCCTTTCATGAAAATGACCGGCGCGAGGATCGTCATCGAGTGCCTCGTCGAGCAGGGCGTGGACGTCGTCTTCGGGTATCCCGGCGGCACGATCCTCAACATCTACGACGAGCTTTACAAGAACTCAAGTCGCGTCCGCAACGTCCTGACCGCGCACGAGCAGGGAGCCGCGCACGCGGCCGACGGCTACGCGCGCGCCTCGGGCAAGGTGGGCGTCGTCCTCGCGACGAGCGGTCCCGGCTGCACGAACCTCGTCACCGGGATCGCGACCGCGTACATGGACTCGGTGCCGATGGTCGCGATCACCTGCAACGTCGCGACGGGCCTCCTCGGGAAGGATAGCTTCCAGGAGGTCGACATCACCGGGATCACGATGTCGATCACCAAGCATAACTACATCGTCCGCGACGTCGCGCGCCTGGCAGACACGGTGCGCGAGGCCTTCGACATCGCCCGCTCGGGTCGGCCCGGCCCGGTGCTCATCGACATCCCGAAGGACGTAACCGCGCAGCTGGCCGAATGGTCGCCGAGAAAGCTCGACGCGACGGGCCAACCTGTCCTTTCGGCCGCGGCGGCCCGCTCGATCGCGAAGATCACCGTACCGTCGGCCGACGACCTCGACCGCGTCGCGGCGCTCCTTTCCGCCTCCGCGCGCCCCCTTTTCTACGTAGGCGGCGGCGTCGTCATATCGAACGCGACCGAGGAGCTCAAGCTCCTCGCCGAGCGGCTCAACGCGCCCGTTTCCGTGAGCCTCATGGGAAAGACCGCGTTCCCCGTCAGGCATCCTTTGAGCACGGGGATGATCGGCATGCACGGGACGAAGGCCTCGAACGCCGCGACCGCGCAGTGCGACGTGCTCGTCGCGATCGGCGCGCGGTTTTCCGACCGCGTCATCTCGGATTCTGCGCGCTTCGCGTCCGGTGCCTCGATCGTCCAGATCGACATCGACCCCGCGGAGATCAATAAGAACGTCAGGACCGCCGCCTGCCTCACCGGCGACGTAAAGGGTATCCTCTCCGCGCTCGCCGAGCGTGTCGCGCCGCGCGCGCGCGACAAATGGAACGAACGCGTCGACGAATGGAAAGCGCACGTACCCGCCATGTACTCGAAGAAGACGCGGCTTCACCCGAAGTTCGTCCTCGAGACCGTGCACGCGGCCGTCGGCGACGACGCGATCATAACGACCGAGGTCGGCCAGCACCAGATGTGGGTCGCCCAGTTCTATCCCTTCGCGAAGCCGCGGACCTTCCTGACCTCGGGCGGGCTCGGGACCATGGGATACGGGACCGGAGCGGCCATGGGCGCGCAGATCGCGTGCCCGGAGCGACGCGTCGTTCATATCGCCGGAGACGGTTCCTTCAGGATGAACCTCAACGAGCTCGCGACGATTTCCCACTACAACCTGCCGGTGGTCATCATCGTCGCGAATAACGGAACCCTCGGCATGGTCAGGCAGTGGCAGAAGCTCTTCTACGAGAAGCGCTACTCGGCGACGACACTCGACCGTCCTCCCGACTTCGTGAAGCTCGCCGACGCGTTCTCCGTCCGCGGCTTTCGCGCCGCGAGCGAGGCTGAGTTCTCGAGCGCCTTCGCGAAGGCGATTTCCGAGCGGACGCCGGCCCTTATCGATTGCCTGATGGACATCGACGAGATGGTTTTTCCCATGGTTCCCGCGGGTAAGCCTATTGACGAGCTTCTGCTCGATGCGCAATCATAGGAAAAATGCTGTTTCCGACCGTGTCATTCGGAGTTTTCTTTCTCTGCGTGTTCATCGGCTTCTGGTATGTCTTCCGCCGGAGCGTGGAGCGTCGCATGTTTCTCGTCGCGGCGAGCTACCTTTTTTACGCCTTCTGGGATTGGCGCTTCTGTTTCCTCTTGCTCCTTTCGACCGCCGCTTCCTGGGGCTTCGGCCTACTCATCGGGCGCGAGAAGGAATACTTTTGGAGAAAGCTCTTCCTCGTCCTCTCGGTCGTCTTTAACCTCCTCCTCCTCGGGTTTTTCAAGTATTACAATTTCTTCGCGGAAAGCGCGAATGCGCTGATCGGGTATTTCGCGCACGGCTCGGCGGCATCGGCCACGGCGGCCGCCGCGACGGGCGCCCAATCCGGCGGGTTCATCTTTCCCGCGCTCGCGATCATCATGCCGGTCGGCATCTCCTTCTACACCTTTAAGTCGATGAGCTACGTCTTCGACGTGTACCTGTGCGAGCTTCCCGCGGTCCGCTCGTTTCTTGACGTCGCGCTCTACGTTTCCTTCTTCCCGCAGATCGCCTCGGGGCCGATCGTCCACGCGGTCGACTTCATCCCGCAGATAGAGCAGGCAACCGCGCTCGGCGCCGAGCCCGGCTCGAAGCCGATCGAGGCCGCGCGAGCCTTCGAGCTTTTCATGTCGGGCCTGCTCAAGAAGATGGTCTTCGCCAACTTCCTTTCGACGCTTTTCGTGGATCCGGTTCTTTCAGATCCTTCGACCTATAACGCGATCGAGGTCGCGCTCGCGGCCGTCGGGTATTCCGTCGTCATCTACAGCGATTTCTCGGGCTACAGCGACATGGCGATCGCGGTCGCGCTCCTTTTGGGCTTTAAGACGCCGGCGAACTTCAATCGCCCGTACGTCTCGTTCTCGGTGACGGAGTTTTGGAAGCGCTGGCACATAACCTTTTCCTCTTGGCTCCGGAATTACCTTTATTTCAGCATGGGCGGCTCGCGGTTCGGGAAGGCTCGCACGCTCGTCGCGCTGTTTTTCACGATGGTACTCGGCGGGCTCTGGCATGGGGCGGCGCTCACCTTCGTCGCGTGGGGCGTCATGCAGGGGCTCGCGCTCGCGCTCGAGCGCGGCTTTGGCTACGGGAATACCCGGCACCCGAACGCGCTCGTCGCGGCGATCCAGATCGCGCTAACCTTCGCCTTCGTCACCTTAAGCTGGCTCGTGTTCCGCGCGCCCTCGCTCGATTCGGTGCTCGCGTGGTTCGCGGCGCTCGGGAATTTCTCGAAGGGGATAACCCTCCTTTCGCCGCTCGTGATCGCGCTCTTGGCGGCGGGGCTTGCGATGCACGCGATACCCGAACGCGCTCGCGCGTCGTGCCGTTCCGCCTGGGTCGCGCTTCCCGTCGTCGCGCGGGGAGGGGCGATCGCCGCGTTCTTCGCGCTTCTTGCAGTCGTTTCGATGTCCGGCGTCGCGCCGTTTATCTATTTCCAGTTCTGACGAATTGGTTGAGCCTTGATGAGGAGGTTTCCGATGGATAAGGCCTTTGGTACGAAGCGAGAGGATCGCTCGAGCCCGAACGGCGTCCTCGCGACGGTAGCGGTCGCGCTTATCGCGTTCTCGCTCCTTTGCGGACAGTCGCTTTGGATTCCCGCGTCAAGGATTTCCGATCTCCACCTTCGGGCGATCGCGCTCGCGATGACCGACGCCGCCTCGTCATTCGCGGAATCAGCGGGGCTCGACGGCTACGTGCCCGAGGCGCGCGACGCGTTTCTCGCGGCCACGGGGCTTTCCGACCATCCCGATTGGGACGGCCGCTATTTTAACCGGCGCTCGGCGGATTCCGAGATGGCAACCGGTTCGCCCAACGCGCCTGGCGCGGATACCGCAGTGGGTACGGAAACCGCGACAGGAACGGGCACGGCGGGCGACTCAAGCCTTGTCACGGTGGAGGAACGCCCCGCTGCCGCGGAAGGCGGGCTTGCGCAAGCGATACCATTCGCGATGATCAGTCCCGCACTGGGTCCCGATGCCTCCGCGCAGAATGGAGACCCTCAAGGCGCGCAATCCGCTGGCGCCCCCGCGAAGCTCCCCGCGCGGACCGCGACGATACACTCGCCCGACAACCCGCTCAAGGTTTTTTTCTTCGGCGACTCGCAGGTGTTTTCGCTTGGCTCGGGCCTCTCGCGCGACGCCGGCAAGGGGTCTGGCATTTCCGTCGATATCCTCGCGATCCATTCGTCAGGTTTTATCCGAAGCGATTACTACGATTGGCCCGCGAAGCTCAAGGATACGCTCGGCCAAACGCCGTACGACGCCGCGGTCTTGATGCTCGGCATGAACGATCACCAAAGCTTTCGCGATTCTGCGGGCACGATCCTGAAAAAGGAAAGCCCCGAGTGGAACGAGGCCTACAAGGAAAAGTGCCGGGAGCTTATCGACCTCGCGCTTGCCTCGGTGCCGCGCGTCTATTGGATTGGCATGCCGGTCGTAAAGAACGGCGTTTACGAAAAGGGCCTTGATTATATCGACAAAATACAGAGCGAGGTCGCGTTGGAATACAGCCCCAACCTCGTCGTCAGGGTTTCGCTTCGCGACGCCATACCCGGCGCGGGAAAGCCGTACGCCGACTCGGTGAGCCTTCCGGGGGGAAAGTCGCTTCGCGTGATGGCGGGCGACGGCGCGCACTTCACGGTCGAGGGCGGGCAGCTCGCGATGAAGCCGCTCTTCGACCTTTTGTGCGCCGACTATCCCTTCTCCGAAGTACCCGTTGCAAAGCTTCCCGAATAGCTGGTATACTCCGGAAAAAGAAATCTGGAGCGTGCAATGCTTGACCGCAATAAAAACCTTGCAAACCTTTCGTCGGGATACCTATTCCCCGAAATAGCGAAACGCCGAAGCGCGTACGCGGCAGCTCATCCGGAGGCGAAGATCATCAGCCTCGGGATCGGGAACACGACGGAACCGCTGACGGCGCACGTCGTCGAGGGACTCGCCGCCGAGGTCGCGGCGCTCGGAACCGCCTCGGGATATACCGGCTACGGCGACGAGACGGGACTCACCGCGCTTCGCGAGAAGATCGCCTCAGTCCTCTATAAGGGAATCGTAAAGCCCTCCGAGGTATTCATCTCCGACGGAGCGAAGTGCGACATCGGGCGCATCCAGTATCTTTTCGGCTCGCGCGTCGCGGTCGCCGTGCAGGATCCCGCGTACCCCGTCTACGTCGACGGCTCGGTCATGATCGGCGCCGCCGGCCCGGTTAAGGCTGACGGCTCGGGCTACGATGGAATCACCTATATGCCGTGCACCGCGGAGAACGGGTTCTTCCCCGACCTCGCGAAGATCCCGGCGAACGCGCTCGTGTATTTTTGCTCGCCGAATAACCCGACCGGCGCCGTCGCGACGCGCGAGCAGCTTTCCGCGCTCGTGAAGGCCGCGCGCGCGAAGGGCTCGGTCATCGTTTTCGATTCCGCCTATTCGTCGTTCATCCGCGACCCCGCGCTCCCGCTTTCGATCTTCGAGATCGAGGGCGCCCGAGAGTGCGCGATCGAGGTAAGCTCTTTCTCGAAGCCGATCGGCTTCACCGGCGTTCGGCTCGGCTGGACGATCATCCCCGAGGAACTCGTATTTAACGACGGCACGAAGGTCATGACCGACTGGACCCGCCTCATGACGACGATCTTCAACGGCGCCTCGAACGTCGCGCAGGCCGGGGGGCTTGCGTCCCTCGACGACGTCGGCCTCGCGGAGACGAGAGCGCTCACCGATTACTATCTCGAGAACGCGCGGATAATCCGCGAGGCGCTTTTAGGGCCGAACTTTCGCGCGGCGGGCGTCGAGGTCTTCGGCGGCGATAACGCCCCGTATCTTTGGGCGCGCTTCCCTGGCCGGAAGAGTTGGGACGTGTTCGATACGATACTCAATACCTGCCATGTCGTATGCACGCCGGGCGCGGGCTTCGGCCCCGCGGGCGAGTCGTTCATCCGTTTCAGCTCCTTCGGCCACCGCGCGCAGGTCATCGAGGCGTGCGCTCGCCTGGCGAAACTCAAGTTCTGATCACAGAGATAAACCGATACTCGCACAGACGAAAAAAAGCGACGGAAACGAAAGTTCCGTCGCTTTTTTTCTTGGTGAGGGCTCATCTCTCGCCCGTTTCGCGCTTCGACTTTATTCGATGCCCTTCGGCGATTTCGTGAGGATGCGCGCGCCGATCGAGACGTCGTACATAAACTTGTCGAGGTTGTCGACGTCTTCGTTCAGGGTGAATGAATAGAGCGCGCCGTTCATCCTCGCGAAAAAACTCATGTTCGTGTTGGGCGACCAGGTCGCCCCGGTGCCGAGGATGAGGTTCCCGATTTTCACGGGATCGGCCGCGGGATCTTTCGCCGCGTACTGCATGATGCGATAGATAAAGTCAATCGAGATCCTGAAGGGCGATCCCTTCTTGAAGGCCTCGGTGTAGAGCCCGTAATCGGTGACGCACTTGACCTCGTCGCCCAACGCATGCGCGATCGAGCTGTTTCGCTGGCTCGCCTTCGCGGTGCAGATCACGTTCGGGAGGTAGAAGCCCGCGGAAAGCTCGCCGCGCTGAAGGTACGCCTGTCCCTCGCTCCGCGACGCGGGCGGAAGCGCGAAGTCGGTATCGGCGGTCGCGAGGAAATAACCCGGAAGCGCGATCTTGAAGCCGATGCCCATGCCCGGCTGGAAGAGAAGCTTGACCGAGCCCTTTTCGCCGTCTGAGTTGAGGAGTCCGAATGTGGGGCCGGCGGATATGATCAGGAACGATGTGTGGTACGCGGCGCGCGCGCCCAAAAGGTTACCGGTGAAGGGGTCGCGGTCGAAGAATACCGAGCCGTCGAGGCTATCGGAGATGCGGTCGCTCACGCTCGCGGACACGCCGAAGCGCGGCGTGTCGGGATTAAGCTCGCCTGAGTCGTCAAAGCAGAAGTTGCTCGCCTGAGTCGACACGGCCACCTCTGCGGCGGCGGCCGGAAACGCGAGGATCGAAAGCGCGAGG